>NZ_CP038462.1:2700000-3000000 GCF_004777465.1 Nocardioides daphniae
CCTCCGCCTGCTCGTCGCCTCGCAGCCCACGCGTGGCGTCGACGTGGGGTCGATCGAGTTCATCCACCAGCAGGTCGTGGTAGCGCGCGACTCGGGCATCCCCGTCCTGCTCGTCTCCGCCGAGCTCGACGAGGTCGTCGCGCTGGCGGACCGCATCATGGTGCTCTACCGGGGCCAGGTGGTCGGGATCGTCCCCGCCGACACCCCCGTGACGTGCTCGGCCTGATGATGGCCGGCGAACGACCCGCAGGAGTTGAGGCATGACCAGCGACGGATCACGCGACGTCGTGGACGGCGGAACCGGTGAGGGCGCGCCCCTCGCCGGCGCAGGGGCCACGACGACCCCCGCCGGCACCCCCTCGCAGGAGCCGAACTGGCGGGTGACCGCGAAGGCCATCACCGGCGGAGGCGCCCTCGTGGCGGCCCTCTCCGTGCTGATGTCGCTGGTCGTGGGATCGCTCCTCATCATCGCCACCGACCCCGACGTGCAGGACACGCTGGGCTACGTCTTCTCCCGCCCGAGCGACTTCTTCGTCGCTGCCTGGGAGTCGATCAGCGGTGCCTACTCGGCCTTCCTTCGGGGCTCGATCTGGAACCCCCGCGTCGACGACCTCGCCGCACAGGTCCGACCCCTCACCCTGACGTTGCGCTACGCAGCACCGCTGATCCTCGGTGGCCTGGGTGTCGGTCTCGCCTTCCGTGCGGGCCTGTTCAACATCGGTGGACGAGGACAGATGCTGCTGGGCGGCTCCGCGGCGGCCTGGGTCGTCCTGGCCTGGACCCCGCCCAGCTGGTCGCTCCCCTCGTTCCTGTCCTGGGTGCCCGACTGGCTCGACCCCACCGTCTGGATCCACCCGGCGGCCGGCGTCCTGGCGGCGATCGTCGTGGGCGGACTGTGGGGCGCGCTGGCTGGCCTGCTCAAGGCTCGCACCGGGGCCCACGAGGTCATCGTGACGATCATGCTCAACTACGTGGCGCTCTACCTCGTCGCCTACGCGCTGGGCGAGCAGGGCCTCCTCCAGGCCCCGGGCTCCACCCAGCCGAAGTCCGAGCCCACCCCCGAGAGTGCCCTGCTCCCCCAGATGCTGGGAGACAGGTTCACGCTGCACTCGGGCTTCCTGCTCGCGGTGCTCGCGACGGTCTTCGTGTGGTGGGTGCTGAGCCGCTCGGCCATGGGCTACCGCTTCCGGGCCGTCGGCGAGAACCCGAACGCCGCCAGCACCGCTGGCATCAGCGTCGGACGCGTCTACATCACCGTCATGCTGATCTCCGGCGCGCTCCTCGGCCTGGCCGGCGCCAACCAGTCGCTCGGCACGACGCCGACCGGTGTCACCCAGGGGCTGGACGCCGGCATCGGATTCGACGCCATCACCGTGGCGCTGCTGGGCCGCTCCAACCCGGTCGGCATCTTCTTCGCCGGCCTGCTCTTCGGTGCCTTCAAGGCAGGTGGCTTCACCATGCAGGCCTCCGAGAACGTCTCCGTCGACCTGGTGCTGATCCTCCAGGCTCTCCTGGTCCTCTTCCTCGCCGCACCGCCCCTGGTGCGCGCCATCTTCCGCCTGCCCTCGAAGGAGGCCAAGTGAGCACCGTGACCGTGACCGAGTCGGGAGCTCAGCCGGCTGACGAGAGCCTGCGCGTCGTCGACGTCGTCAGCGCCAAGGCCCCCATCACCTTCGCCCTCGCCATCCTGGCGATGGCCTCCCTCCTGCTCTTCGGTGCCCAGAGCGGAGACACCACGTTCCGCTTCTCCCGCGCCGGCGACTTCTTCACCGTGCCCGACGTGACCGTGCCCGCGACCACCACGGCCTGGGTCCTGGTCGTCGTGCTGGTGGCGCTCACCGCCGAGTCGGTCCGCCGCTACGTCGCCCGACGGCGTACGCCAGGATGGCTCATCGCGCTCTTCGCCCTGGTGGCGCTGACCGCCTTCCTGTCGTGGGCGGGCGCGGACGCCACCCTGCGGGTGGACGGCCTGCTCGCCGGCACCATCCTGCTGGCCATCCCGCTGGTCTTCGGCGCCATGAGTGGCGTCCTCGGCGAGCGCGTCGGCGTCGTCAACATCGCGATCGACGGCCAGCTCCTGGCCGGCGCCTTCGCCGCTGCCCTGGTCGGCTCGATCTTCGGCTCCGCGTGGGCGGGCGTCCTGGGCGCCATGCTGGCCGGTGCGCTGGTCGCGGTGATCCTGGCGGTCTTCACGATCACCTACTTCGTGGAGCAGGTCATCGTCGGTGTCGTGCTCAACGTCCTGGTCCTCGGCGTCACCAACTTCATGTTCTCCCAGGTGCTGGCCGAGAACCCGGAGGGCCTCAACACGCCTCCGCGGCTCTCCCAGTGGGCCATCCCGGTCCTCAGCGACATCCCGGTCCTGGGCTCGGCGCTCTTCAAGCAGTCGCCGATCGTCTACCTGCTCTACGTCGTGGTCGCGGCCGTCACCTACGCGCTCTACCGCACCCGGTGGGGCCTGCGCGTGCGTGCGGTGGGTGAGCACCCGAAGGCCGCCGACACCGTCGGCATCAACGTCATCAGGACGCGCTACACCACGGTGATCCTGGCCGGCGCGATCGCCGGGGCCGGCGGAGCCTTCTACTCGCTCGTCTCGGTCCAGGGATTCAACCGCGAGATCACCGACGGCGCGGGCTACATCGCCCTGGCGGCGGTCATCTTCGGCAAGTGGGACCCGATCAAGGCCACGCTGGCCGCGCTGCTCTTCGGCTTCGCCCTGCAGGGCACGCTGAGCGTCATCGGCGCACCGGTGCCCAGCGAGTTCATGCTGATGCTCCCCTACCTGGTCACGCTGCTGGCCGTCGCGGGCTTCGTCGGCCGGTCCCGGCCGCCGGCCGCGAGCGGCATCCCGTACCGCAAGTCCTGATCCGGACGCAGGCGGGTCACCTCAGTCGCTGAGGTGGCCCGCCTCTTCCGTCTCCCGGGCAGCCTCGAGCGCCGCCTCGGCGAGCACGCGGGCGCCGATCGCGACGGCGCGCTCGTCGATGCGCAGGTCTCCCTGGTGCAGGTCGTACGTCGGGCCACCGGGCGTACGCGTGCCCAACCGCCCCATGGCACCCGGGACGCGGTCGAGGAACCAGCCGAAGTCCTCACCGCCGAGGCTCTGCACCGTCGGCACCGCGCCCTCCTCCCCCAGCGCCGCCTCGACGGCCCGGGTGAGGACGGCGGTGGAGGCGTGGGTGTTGACCACCGGCGGCACGCCGCGCTGGTAGCCGACGTCGGCGACGATCCCGTAGGGCCCCACGATCTGGTGGACGATCTCGGAGATGATGTGCTCGGCCTCGGCCCAGGCCACCGCGTCGAGCATCCGCACGGTGCCGGCGAGCATGCCGGTGGCGGGGATGACGTTGGGGGCCGACCCGGCCTCCACCCGGCCCCAGACGACGCTGGCGCCGGCGCGCGGGTCGAGGCGGCGCGAGAGCACGGCGGGCAGCTCGGTGATGAGCTTGCCGAGGGCGAAGGTGAGGTCCTGGGTGAGGTGCGGGCGCGACGTGTGGCCGCCCTTGCCGCGCAGACCCACCCGCAGCAGGTCGGCGGCACCGGTCAACGGCCCCTCACGCAGGCCGACCTGACCGACGTCGAGGCTCGGGTCGCAGTGCAGCCCGAAGACCTGCACGACGTCGTCGAGCGCGCCCTGGGCGATGAAGTCGAGGGCACCGCCGGGCATGACCTCCTCGGCGGGCTGGAAGAGCAGGCGTACGCGGCCCTGCAGGAGCCCCGCGTCGCGCACGGCGGCCAGTGCGAGCCCGGCGCCGAGCAGCGCCGTGGTGTGCACGTCGTGGCCGCAGGCGTGGCTCACGCCCGGAACCGTCGAGCTCCACTCGTCGGTGGTCAGGTCGGCCACTGGAAGCGCGTCGAGGTCGCCGCGCAACGCGACCACGGGCCCGCTCTCGCCCAGCTCGGCGACGAGGCCGCTGCGCGGGAGCCGGCGCACCCGCAACCCTGCCGCCTCGAGGCGCTGGGCCACCAGCTCGGTGGTGCGCGTCTCGCGCCACGACAGCTCCGGACGCCGGTGGAGGTCACGGCGGAAGTGGAGCAGCTCGTCCCCGAGGGTGCGGATCACGCTCGCGGCGACCGAGCTGGCGTCGAGGGGGGCGGGGTGGGGGGCCGTGGAAGACATCGTCTCCACTCTAGTTCGCCCGGGCGACCCCTGGGACGAGGGCGAACCCGAGGGCTCGCGCCTCACCGTCAGTTGACCTGGGTCACGAGGGCCTGTGACCCCGAGACGGGGACGGACGTCGTCTCCCTTACCCACCTTGGCCTGGGCCCGAGTGCACCACCCTCGGCGCCGGACCTCCACGACGCAGTCCAGGGCACCTCCGCCACGACGGCGAAGCCACCCTCCACCCCGTAGGACTCCTTCGAGAAACTGACGGTGCAGGCCGAGGATTCGTCGCGTCCGGCCCGGTACGACGTGGTGGCCTGGCTCGCGTCGCACGACGCCGATCCTGCCTCGGACCGGACGAGCATCGTGCCCGGTTCAGCCGTCACCGTGACGCTGACCGTCCCGACCGACGCCGTCACCTCGCGGGTGTCGACGGCCTCCGCGTCACGGACCCACATCCAGGTCGGGAGGTTGATCAGTGCCGCGTTGTTCCGGCCGGCGATCTTGGGGTTCCAGTCGAGCTCCGGTGACACGAGGTTCATGACCTCGTAGGCGTACTCAGCGAGCACCCGTACGTCGACGACGGGCGGCCTGGGCGTCTGGAAGGGGAAGTAGTTGTACATGATCGGCACGTCGCCGACCATGGCTCCTCCCTGGACGGCCCAGTCGGTGCACCCGGCGCCGACGAGCTCGGCGGGGGTCATGCTTCGGTCGTACTCGAGCTTGTACCAGGTCACTCCCGCCCCCTCCCTGTCCGCGTCGACGGCCGCGTCGAAGGCCTCGGGGTGACGGGCCGACGCCTGGACGTAGGCACCGCCGCCAGCGCTCGAAGGACCGTGGCTGGAGAGGTACGCAGCGAACCAGTCCCGCACACCTTCGGCGTTGTTCGGGTCCGGGGCCTCCACCTCCGTCCACCAGCAGCGAGGCGCGGGGAGGGAGACCCGTCCGGCGAGGCTCACCGAGTAGTCACCCTCGAGCCTGACCGCGTACGCGGAGTAGCCACCCGGCGTCTCGCCGCCACCCGCGGCGCCCTCGGGGCTCGAGATGTCGGCGTGGGCAGCTCCGGGACTCGCCAGCAGCCACGCAGTGACTCCGACGCCCACCACTCCGATCAGCTTCCTCATGTGTCTCTCTCCGGGTCGAGGGCGGTGACCGCCCGTGTCCATGCCGTACGCCGTTGGTCCGCGGCCAGTCTGCCCCGTTTCCCTCCGGATCACACGTCCCTGTCCTCGCACCGCAGGCCAGCTCAACGCACGTCCACCACGAGGCTCTGGGTGCTCGCGACCCGGATCGGCGTCTCTGCGGTGATCGTCATGAGATCGAAGGTGCCGTCCGCCCCGGTGCTGGCCCGCCAGGTCGCGCGCCAGGTGGTCTGGGCACGCAGCTGGAACCCGTCGCCACCGGTGGCCGACTCCCGCAGGAAGGTGACGAGGCACGCGCTCGCGTCATCCCTGCCGACCGCGAACGAGCGCCTGCCCTCGCTCGGCGTGCAGCGCTTGCTCACCCCGCCGTCCGGCGAGGAGACCACCAAGGACTGGGGTTCGGCGACGACCTCGACCCACAGGTCGGTGCCCCGCACCCGCGCACGGAGGCTGCGCTGCTCCAGCGCCGCGCCACGCTCGACCCACATCCACGTCGGCAGGTTGACCATGGTGGCCCCACCCTGCGCGCTGATGCGCGGGTTCCACTCCAGGGTCGGGAGCACGAGGTCGAGCGCCACGTAGGCGTACCGCGCCAAGGACTCCACGTCGACGACGGGCGGCGGAACCTCGGTCACGGGACGATACCGGTACTCGACGATCGCCGGCACGCTCTGGTGGGAGCTCGCCTCGGTGCATCCTCGCTCGACGAGCTCGCCGGTGAAGTCGACGTCGCGGAGCTGGGCGTGGTCGTAGCGCAGCTGCCACCAGCGGATACCGAGCCCTACCTGGTCCGCCTCGTGGGCCCGGTCCAGGGCGTCCATCCCGCCGGGCAGGCGCGCAATGCGCCTGTAGCCCTCGTCCCACACGGGCGCAGCGGCGACGTGGGCGGTGTACGCCTCGCGCCAGGCCCCGGCGTCCGTCGGATCAGCTGCCAGGTCCGGGCGCCCCCACCAACACACCGGCGGAGGCAGTGACACACCCGCGGTCCTCGACAGGTCGACGTCGCCCTCCCAGTCGATCACGTAGGCGCTGAACCCTCCGGGAGTCTCCTCGCCGTCGGCCTCGCCCACGTCTGCGCCAGCCGGGTGGCCCGCCCCGACGAACGCGGCCACCAACAGCGCCACCGTACTCACCAGCAGGCGCCGGCCGGACCCACGTGCAGTCGTGCGCCTCACAGCTCGCACCGCCCACTCGTGTAGATCTTGAAGGAGCTGACGCGCCACTGGCCGCCCCGGTAGACCAGCACGTCGCTGCTCGTGCGCCAGGGCTCCACGGTCTCGACGGGCTTGCCGGCGGAGTCGACCTCCGTCAGCGTCGTGCGCACGCAGCCGGTGACCAGCGCTTCGTCCCCCTTCACGTCCACCTTCGTCGGGGCGACGACGAGGCCACCGGTGTGCCGGTGCCCCTGAGCGGCCTGCTCCTCCGCGTAGCGCAGCGGGGAGTCGAACGCCTGGTCGGTGGCCACCTCGCTCCAGCGCCCTCGGTCGAGGTCGGGACCGGCGTACATCCGCACCATCTCCGTGTAGAACGAGAACCAGGCTTCGGCGACCGCCTGTTCCTGGGGCGTGGACGCGGCGGCCGCGGACCCGCGTCGCAGCTCACCGTCGACCGGTTCGTCGCTCGTCGCCGCCTGGGTCGGCGTGGCGCTCGGAGACGGCGTGGTGTCCAGCTCCACCTCCGCCCTCGGCGCGTCGTCCGCACAACCGACCAGCACGAACGTCGTCGCGGCCAGCGCGACCCCCACGCGACTTCGTCGTCCCTGACTCATGCATCCCCCCATGCGTTGTCCACGTCCACTCCTCATCACCTCGACCGCTGCTCGGGTCGTCAGGCGATGGCCTCCCCGTGCGGGTCCGCCCCGGACGGCAGCAGCTCCTCCACCAACGCCTCTGTCTCGGCCTCGGGCGTGGCCCCGCAGGCGGCCAGTGCACGACGCATCTCGGCCACCACGGCAGGGGCGCCGGGACCATCCGGATTCTGCGACTCGCTGACCACCAGGTCACGCCACAGGACCTGCGAGGCGGGCGCCAGTCGCAGGCCGGCACGGCAGGCCGCGACGGCGCCCCCGGGGTCGTTGGGCAGCGACAGCTCGACGACTCGATGCGCCGTGTCGACCACGAGGTCGACGCTCTGGCGCTCCAACCTCGTACGCGGCAACCAGGCGTAGCGCTGCGACGGTCGACCGGTGAGGAACTCACCTCGCACCAGCTGCAGAGCGCGGCGCAGGAGCTCGATCTCCTCGTGCGGAGCCGAGGTGCGGGCCCGCAGCGCCAGCGCGCAGAAGGCGTGCCAGTCGACCGCGACGTCGTCGGACAGGAACAGGCGTCCCTCCTCGTCCTCGCGCAGCAGATGGTTGCCGGCCGAGTCGGTGCCGAGCCAGTCACGTACGCGGGCGATCGTGGCGTCCCGCACCTCGGGGGTGACGCCTCCGGGCCAGACCGAGGCGGCGACGACACTCGGGTGCACCGGTGACTGCTGGAGCGCCAGGAAGACGACCACCTCGGTGGCGAGCTGCACGCGGGCAGGATCGAGTTGGCCGGTGGTGCGGACGGCCAGGTCACCGAGGACCCCGACCCTGGCCGGGGCCGTCGCCCAGTGGTCGTCCTCGCCGGCGCGCGGGGGACGGGGAACCGCCACACGGTCGCCGGCGTGCACCGGCGCGGTCTCCCGCGCCTTGGCGAAGAGAGCCGCCACCTCCTGCTCGGTGTCGGCCGTGATGCGCACGGCCTGGACCTCGAGGTCGAGCAGCGGCACCCGCAGGCGGCCGGCTTCGTCCACCTCGAGCGTCCAGCGGGCGCTGGGGACGGGCACGGCGGAGACGACGGCGACGCCGCGGTCGTTCTCACCGGTGAGGTCGGAGAGCAGCTCGACGCTGGCGGGGCTGGGAGCCTCGCCGAGCACCAGGTAGTGAGCGGTCTCGCCATCGGAGCGACGCAGCCGTCCACTGAGTACGTCGTGCGCCGGACGGTGCCGTCGCTGGCCCGACCAGGAGGCAAGCAGCGCGTCGACGTCGTCGACCACCTGCATCTGGGAACCGGCGATCTGCGCCGCAGCGGGCGAGAGGCGGTAGCAGTGCGCGACCTGGTCGTCCGACCAGGGTGAGAAGGCGAGTTGAACGGCCAGCGCTGAGGTGACCTCTCGGGCTACGGCGTCGGAGCCCGAGAGGCTTACCAGCCCGCCGAGTGCCTCGAGATCGAGGAGCACGTCACGGTCGTCGTCGTCGCGTCCCAGGCAGACCAGTGCGGGGTACGGAGCGGGGCCGTCCTCGAGCGGGAGGTCGACGTCGGCGGCCAAGGTCCACCGCGACCCCTCGTCCTGCACGGCCCACGGCATCGGAGCGGTCTCCACGCGCGGGGCGAGATGAAGCTCGACCGACTCGGAGGAGACGGTGACGGCGTAGACCTGGGGAAGCTGCAGACGCTCGGTGCGACAGAGCTCGGCCAACCCGCGCAGGGCACGGTCCAAGCGGCGCGCGCGCTCCTCGTCAGCCCCGATGCGCAGCTGCACCTCTGCCTCCAGCTCCTCGGCCGTGTTGGCGAGCCCGCGACGCCGGCGACGCTCGGCCAACAGTGCTCCGAGCAGAGCGGCAGCCAGCAACCCTCCACTCGCCATCGGGGTCAACGGGGCCTCGGAAACCGATGCGCCCTCGTCCGCAGGGGCAGCGGGACCCTGCTCGACAGGGGACGCAGGGGTGGTGGCGGGCGGCGCCTCGACCGCGGCCTGGACGCGGGTCACGTTCTTCGCGTCCTCGGGCATGATCAGCACCCAGCCGGGTTGGATGAGGCGGCCGAGCACCAGCTGCTGCCCGTCGGGCTGCTTGCGGCCCTTGTTGAGCTCGTAGATCTCCTTCCACCGCCGACCGTCACCCATGGTGCGCTCAGCGATGTCCCAGAGGTTGTCGTGGTAGGCACCGTCGGGTGGCTGCACGATGGCGACCTTGCGGCCGATGACGTCTGTCATGCTGCTCGGCACGCCGGGCACGTGGACCATGCGCGCGCGCGGAGCCCTGGACTCCTCGACCGCCTCGGCCTGGTCTTCCGCCCCAGCCACCTCCTGGGCGACCTCCCGGTCGCCGGACCCGTCGACGGCCTGGATCACCGGAGCGCTGCGCTCCGGTGCCGGCGCCACCACCGCGTTGGCTGCTCCCGAGGTGCCCAGGAAGGAGGTGCCGACCAGGAAGGTGCCGACCAGCGCCCGCGCCAGGGCCTGGCTGCGTCCCGAGAGAGGCACGGGGCGCGGCAGACCGCGGTCGGAGACAAAGCTGCTGACCTCGATGACGGTGCAGACGACGAACTGCAACCACGCCAACCACACGACCGCCAGCAGGACGGCAAGGAGCGCCTCGAGGCTGATCGGCTCGGTGAGCTGTTCGCGGGCGGGGAGTCCCGTGGGCACGGGCGGCGCCCCGCCCCCGTCGCCATCACCAGGAGAACGGGCACACCCACGACCAGGGCGAGCAGCGCGAGTCCTGCCCCCAACGCCTTGCCCAAGGAAGGGCGCTCGGGGGGCGCGCTCGTCAGGGCGAAGCGCTCGGGGCCGCGGCGGCGGGAGTCTGTGGGGGTCATCGCGTCACTGCCTGGGAGGTTGCGGAGGCGCCGACGTCGAAGGTGTCGACGCCGATGAGGCTCAGCATCTGGGCGTCGACGACGTCCTTCGCCTCGACTCTGATCTGGTTGCCCGTCACCGTCACGGCTACGTTGGGGTAGTTGAACGAACTGATGAAGTCTTGGGCCCGCGCCTCGGCCGCCGCGCCGTCGAGGCGGACCTCGCCCGTGGCCCGCAGGTGCGGCACGTCGATCTGCTGGGCTCCGGCTCTTGCCGCCTGCTCGACGTTGTCGGCCATCCGGGTGCGGGCGTTCATGGCCTGGCCGCCGTCCAGGACGAGTCCGGCGCAGACGAGAAGGGTGATCGCCATGCCGAGGACGAAGACCGTGGCGCTGCCGCGCTCCTCACGCCGCCGCAAGCGCTGCAGCACCCTCGCGTGGGGGGCACGCTGAAGAACTGTCATCGGTAACTCCTGTAGGGGTCGAGTGGAACTGCGCTCTCGGCCTCGACGACCTTGTGCCCGCGGACGCCGAGGAGACCCAGACCTTGGTAGGACACCTTGCAGCGCAGACGCACGACGAGCGTCGCCCCTGCCCTGAAGTTCGGGGTCATCGTGGGCGGGTCGCAGGTGGTCTGGTCGTCCAGGGACTTGTCGACGACGTCCTTCGCCGCGAGGACGGCTTCGCTCCGGGACGGCTCCAACGAGGCAGCGCGAGCCGCGTCGCGGGCGGCCGCGTCGATGTCGCCCTGGACGGTCACAAAGCGTCCGATCAGGACGATGAGCATCACGAACATCATCAGGACCGGCGCCAGGATCACGAGCTCGACGGCCATCGACCCACGCTCGTCCGGTTTGGCCGAACGACCCCGTCTGACGAAGCTGCTCATGACGCCTCCACGAAGCGCTCGACCGGGGCCTCGACCTTCTGGGTGATCGCTGGCACCCAGGGCAGGACCTTCAGCGACTTCCCGGTCACCTCGACCTGGACCCGGTCCGTCCCGAGGGGGCGGATCACGATCTCGGGGGCGTCGAGAACCCCCTTGCCCACCTGATCGATGTAGACCTGGCCGCGAGCGCGGGCCGCCGCAGGGTCCCCCGTCACGCGCATGACACGTGCTGTCTCTCGTGCTGCCGAGCTCGCGGTCTGCCGACCGAGGTGGTACATGGAGAACTGCACGGCGAGGAGGATCATCACCATCAGGAGTGGCATGTAGATCACCAGCTCCACGGAGGAGACTCCCCGCTCGTCACGAGCACGCCGGAGGCGGCGCCTCACGGGTCGAGCTGCAGGTTGTTCGCCTTGCCTTCCAGCCGCTGCCGCAGGATCGCGTAGATGCTGAAGGCGATCAGCGCCACGAGGCCGGAGATCACGACCCACTCGACGGCGCTGACGCCACGCTCGTCCTTGCGTGCGGCCGCCAGGCGTCCGTTCAGCATGATGACCAAGAACTGCAGGTGCTGACTCGTCATTGCGTTTTCCTCCGTTGGATGACACTGGCTGGACCCCCGTCACGACTCACGCGAGCACCATGGACAGGGCGGGGTAGATCAGGAACAGCAGGAAGCCGACGCACATCAGCAGCTGCGCCACGAGCATCGACTGCGACTTGGCCGCGGCACGACCCTCGGCGTCGGCCAGCTCCTTGGAACGCATGGACGCGGCGCGTGCGGCCAGCGACTCACGGACCTTGGCACCGTCCTCTGCCACCAGGGCCAGCGACGCGGCGAGGTCACGCAACTCGTCGAGGTCGATCTCGTTGCCCAGCTCGCCGAGCGCTGCCCAGGGTGTGACGCCCTGCAACTTGGCGGCCTCGAGGGTGTCCCGGATGCGGACCATGGCCTCGCTGTCCGAGATCGAGGCCGCGGCCTGCAGTGCCTCAGGCACACCACGGCCCCCGGCGAGGTTCATCGCGACGAGGTCGAGGAAGGCGCTCAGCATGTGCCTGAAGGCGCGCAACCGTTCCGCGGCCTGCGTACGCAGCTGCGACGAGGGCACCATGGCGCCGATGACTGCTCCGAGCACCATGCCCCACAGGGGCACGATGGGTGCAACGACGCCGAGGAAGGCCATCGGCAGCACCACGAACACGGGCCAGAGAAATCCGAGCAGAGCGCCGCCGACGGTGCGCGCCAGGAACATCTCGCGCGACATCCCGACGAGACCGAGCTGCACCGTCAGCGACTTCGGCAGCCGTATGCCGCGGCTGTCCAGGGCCTCGGCCAGGTCGGAGCCGATCTTGCGCATCCTGGCCGACTCGCCCTGGTGGCGTCGGTCGGCGGTCAGGCTGGCGGTTCGACGGCCGCGACGCAGCTGGTCGTCGAACCTCGCCAGGCTCACGGGACCGGTGGTGGGCGGCTGGGCGACAAGCACGGCGGCCAACATCACCCCGCCGCCGACGACGGCACCGGCGAGCATGACCCAGATCTCGAGGCTCATCAGGCGCTCTCCGGGTCTCGAGCGTACGCAGGAAGCGCTCCGGAGCCTCGAACTGTGACAGCCGGCGCAGCCAGAAGATCCCGGCACCGAAGAAGAAGAGGATGACCACGAGCATGATCTGGCCGAAGGGCGTGCCGTAGGGCTCGACGTAGGACGGGTTGAGCAGCCGCAGTCCGAGGACGAAGGCCACCGTGACTCCGACCACGATCTGTACGCTGCGCTGGGTCGCGCGACGCCCGGCGTTGACCCGCTGGCGCATCTCGAGCTCCTCACGCGCTGCGTGCGCCAACGAGGTGAGCACCTGTCGGAGCCCGGGGCCGCGTAGGCGTGAGTTGAGGATCAGCGCTGCGATGATGAGGTCTGCGCCTGCGTCGTCCATGTCGTCGGCGAACCGCTGCAGGGCCTCGGGGAGCGGCACGCGCACCCGCAGCCGGTCGGAGAGCGCGAGGAGCTGCGGCCGGATCGTGTCCGCCGCGGCGTGTGCGGTCGCCGGGATCGCCTGCTCGAGGCCAATGGCGCCGGCCACCGTGTCACGCAGTGACTCGGTCCAGGTGGCGAGGCCCTCGAGCCGGGCCAGCCCGGCGCGCTCGGTGCGCGAGCTGCCGAACAGCTTGTCCCAGAAGACGACCAGTGCCCCGACAGCCACCGCGGCCACCACCCACCGCGTGAGCAGCAGGATCAGCACGCCTGCGCCGATCCCCACGGGCAGCCGCCGTCCGAAGGCGCTCAGTCGCTCGACGAGCGACGGACCACCCTTGACGGTGCGCCGCTCGGGCGCCGGCGTGGCCGAGTGCACCAGGAGGAGCAGGCCGAGCCCGACGACGGCCCCGAGCAGGACGACCAGGAGCAGGCTGGGGCTGACGGTCATGCCGAGTACTCCACCCACGTGGGGGCCGCGCCGGGCACGTAGCCCACGGCCTCCAGGTCGGCCATGCAGGAGATCTGGGCCGCCGGCTCGGCGTATCCGTGCTCGCCCATGGCGAACACCTCACTGGAGAGCACTCGGCCGTCGACGCCGTTGACCTCGCGCACCGAAGTGATCATGCGGCGCAACGACCCACCGGTCGCGAAGTTGTTGACGCGCTCGACGAAGAGCACGAAGTCGATCGCACCGCCGATGAGCATCGTCGTCGCCTCTGCCGGAAGGCGCTCGGCGCTCTGGATGGCGTAGGTGCAGATGCGATTGAAGACCTCGGCCGACGAGTTGGCGTGGATCGTCGACAGCGAGCCGTCGTTGCCCTGGCTCATCGCGTTGAGCATGGTGACGATCTCGTCGCCGAGCACCTCACCAACGATGACGCGGCTGGGGTTCATACGCAGCGAGCGGCGCACCAGCTCGGCCATGTGGATGGCACCGGTGCCCTCGGTGTTGGGCAGGCGCTCCTCGAAGGCCACCACGTTGGGATGCAGCTCGGGGAACTCCCCCAGCCCGAGTTCAAGGGCGCGCTCGACGGTGATGAGGCGCTCATCCGGCTCGATCTCGTTGGCCAGGGCACGCAGCAACGTCGTCTTTCCGGCGTTGGTCGCGCCGGCGATCATGATGTTCTTGCGCGCCCGCACGGCGGCGGAGAGGAAGGCTGCCAGCTCGGGCGACATGGTCCCGTAGCCGACCAGGTCCTCGAGGTGCACCTTCGACAGGCGGGCCCGGCGGATGGACAGGGACGGCCGGGGGCAGACGCCCATCACTGCCGAGAGGCGGGAGCCGTCCGGCAACCGCAGGTCGAGCTGCGGGTTCGAGGTGTCGAAGGGGCGACTGGTCAGGCCGCTGTAGGCACCGAGGGTCTGGACGAGCTCGATCAGCTCCTCGTCGCTCTCGGCGACCGGCTCACCACGCACCTCACGGCCGTCGGAGTAGCCGATGAAGACGTTGTCGCACCCGTTGATGTCGACGTTCTCGACCTCTGGGTCGTCGAGCAGGGGCTGCAACCGGCCGACGCCGAAGAGAGCAGCGTGCACGCCCTCGGCGAGCTGGAACTCCTCCTCCGACGTCATCGGCGAGCGTCCGCTGGTCACCTCTTCGCGGGCGTACCTGTCGAGCACCCGGTTGACGACGGCGCGCGCGAACTGGCGCTCGTCCTCGGCGGACATGGGGGCCAGCCCGTTGGCCGCGTCCTCGCGGCGCTGCCGAGCCAGGAGGTCGGCGACTTCTTCACGCAGGCGGCGTACGAGTGCCTGGTCCATCACGCACTCCCCACGAAGTCACGGGTGGTCACGGAGGCCACCCGCTGGGCGAGGACCTTGGCGGAGCGGGCCAGGAGCGACCGAGCCGGGTTGCCCACCCGTGTCGAGGAGAACACCTGCGCCGCCTTCTCGTCGCGCGCCACGACTCCGACGACCTCGGCGACGATGCCCTCCGAGTCGAGCAACTGCTGAAGGTGCGGAGCGGAGTCCCGGTCGCGGTACGACGTCGCAACCGCGACGAGGACCGGCGTACCGTCGCCCTCCCCGCGGCGCAGCGCGGACCGCAGCTGGAGCAGGCGGCTGCGCAGGTGCGCGACGCCCTCGATGTCAGGACGGACGACGAAGAGCAGCGCGTCGGCCTTCAGGGCGACCGGGAGCGACGCCGATCCGGCAGCCACACGACCACAGTCCACGAGGACGTCCGTGTCGTGCGACGCCATCAGCGTCGGGAGCTGGCTCCACACCGACCCGACGCCGGTCAGCTGGTCCTGGGAGGTGATGCCCACCAGGACGGGCGTACCGAGAGCGGTCTCCTGGAGGTGTTCGGCCAAGCTCGTCTCGCCCGCGTCGCGGCGCGCCGCGGCGGCCAGCGAGAGCAGGCCCCGATCGGGGTCGAGCGGCTCACCGTTGACACCTCGACAGCGCCAGAGCAGATCGCCACCGGCCGGGTCGCCGTCGACGAGCGCCACGGGACGGGGCCACACCGACGCGAGCGCCTGGGCCGTCAGGGTGGCGCCCGGAGCACCCTTGGCGGAGCAGAGGGCGATGACACTCATCGGCCGGTCCGCAGCTCGACGTTGGTGCCGAGGCCGCGCTGGATCAGCGCCAGACCTGCGGAGTCGGAGCCTGAGGCGTTGACGACGTCGGCGGCCGCCGCCCGCGGGACGAGCAGGCTCAAGGAGCCTCCACCCCCGCCGAGCTCGTCCTCGCCCCCGGCGTGGACGTCGAGGACGAGCGCCTCGGAGATCTCGATGCTCGGCCCACCGGTGTCGCCGCGCGAGACGCTGAAGACCTTGACGAGGTCACCGCTGCGCAGCTCCTCCCGCGGGGTGAGCTCAGGGGTGAGCGGCACCGAGACGATTGCCCGGTCGGAGCCGATGGGCTCCTCCTTGGTCAGCACGTTCTCGTCGAAGAGGGAGTCCTGGCGGATCTGCACCCGCGCGTAGGTGTCGCCGTCAAGGATCTGGGAGGCCAGATCGGCCGGGATGAGCCGCAGACCCTCGCTGGCTACGCTCACTTCACGCACGTGCTCCTGCGTGATCAGCGTGCCGGGGGCGATGTCCGTGGCCGCCGCCAGGACGGGCTGGCGAGCGTCCATGCGTACGGCTAGGAGTCCCGCGGCCAGGGCGCCGCCGACAATGAGCGCCACGGCGAGCGCGGCCAGGCCGGTCCGGCGCTGGCGCGGCGGCTCGGCCACCTTGGTCGTCGCCTTCGACGACTCACGACGGTCGTTACGTGCCCGCTGACGCTCTGCCACGCTGGCGCCATTGATCGAACTCACAGTCAATCCCCCTCAGGAATCAGGGGCCCCCCGGCCCCTGTTCACCAATTCCCAAACGTACCCATGTGAAACCTGTTGAAACCATCCGTCCGCTGGGCAAGACAATGTTTGGAGTGGCTGCCGACGCGGCAAGGTGAGGGGTGGTTGCACCGACGTAGGGGGGACCACGCGTGCCCGCACGGGCGGGGGGAGCGTCCGGCGCGGTAGGACCGTCATCGACACCACTGACGAAGGAGCCATCATGGCCACTGGAGACCACCGGATTGATCCGCAGGAGATCCGTACCACCGCGAGCACCATCCGCAAGATGGTCAGCGACCTGGAGTCGAGCAAGAAGACGCTCGACAAGGCCGCGACCGACCTGACCGGCGCTGGCGCCGGCGGCTGGAGCACCCCCAAGGCGTCGAAGAAGTTCGACACGCAGTGGAACGAGTGGAGCGACGGCCTCCGCAAGCTCCTCGAGGTCGGTCCCGACTTCGCCAAGTGGCTCGACAACTACGCGAACGACGCGGAGAACTTCGACCAGCACTACTCCTGATCCTCGGAGCACAGAGCTCCAGCACCACCACAGGGCGGCGTCCACTCGGACGCCGCCCTGTGGTGTGTTAGGAGGTGGTGTGTCCGGAGGTGGTGTGTCCGGAGCCGGCGGCCTCCGCCCCCGTAGGTCCGGGTGGCGTCAGGGGCGCTCAGGCACCTGGGTGACCGTGACCTCGCCGGACGGGTCCAGGACGAGGCCACGACCCGGGTGCACCTTCGACATCATCAGGCTGCGCGACAGCCGGGTGTCGAAGATGTCACCGTCGGAGGGACCGGAGGGCGAGAGCAGCAGGCCCTGGCGCGACTTGCGCGCGTCGGCGACCCACCCGCTGTAGCCGGACCCCATGGTGGAGGTGTCACCCGCAGCGACGATGCGCCATCCCTTGGCGCGCGCCCGGCCCACCACCTCGTCCAGGGCGTCGTCGACGTCGCCGCTGCGCAGCAGGTCGCTGTCGTCGATGACGAGCACTCCCCCCGCGGGCAGCGTCGACACCCAGTCGACGATCTGGTCCTCGTCCTGGGAGCCGTCGATGACCAGGGCCGCGTCGCCGAGCTCGTCCGAGAGCGCGTTGCGCGCCCCGCAGACCGCCTTCACCTCGAGCCCGGAGGCCCGGCCGGCAGCGACCACGAAGCGCAACGCGGTCGTCTTGCCCGACTTGGGCGGCCCGGCGACCACGGCCGTCGGGGCACCGCTGAGGTCGACCCCGACCAGGTCGAGGTCGTCGCCGCCGATGCCCAGGGGCAACCACCCCTGCGCGATGCGGTCGCCGGCGAGGCGGACCAGCTCGTCGACCTCGGCATCCCACTCGGCGCGGGTCGGCATCTCCTTGAGCGAGAACGGCCGCTGCACCGCACTCGCTGCCCGGTCACGCTCGGTGTGCCGCTGGGCGATCTCACGCAGCGCGGCGTTCTGCCCGGCGCCTGAGACGTCGTCGGAGAGCAGCGCGACCTGGCGCTCGAGCACCGGGTCCGGGGTCAGCGCACGACCGTCCGGCATCTCGTCGGGGACGTACTTCGTCTGGATCCCGACGCTGCTGTACTCGCCGCGGTCGGGCATGCGCAGCACGAGCTTGTCCTCGACGAGCGACGACATCCGGCCCGACGTGAGGGTCCGGTCGCCGGAGACCGCGGCGTAGACACCGACGGCGGGTCCGTCACGGAGCAGGTTCTGCACCTGCTCGGCCATCCGGCCGCCGTCGACGTCACCGAGGGTCGCCATGAAGCCGTCCCAGCGGTCGAGGAGGAGCAGGACGTAGGGCGGCCGTTCCTCGGGCGGCAGGCTGCTGCGGAGCTCCGCCAGGTCGGCGACACCGGCGCGGCCCATCGTGGTCTGGCGCTCCTCCACGATCTCGGTGATCTTGTCGAGGAGCCGGCTGGCCCGGCTGGTCTGGGAGCGGGTGACGACGGCACCGGTGTGGGCCAGCGCCTGCAGGCCGAGCAGAGCGCCGTTGCCGCAGTCGAGGCCGTAGATGTTGAGGTCGGAGACGGGGACGCGGTCGGCGAGGGCGCCGGCCAACGTACGCAGGGCCGTGGAGCGGCCGCTGCGCGGGCCACCGATGACGTAGAGCGAGCCGCTGCGTCCGAGCCGGAAGACGTCGGGACGCTGCGCCTGCTCGGACGGGACGTCGACCAGGCCCCACGCGGCCGGCGGGGGCAGGTGCTCGTCGACCGCGGGCACCTCGGGCAGCTCGGCCAGCGTGATCGCGGTCGGGAGGGCGTCAAGCCACGGCCGGTGCGAGGGCGGGATGCCGAGGGCGTCGTTGAGCTCGTTGACCGCCTCGACCAGCGCCGAGAGGTCGGTGTCGGCCTCGTCGGTCTCCTCACCCTGGATCTTCGGGCGCTGCGGGAGCGGGAGCCCCAGCTCCTCCCACTGCACCGGCCAGGCCAGCGCCTCGACGGCGACCTTCTCGACCGGGCCCCGGTCGGGGCTGCGGCCTCCGACGCGCCCCGACTGGAACGGCATCAAGGTGGAGGCGCCCGTGCGTACGAAGGCACGACCGGGCTGGTTCTTGCCGATCAGCGCCGCGTCCGGGGCGTCGATGACGTCGCTGGAGTCGTTCTGGTCGGTGACCCGCAGCGAGATGCGGAGGTTGGTGTTGGCCTTGATGTCGGGGGTGACCACGCCGCTGGGGCGCTGCGTCGCCAGCACCAGGTGGATGCCGAGCGAGCGGCCTCGCTGGGCGATCGAGACCAGGCCGGTGATGAAGTCCGGCAGCTCCGCCACCATCGAGGCGAACTCGTCGATGACCAGCACCAGGCGCGGGATCGGGGGCAGGTCGGGCTGCTTCTTGCGCAGCGCCCAGTAGTCCTCCAGGTCCTTGGCACCGGGGCCGGCGAGCAGGTGCTCGCGGCGGTGCAGCTCGGCCGCCAGGGAGACCAGCGCGCGACCGACCAGGTGGGTGTCGAGGTCGGTCACCATGCCCACGGTGTGGGGCAGCTTGGCGCAGTCCTTGAACGCCGACCCGCCCTTGTAGTCGACCAGGACGAAGGTCATGTCGTCGGGACGGTTGGCCACCGCGAGGGAGGCCACCAGGGTCTGCAGCAGCTCGGACTTGCCGGAGCCGGTCGTGCCGGCCACCAGCGCGTGCGGACCGTCGCGGCGCAGGTCGAGGCGGAAGGGGCCGTCGTACCCGGCGCCGAGGACCACGTCGGTGGTCGGGCTCCCCCGCCAGCGCTGCGCGATGCCCTCGGGCGTGGGCGGGTCGAGGTCGATCTCCTCCAGCAGCCGGGAGGACGACGGCAGGCCCGCCGACTCCTCGCTGGGGGTGGTGTCACGCAACGGGGCCAGGCAGCGGGCGACGGTCTCGCACCACCCGGGCTCGACCAGGTCGGGCACGACGTCGGTGGTGTCCTCGGCCGAGGTCTCGTGGATCGTCAGCCGGCCCATGTGCAGCGACAGGATCGCCTTGCACTCCGCCGGCAGTTGGCGCACCTGCTCGTCGAGGCAGATCACGCGCACGCCCACCTTCGGGCCCCGGCGCAGCAGCTCCACGACGGCAGGCAGCGTACGCAGTCGGCGCGCCCCGTCGAGCAGCACGACGTGGTCCTGACCCACGCGGCCCTCACCGCCTCGGGCGGCCTCCCGGGCCTCGATCAGGGCGAGCAGCTCGTTGAGCCGGCGACCGACCGACTCCTGGCGCGCACCGATCGCGACGCCGACGCCGTCGGCCTCGTCGCGCAGGTGCGGCAGCCAGCGCAGCCACTCCCAATCGGTGTGGCCCTCGGGGTCGCTGAGGGCGACGATCCGGACGTCCTTGGGGCTGTGCAGCAGGGCGACCTGACCCAGCAGCCACTGCGCCATCGGCACCGCGCTCTCCGCCTCACCGGCGATGCCGATCACGCCGAGCTGACCCAGCCCGAGCCAGGTGGGGACGCCGACGAGGGGCTCGACCTCCGGGGCCTCCAGGGACTTGTCGCGACGCTCCTCCTCGATGGTCACCTCGGGGGGCATCGCGGTGAGGCCGACACGGAGCCGGAGGTGGTCGACGTCGTCGGGGCGGCGTTCCCACAACCGCTCCCCCGGGCCGATCGCCTGGGAGATCAGCGTGGCGGGGTCGGGCAGCGCCACCCGGCGCTCCTCCCGTTCCAGCAGCCGAGCCTTGGCGACGCGCTCGAGGACGTTCTCCTTCTTCTCCTCGTACTCGCGCAGGCGCTCCTCGTGCTCCTTGCGGTTGGTGATCTTGTCGCTGAAGAAGTTGGCCAGCGCGAGCAGCGGCGACATCAGGCCGAAGAGCAGGTAGCGCATGTTGTCCAGCACGATCGCCATCGGCACCGCCATCACCGCCGGCGCCAGCACCATGACCCAGGGGAAGGGTCGTCCCCGGTGGGGCGTGGGCTCCGCCGGCATGTGGAAGGTGCGCTCACGGGGGCGGCGCGATCCTCGGCGGACGGTTGTAGTCGACGACCGCCTCGGCGGGCTTCGCGGTGACCTCGGCGAGCGACTCACCGAGAGCCGTGCGGGCCAGGACGGTGTCACCGACGAAGAGGTAGGCGCCGAGGGGCCACTCGGTGGCCTCGGAGATCTCCTCGTCCTCCAGCTCGGTGGTCAGGCCCTCGGCCGGCGTGACCGTGACGGTCCCGTCGGGGGTGACGTCCAGGGTCAGGGCGTCGGGCGGCAGCCGGAGGTCGGGCAGCGACCAGTCGGGCCCCCCATTGCCCACGACGCTGCTGCCGAGCGGGACGCGGTGCACGCGTCCGGCGCCGGGCCCGGAGACCACGCGGAGCTCGGCCACGCCGGACGGGACTGCGCGCACGATGCGGTCGGTGCCCTCGTGGAGCGCGAGCACCGCGCCCGTGCGTACGCCCGCCTCTCCCGCGGGGGTGGCGGAGTCGACCCGACGACCGTCGACCCAGACCGGCACGCGCGCGGCGAACTCGGGGTGCATCGGCTCCCCCAGCAACGACGTCAGCGCCGGGAGCAGGTCGGCCACCGGGGCCGCCAGGTCGCCGTCGACGAGCGCGTCGATCGCGCGGTCGTTCCTGCCGTCGACCAGCGTCAGGCTCAGCCTCACCGTGTCCCCTCCCGAATCGGTTGCCGGTCAGTATGCCTGCCCCCTCCGACACCCTGGCCCCGCAGCCATCCCACAACGCCGGGGCGCCGTCGGCCCCGTCTCACTCCTCGCGCACCCGCCGCGCCCCGTGCGTCAAAGCGCCAAGGTGGGGGAAGGAGAGGGAGGTCCGGCGGGTGCCGGGTGCATCTGTCTAGGGGGAAACCGTGCGAGCGCTACGACTGTCGGTGGCCGCTGCCATGCTCGTCTCCGTCGCCGGGTGCGCGACGCCGGAGAAGACCTCCACGGGGAAGGAGAACGAGGTGGCCACGAGCGAGATGAAGCCGGACGAAGCCCTCGCTGCGCTGAAGAAGGCCAGCCGGGAGCTGATGGCGGGCATCGCCCCCGGGGTCGAGTTCACCGAGGCCGGCACCAACCGTGCGGTCCCCTGCGGTGGTCCCGGCGGCAGCGAGTACAGCAAGGTCCACCTCGACTTCGAGGGTGGGCTGTCGGCCCCCGCGTCGGATCCCCGCGTCCCGCAGGGTGAGGAGCTCTTCAGCAAGGCCGAGTCGACGCTGCGTCGGATGGGCCTGGAGGTGAGGGGCCGCCAACGCACCCCTGCCGGCGACGGTCTCGTCTTCGCGGGGGACGGATTCGGCGGCCGGATCATCCTCCACGTCCAGGACGCGGTCATGGTGCGCGGCCAGACCGCCTGCCTCGACAACCCTGACGACCTGCGCTGACCGGCTCGGGGAGCCACCTGCCACCACCACGTGAATCGGGGGAGACACGTGCACCTGACGCACACCACGAACGCCTCGGCGGGGACGGCCCGGAGGCGGCGCGATGACTCGCGGTCCCTTCACCCTGGACGTCCACCCGGACCAGCTGGACGCCGCGCGCCAGCGCATCAGGCGGGTGCTGGCCATGCTCGAGGAGCGCACCCCGCAGGTCGTGCGTACGCCCGACGAGCTCGACGACTGGCGCGGTGCCGGGGCCGATCGGGTCAAGCGCGAGATGCGGGCGCTCGGGACCCAGCTGGAGGACGCCGACCTCCCGCTCAAGGACGCCGCACGCGCCCTGCGCCACCTGGCCCGGGCCTACCGCGACGCGCTGGACGAGCTGCCGAGCCTGAACCGTCGCTGGCACCAGGCCCTCGGTGACCACGACGACGCGGTGAGGAGGGCCGGTGACGCTCTGGAGAGGCGTCTGGGGAAGATCGCGGAGTCCGACAAGGACGAGGCCGCCGCCAAGGAGGCCAACGACGCCGCGAGCACCACGCACGACGGCGCCCTCGACGACGCGGCGACGACGCTCGCGAGCGCCAAGGCGGCGATCAGGGCAGACTTCGCCGACCTCCAGGAGGACCTGCGACGGGAGACCCGCGCGGCAGCCCGCACCCTCTCCGACTCGTTGCTCGTCCGGCCCTCGGAGATCGAGCGCAAGATGGCGAACGGCGGTTTCGAGAACAAGTTCCGTCGCCGCCACTGGACCGACCTGGCGCGCGACCAGCTGGCCGAGAAGCTGCCGCTGACCGGCGAGCACCACCGCGTACGTGAGTGGCACGAGGCGCTGGAGGCGCACGGCCTGCCCGCCCCCGCCTCCTACGACCCGCAATACGCCGCCGCCCTGCGCCGCGAGCTCGACGACCCGCTCGCAGGCCTCGAGGGGGCCGACGACGAGACCCGGGCCAAGGCGGTCAACACCTGGGCGGAGGAGCTCGACGACGAGGCGCTGGCGCTGCTGGCGGTCCACGACGCCCAGTTCGTCGGCAACCTGGAGGGGATGCCCAACCGGGCGCGCTACGCAGCCAACCGCCTCAACGTCGCTGACGCCATCGAGTCGGAGATGGCCCGTCTCGAGGCCTACGACAAGCCGATCCCCGAGGGCGACCCGGGCTACGCGGACTACGTGCGGCTGATGGACCGGATCGAGACGCTGGAGAGCCTGCTCAACCAGCCGGAGGAGATCTGGGACCCAGTCACCCGCACATCCAGGCAGGCTCCGCACCAGGTCCTCGTCTTCACCCCACCGACGTACGACGGCACCACGACGACCGACGACGGCCGTCTGGCCGTGGTCATGGGCAACCTCGACGAGGCCCAGTTCGTCGGGACCGTCGTGCCCGGCATCACCAACCGCATCGACAACTTCGAGAACACGCTGTCGAAGGCGCGCAACCTCAACCGCGAGGTGCCCGAGAGCGCGACGATCGCGTGGCTGGGCTACGACACCCCCGAGTTCGCGGAGATGTTCCCCGAGCGGGTGGCGGAGGAGGCCGGGGTCGAGCTCGCCAGGTTCCAGCGCACGATGGTGCGCAACCCCGACGCCGAGACGGTGGTGCTGGCCCACAGCTACGGCACGCTGGTCACCTCGAAGGCGCTCCAGGCGGGCATGCACCCGGACCGGGTGGCCCTCTTCGGCTCCCCCGGGCTCGGCCAGGACATCAGGTCGCGTGCGGACCTCGGCATCCCCGACGACGTGGAGATCTACGCCATGCGGGCGCCCGGTGACTTCGTCTCGGTCACCGCCGCCCACGGCGTCGACCCCGTCGACATGGAGGGCATCATCCGTCTCGACACCGACTGGCTCGGGGGCGAGGACGTCACGGGCCACTCCTCCTACACCAAGTACCTCGAGGACGTCGACGGCACCGAGATCGCCTCGGACTCGCTGGCCAACCTGGCCGGGGTGCTCAAGGGGCTGGACACCAGGCCCAACAAGGACGGCGAGTACCTCGTCACCGGTGGCAACCCGCTGGAGGAGGACGGGCTGGGGGGCCGCTACAACGACGAGCTGCGCCGAGCCGTTGCCCTGCTCAACCAGCAAGTGCCGGCGGAGCACACCGCCAGGTTCGTCGCCGTCCTGGAGTCACGACTCCTGGACCACATGGAGGCGGACGGGAAGTCGTTCGACGCCGACGACGCTCGCGAGATGGCCGCACTCGTCTACAAAGCCGCGAACGAGGCGGGGCTGGACCTCTCACCCGAAGAGGTGGGGGCGATCCTGGTTGCCTCGGGCTTCACCGTGGAGGCGGGGGACCACCTCGGCGACTCGGTGCGCAACTGGTTCGCCGACCAGGACGGCCTCGACGACCTCCGGATCCCGGTCGCCGTCAGCCTCAATGGTCGGGTGAGGATCTTCCACCTCGAGGTGCCCGACCAGGTGAACGAGCTCGCCGGAGGCATGTCGGGCTTCTTCGCCGCCGGTGCCACGACCGCCCTGTCCACCACCGCCGTCACAGGCATCTCGCTGGGCGCCGGACGCGTGGCCAGATGGGTCAAGAAGGTGAACACGGGGGTGAACGTCATCCGGTTCACCGCCGAGGTGTCCAGGGCCGTGCCCGGCCTCGTCGAGGCGGGGGCGCACACGGTCGCGGAGGGCGGCCGTCGGGTGGTGGACGGCGCCACCCGCGCCGCAGAGGGAGCGGGCCGCGCGGTCGCCGAGGGGGTCGAAGACGTCGCCGAGGCCGCAGGACGCAGTCCGCTCAACCCCAAGAACTGGAGCTGGCCGTGACCCGTGAGGAGCAGGCGACGGCGTACGCAACGAGGCGGAGGAGGCACGTATGAGCAGGACGACCACCGGCATCCGGATGGGCGACGAGGTCGAACCCAAGGTGACCCGCCGCTTCCGCCGGACGAGCCAGAGCCTCCAGGGCGCCCGACAGGACCTCCGGGGCCTCTTCGGGGACGTCCTCGACGGGGCTGGCGAGCTCTCGGCCCTCATCGACGACGAGGCGCGGGACTTCCAGGCGTCGTGGCGCGCCGTGCTCGACGTCTACGCCGACTGCGCCGCCCTGATCGCCGGCAACACCCACGCCCAGCAGGTCGACCTCACCGCGATGGACGCCGGGTCGGGTGACTCGCGGTGACCACCCGCGTACGCCGTGCAGCCGTGCTGCTGTCCGCGGGCCTGCTGGCGCTGGGCGCCTGCAGCGACGACACGAGCAGCTCGTCCGTCCGTCTGGACGCCCCGTCGCGGAAGGCCGGGGCCGCTGACGCGGGCGCCGACCTCCCCCTCTCGCAGGACCTGTCGGCCGACGGGGAGCGCCCGGCCTGGGCCATGCCCGTCGTCCCGGGGTGGAGCACGCCGGCGGAGAGCGCGCCGGGCGTCCTCCAGATCAGGAAGGACGGCAGCGACGCCTTGGTGACCGCCTACCAGGTGAACCGGTCCGGCGACGTCGAGGAGACGAGCGACCAGGAGGGCGGCAAGGCCTGGCTGGAGAGCTACCACGCGCAGATCTCCTCGATGTCGCAGGCGAGCGACGTCACCGACCCGACCTACGCCACGGCCGTCGTCGAGTCGACCCGCGGCACCGTCGAGCTCGTGAGCAGGAGCTGAGTACAGCACTCCCGACGGCATCCGATACCGGTCGCGCTTCGTCGCCCGCTCCATCGGCGACGACGTCCTCGCGCTCCAGTACGCCGCCCCGGTCGACGAGTTCAGCAACGACGAGTGGGCCGGGCTCGGCGAGGCCGGGCTGCAGCTCACGCTCTGAGCCCTGACTTTCGAGGCTCAGCCCCGTCGTACGCCCCGAGGATCTGGTCGGCGGCGGCCGGGGCGCTCAGCCGTCCGGCGAGCACCTCCTGCGCGACCTCGTCGCGGATCGCCGCGACGGCCTCGGAGTGGCGCAGCCGCTCGATGAGCGTCTCGCGCACGAGCGACCAGGTGAAGTCGAGCTGCTGCTGGGCCCGCTTGGTCAGCAGGCCCTCGGGCGCCCAAGTGCTCGCGGTGGGCCAAGATCCGGGCCCAGACGTCGTCGACACGGTGCCGGTGAGGCCGGAGCAGGTCACCACCGGGGGCGCCACTCCTTGGGTCCACGCACCATCCGCATCGCGCCGGCCAGCTCGCGGGCAGCAGCACGGGCCTCGCCGGCCCGGTCCACTCCCCGCCACCCTCGGCATCGGCCTTGTTGACCGCGATGACGTCGGCGATCTCGAGGATGCCCTTCTTGATTCCTGGAGCTGGTCACCGGTGCGGGCCAGGGTCAGGAAGAGGAAGGTGTCGACCATGCCGGCGACGGTGATCTCCGACTGGCCGACGCCGACGGTCTCCACCAGCACCACGTCGTACCCGGCCCCCTCGAGCACGCCCATCGCCTGCGAGGTCGCGGCGGCGACGCCACCGAGGGTGCCGGCCGACGGCGAGGCCGGATGAAGGCGTTGGGGTCGACCGAGAGCCGCGGCATGCGGGTCTTGTCGCCCAGCACCGAGCCGCCGGTCCGGACGCTGGAGGGGTCGACCGCCAGCACCCCGACCTTGAAGCCCTGGGCCGTCAGGTGCGTGCCGAGCCCCTCGATGAACGTGGACTTGCCGACCCCGGGCACGCTGGAGATGCCCACCCGCACGGCCGGCTCGCCGGAGGCGTTCTCGGCGAGCCGGGCCAGCAGGTCACGGGCCATCGCCCGGTGGTCGGGGCGCCGGGACTCCACGAGCGTGATCGCTCGGGAGACCTGGCCCCGCACACCGGCGGTGACGCCGTCGTACAGGGTGTCGAGGTCCAGTGCCATCGAGGTGCTCCGGCTCGGCTGCTCAGGTGCGGACGGCTCAGGCCGTACGCAGCTTGGCGAGCAGGTCGAGGGCGGAGTCGGCGATGACGGTGCCCGGGAGGAAGACCGCGGCGGCCCCCATCTCCTTGAGCGTCGGCACGTCGTCGGGCGGGATGACGCCGCCGATGACGACCATGATGTCCTCGCGGCCCTGGTCGGCCAGCGCCTGCTTCAGCGCGGGCAGCAGGGTCAGGTGACCGGCGGCCAGCGACGAGACACCCACGATGTGGACGTCGGCGTCGATCGCCTGCTGCGCGACCTCCTCCGGGGTGGAGAAGAGCGGGCCGACGTCGACGGTGAAGCCCATGTCGGCGAAGGCGGAGACGACGACCTTCTGGCCACGGTCGTGCCCGTCCTGGCCCATCTTGGCCACCAGGATGCGGGGACGGCGGCCCTCGGCCTCCTCGAACTCCGCGGTCGCGGCGAGGACCTCGGTCAGCTTGGCGTCGCCGGCATCGGCAGCGGTGTCGCGGTACACACCGGAGATCGTACGGATGACGGCCTGGTGGCGGCCGTAGACCTTCTCCAGCGCGTCCGAGATCTCACCGACGGTGGCCTTGGCCCGGGCGGCGTCGACGGCCAGCGCGAGCAGGTTGCCGTCGAGCGAGCCGCCACCGGCAGCCCCCTGCTCGGCCGAGCGAGTGAGGGCGTGCAGAGCCGCGTCGACGTCGACCTGGTTGCGCTCGGCGCGCAGCCGCTCCAGCTTGGCGACCTGGCGCGGTAGACCTCGTTGTTGTCGACCTTGAGCACCTCGAGCGGGTCCTCGTCGGCCAGGCGGTAGGTGTTGACGCCGATGACCTGCTGGGCGCCGGAGTCGATGCGCGCCTGGGTGCGGGCGGCCGCCTCCTCGATGCGCATCTTCGGGATGCCCTGCTCGATGGCCTTCGCCATGCCGCCGGCCTTCTCCGCCTCCACGATGTGGGCCCAGGCCTTGGTGGCGAGGTCGTGGGTGAGCTTCTCCACGTAGTAGGAGCCCGCCCACGGGTCGATGATCTCGGTCGTGCGCGACTCCTGCTGCAGCAGCAGCTGGGTGTTGCGGGCGATGCGGGCCGAGAAGTCGGTCGGCAGCGCGATCGCCTCGTCGAGGGCGTTGGTGTGCAGCGACTGGGTGTGACCCTGGGTCGCGGCCATCGCCTCGATCGCGGTGCGGCCGACGTTGTTGAAGACGTCCTGCGCGGTGAGCGACCAGCCCGACGTCTGCGAGTGGGTGCGCAGCGACAGCGACTTGGGGTTCTTCGGGTCGAACTCGCGCACCAGGCGCGCCCAGATGGCGCGGGCGGCGCGCATCTTGGCGACCTCCATGAAGAAGTTCATGCCGATGGCCCAGAAGAAGCTCAGGCGCGGCGCGAACTTGTCGATGTCGAGGCCCGCGTCGAGGCCGGCGCGGATGTACTCCACACCGTCGGCCAGCGTGTAGGCGAGCTCGAGGTCGGCGGTCGCCCCGGCCTCCTGCATGTGGTAGCCCGAGATGGAGATCGAGTTGAAGCGCGGCATCTTCTGGCTGGTGAAGGCGAAGATGTCGGAGATGATCCGCATCGAGTGCTGCGGCGGGTAGATGTAGGTGTTGCGGACCATGAACTCCTTGAGGATGTCGTTCTGGATGGTCCCGGCGAGCTGCTCGGGCTTGACGCCCTGCTCCTCCGCCGCGGCGATGTAGAGCGCCAGCACGGGCAGCACCGCGCCGTTCATCGTCATCGAGACCGACATCTGGTCCAGCGGGATGCCGTCGAAGAGGGTGCGGGTGTCGTAGATCGAGTCGATCGCGACGCCGGCCATGCCGACGTCACCGCGCACGCGCGGGTGGTCGGAGTCGTAGCCGCGGTGGGTGGCCAGGTCGAAGGCGACCGAGAGACCCTTCTGGCCGGCAGCCAGGTTGCGGCGGTAGAACGCGTTGGACTCCTCGGCGGTGGAGAAGCCGGCGTACTGACGGATGGTCCACGGCTGGGTGGTGTACATCGTCGGGTAGGGGCCACGCAGGAACGGGCTCAGGCCCGGCCAGGTGTCGAGTCCGTCGAGGCCCTCGAGGTGCTCGGGGCCGTAGACGCCCAGGACGTCGATGCCCTCGGGGCTGGTCCACGGCTCACGGCCGGTCGAGGGAGCTGCGGCAGCCGCGCCGCCCGCGAGGGGCAGGCCGGAGAAGTTGGACGGAATGCTCATGCGAGCGCCTCCCGAGTGCGGTTGAGGAACGCGAGGGCGTCGAGGCCCACCGCGCAGGAGTCGTCGACGGCCAGGTCGCCCGGCTTGCCGGCGAGGATGACGTGCTGCACACCGGCAGCACGCAGGGCCTCGACAGCCGCCGCGCCCCACTCCTCGTACGCGGCGTCGGTGCCGGCCAGGCAGGCCACCGTCTCGCCGTCGAGGCGGGAGGCGAGCTCCTCGGGACCCGAGGTCGGGCCGGCCACGGTGACGCCGACACCACCCGCGGCCAGCAGGTTGCTGGCGAAGGTCGCCCGTGCGGTGTGGTGCGCGATCGGGCCCATCGTCGCCAGGAAGACCGGCGCGGCGGCGGGCTCGTCGCGCAGCGCCTCGTACGACGCGCCGTAGCGGCGGACCGCGTCGGCGCTCGGGTGGGCGGTGCGGGGCGGCAGCGTCTCGGCGAGGTTCGGGAACTCGCTGACGCCGGTGATCGGCTGCTTGCGACGGGCGATGCGCTCCTCGCGGGCAGCGACCACCGCGTCGACGCGGGACTGGAGCGAGCCGTCGGCGAGCGCGGCGGCGGCGCCACCGGACTCCTCGATGCGGCCCAGCTCGGCCCAGCCGGCGGCGGCCAGGTCGTCGGTGAGCTTCTCCACCGCGTACGCGCCACCGGCAGGGTCGGTGACCTTGCCCAGGTGCGACTCCGCGACGAGCAGGCTGGAGGTGTTGCGGGCGATGCGGCGGCCGAACGCGTCGGGCAGGCCCAGGGTCGCGTCGAACGGCACCACGGTGACCGCCTCGGCGCCGCCGACGCCGGCGGCGAAGGCCGCGACGGTGCCGCGCAGCATGTTCACGTAGGGGTCGTACTTGCTCATCATCGGGCGGCTGGTGACCACGTGCTGGCGCATCTGCACCGGCTCGGTCGCGCCGCTGAGCTCGGCCACGCGCGCCCACAGGCGGCGGGCGGCACGCAGCTTGGCGATGGTCGGGAACTGCTCGTCGGTGGCTGCGAAGCGGAACTCGACGACCGACAGCGCCTCGGCCAGCGAGAGGCCGGCGTCGGTGAGCGTACGCAGCACCTCGACGCCGACGGCGACGGCGTAGCCGAGCTCCTGGGCGTCGGAGGCACCGAGGTCGTGCAGGGCGGAGGCGTCGACCACGACGCCGTAGGTGCCCTTGGCCAGGGCCAGACGGGCGACGGCGACGACCTCGTCGGCCGACGAACCGCCCAGGGCGGGGCTGGCACCGAGGTTGGTGCCGGGGGCCGGGGTGACGCCGTCGAGCAGGTCGACCAGCTGGGTCGCCGCGTCGAGGCGCTGGCCCGGGGCGTCGAGCACGACGGGGGCGAGGTCGGTGAAGACGCCCTTGAGGACGTCCTCGAGGTCCGTCACCTCGAGGCCCGCGCCCAGCTCGATCCAGACCGAGGTGGCGCCGTTTTCCAGGTCGACGAGGAGGGCCTCGTTGGCCGCCTTGGCGTCCGGGCCGACGACGTGGACACGGATGTCCCAGTCGCCCTCGCGCGTGGGACGACCCGTGGTGGTCAGGCCCTCGAGGTCGGTGGCCGCGCCGATGGGGCGACGGAGATTCCGTCGAGGGTGGTGCGGGCCAGCTTCTCCCACACGTCGGCGTCGGCGTCGGTCTCGCTCATCCGGCGGGACTTGCGCAGCACGTCGGCCGTCGCACGCTCCCAGTCGGCGGCAGTCGCGGCGTCCTCCGGAGAGGTCAGCGCGATCTGGTCGATCGGTTTGGTCATGCCTTGCAGAATAGGCGGCACCCTGCGGCGACCTTCGCCGTGGTCAGATGCCAGACCCGAGGAGCCGATCCGCAGACCTCCCGCACCGCTCTCCCCCCTCCTCACAAATCGCGGTTGACCAGCAGCGACGGGAGCCACCGGCGTACGAAGCATGCTGGTGACCCGGCGGTAACCGGGGGTATGTCACACGTCCACTGAGGTGGTCCGCTGCGACAGGTGCGTCATCCGGGGGATACGGTGGACCTCGTGGCAACCCAACTTTCCAACCGGACTCTCGTCAAGGGATCCAGGTCGACTCGTTCGACGATCGCCTTGAAAATCACGATGGCAGTCAGCGGCCTGGTCTTCCTCGGCTACCTGGTCCTGCACATGTACGGCAACCTGAAGGTCTTCGCAGGCCACGACGCGTTCAACGAGTACGCGCACCACCTGCGCGAGTTCGGCGCCCCGATGCTCCCCTACGAGGGACTGCTCTGGATCGTGCGCGTCGCCCTCATCGTTGCCCTGGTCGCCCACGTGTGGTCGGCCCTGGTCCTGACGGCCCGCGCCCGCAAGGCGCGCTCGTCCAAGTACTCGGTGAAGAAGAACATCGCCTCCTCGCTCTCCTCGCGCACCATGCGCTGGGGCGGCCTGGCGATCTTCATCTTCGTCGTGTGGCACCTGCTCCACTTCACCGTGGGCAAGGTCAACCCGACCGGTGGCGAGACCAACGACCCGTACAACCTCCTCGTCGACTCCTTCGGCGAGTGGTGGATGGCTGTCATCTACCTGCTGGCGATGTTCGCGCTGGGCATGCACCTGCACCACGGCGTGTGGAGTGCCTCCCAGACGCTCGGCCTGACCAACAGCGCCCGCTCGCGTGCCAACGCCAAGCGCGCCGGCTGGGTCGTCGCGATCGTCATCGCGGGCGGCTTCGCGCTCGTCCCGCTGTCCGTGCTCTTCGGCATCGTCACCAAGTAAGGACCGAGACTCCCCATGGCTTTCCTGGACGGAACCACCCAGACCAACCAGCCGCCGGTGCAGGTCTCTGACGACGCCGCCGGCTACTACACCCTCGGCGCTCCCCTGGTCGACCCGGTCGCCCCGACCGGCCCCATCAAGGACCGCTGGACCAACCGCAAGTTCGAGAACCGCCTGGTCAACCCGGCGAACCGCCGCAAGCTCGACATCATCATCGTCGGCACCGGCCTGGCCGGTGGCGCCGCCGCCGCCACGCTCGGCGAGGCCGGCTACAACGTGAAGTCCTTCTGCTACCAGGACTCCCCGCGCCGTGCCCACTCGATCGCTGCCCAGGGCGGCATCAACGCGGCCAAGAACTACAAGGAGGACGGCGACTCCACGCACCGTCTCTTCTACGACACCGTCAAGGGTGGCGACTACCGCGCCCGCGAGAACAACGTGTACCGCCTGGCCGAGGTCAGCGCGAACATCATCGACCAGTGCGTCGCCCAGGGTGTTCCGTTCGCCCGTGAGTACGGCGGCCTCCTGGACAACCGTTCCTTCGGTGGCGTGCAGGTCTCGCGGACGTTCTACGCCCGCGGCCAGACGGGTCAGCAGCTGCTGATCGGCGCCTACCAGGCCATGGAGCGCCAGGTCGCGGCCGGCACGGTCGAGCAGTTCACCCGCCACGAGATGCTCGAGCTGATCGTGGCCGACGGCAAGGCCCGCGGCATCATCGCCCGCGACCTCGTCACCGGTGAGATCTCCACGCACCTGGCCGACGTCGTCGTCCTCGCCTCCGGCGGCTACGGCAACGTCTTCTTCCTGTCGACCAACGCGATGGGCTCGAACGTCACCGCCGCGTGGCGCGCGCACCGCAAGGGCGCCTACATGGCCAACCCCTGCTACACGCAGATCCACCCGACCTGCATCCCGGTCTCCGGCGACCACCAGTCGAAGCTGACCCTGATGTCGGAGTCGCTGCGCAACGACGGTCGCATCTGGGTCCCGAAGAACCCCGAGGACGCCGAGAAGGACCCGCGCGACATCCCCGAGGAGGACCGCGACTACTACCTGGAGCGGATCTACCCCTCCTTCGGCAACCTGGTCCCCCGCGACATCGCCTCGCGCGCCGCGAAGTACCAGTGCGACGCCGGCAAGGGCGTCGGACCGGCCGTGCGTGAGGTCGACGAGGACGGCAACGAGAAGTGGGTCCGCCGCGGCGTGTACCTCGACTTCGCGGACGCCATCAAGCGCTTCGGCCTCGACGGCGTCAAGGAGAAGTACGACAACCTCTTCGACATGTACGCCCGCATCCCGGCGAGAACCCGTACGAGACGCCGATGCGCATCTACCCGGCCGTCCACTACGTGATGGGCGGCCTCTGGGTCGACTACCACCTGCAGTCGAACGTCGAGGGCCTCTTCGTCACCGGCGAGGCCAACTTCTCCGACCACGGCGCGAACCGCCTCGGTGCCTCCGCCCTCATGCAGGGTCTCGCCGACGGCTACTTCGTCCTCCCGAACACCATCCGCGAGTACCTCGCCGACGGCCCGTTCGAGAAGATCGACGAGTCGCACCCCGACGTCGTCGCCGCCCGCACCGAGACCGAGGAGCGCATCAACAAGTTCCTCAGCATCGGCGGCACCCGCTCGGCCGACTCCTTCCACAAGGAGCTCGGTCGGATCATGTGGGAGTACTGCGGCATGGAGCGCACCGAGTCCGGCCTGAAGAAGGCCATCGGCCTGATCCAGAACCTCAAGAAGGAGTTCTGGAGCAACCTGAAGGTCCTCGGCACCGCCGACACGCTCAACCAGAGCCTCGAGAAGGCCGGCCGCGTGGCCGACTTCATCGAGCTCGGTGAGCTCATGTGCGTCGACGCCCTCAACCGTCGCGAGTCGTGCGGTGGTCACTTCCGCGCCGAGTCGCAGACCGAGGACGGCGAGGCTCTGCGTCACGACGAGGAGTTCGCCTACGTCGCGGCCTGGGAGTTCGGCGGCGAGGACGGCCTGCCGGTCCTGCACAAGGAAGACCTGATCTACACGGCCATCGAGATGAAGCAGCGGAGCTACAAGTGAGCATGAATCTGACTCTGAAGATCTGGCGCCAGAAGGACGCCACGTCCGCTGGTGCGATCAAGACCTACCAGGTCAAGGACATCTCGCCGGACATGAGCTTCCTCGAGATGCTCGACGAGCTCAACGAGCAGCTCAACGAGCAGGGCGAGGACCCGGTCGCGTTCGACTCGGACTGCCGTGAGGGCATCTGCGGCATGTGTTCGCTGATGATCAACGGCCAGGCCCACGGCCCGGAGGTCACCACCACCTGCCAGCTGCACATGCGCAGCTTCAAGGACGGCGACACGATCACCATCGAGCCGTGGCGCGCGGACCCCTTCCCGGTCATCAAGGACCTGGTCGTGGACCGTTCGGCCTTCGACCGCATCATCCAGTCCGGCGGCTTCATCTCCGCCAACACGGGTTCGGCCCCCGAGGCCAACTCGGTGCCGGCTCCCCGCGACAAGGCCATGCGCGCCTTCAACGTGGCGACCTGCATCGGCTGCGGCGCCTGCGTCGCGGCATGCCCCAACGGCTCGGCCTCGCTCTTCCTCGGCGCCAAGATCACCCACCTGGGTGAGCTGCCGCAGGGCCAGCCGGAGCGTTGGACCCGCGTGGTGGACATGGTCGGCCAGCACGACCACGAGGGCTTCGGTGGCTGCACCAACATCGGCGAGTGCACCGCTGCCTGCCCCAAGGAGATCCCGCTCGACGTGATCTCGCAGCTCAACAAGGACCTGCGCACCGCGATGAAGCACGGTCTCTGACCTTCTCGCTGCAGACCCACGAAGGCCCGGTTCCCGCAAGGGAGCCGGGCCTTCGTCGTGGGGGCGGACGCGCGGAGCGCTCTGCCCCGCTGCGCAGGGGCGCCGAGACCGGGGCCGAACGTCAGCCGACGAGCTGGAAGGCCTTGGTCGGCACCCAACCGTTGCCGTCGTCGTGCAGGTAGAGGTGGAACTCCGTGGCCTCGAAGGCGCAGTCGAAGCTCGCGAGCTCGTCGTAGGCGCGGTCGAGCGAGGCGTCGTCGAGGTGGTGGGCGACCGTGACGTGCGGGTGGAAGGGGAACTCCAGCTCGACCTGGAGAGGGCCGGTGCGCACCCCGGCCGCGAGCTCCTCGCACCCGGCGATGCCGTCGGCCACCGCCACGAAGACGACGGGCGAGACCGGGCGGAAGGTGCCCGTGCCGCGCAGGTGGATCCGGAAGGGCCTCTGGGAGGCCGCGACCTGCTCCAGGTGAGCCACCACGTCGCCGAGGTCGTCACCGACCTCGGTCGGCGGGATCAGCGTGATGTGGGTGGGGATGCTGTACGCGGTCTCGTCACCGAGATCCACGCGGTACTGCTGCAGGTCGGTCGCCCACGGCTCCGGGAGCGCGATGGCGACGCCGATCGTCTGCACGCCGCTTCACCCGCCGGCCGGAATCGCGAAGCCCACGCGCTCGTAGACGTCGCGCAGGGTCCTCTCCGCCACCTCGTTGGCGCGAGCGGCACCGTCGGCCAGGATCTGGTCCAGGTGGGTGCGGTCCTCGAGCAGTGCGAGCGTGGTGTCGCGGAAGGGGGTCACGAAGTCGACGACGACCTCGGCGAGCTCCTTCTTCAGGTCGCCGTAGCCGTGGCCGGCGAAGCGCTCCACGAGCGAGTCGATCGACTCGCCGGAGATGGCCGAGTGGATGGTCAGCAGGTTGCTCAGGCGGGCTTGTCCTCGGCGTCGAAGCGGATCTCCGCCTCGGAGTCGGTCACGGCCGAACGGATCTTCTTGGCGCTGACCTTCGGGTCGTCGAGCAGGTCGATGATGCCGGACGGCGACGACGCCGACTTCGACATCTTGCGCGTGGGGTCCTGCAGGTCGACGATCTTGGCCGTCTCCTTCAGGATGTAGGGCTCCGGCAGGCGGAAGGTCTTCTTGTAGCGGCTGTTGAAGCGCTGCGCGAGGTCGCGGGTCAGCTCGAGGTGCTGGCGCTGGTCCTCACCGACCGGCACGTACTGCGGCCGGTAGAGCAGGATGTCGGCGGCCTGCAGGATCGGGTAGGTGAAGAGGCCGACGCTGGCCGAGCCCTCCCCCTGCTTGGCCGACTTGTCCTTGAACTGCGTCATGCGACGGGCCTCACCGAAGCCGGTCATGCACTGCAGCACCCAGCCGAGCTGGGCGTGGGCGGGCACCGCCGACTGGGCGAAGATCGCCGACTGGGCCGGGTCGATGCCCATCGCGACCAGCTGGGCGGCCGCGCGACGGGTGCGCTCGCGCAGCACCTTGGGCTCCTGCTCGACGGTGATCGCGTGCAGGTCGGCGATGAAGAAGAAGGGCTCGTGACTGTCCTGGAGGCCCACCCACTGCCGCAGCGCACCGAGGTAGTTGCCGAAGTGGAACGAGTCGGCGGTGGGCTGGATGCCGGAGAGCACACGGGGTCGGGCGGTGCCCGCTGCCGGTGCGTCGGCGTTGACCTGGGGTGCGGTCGGGTTGGACATGTCAGCCATTCTCTCAGGCTGTCGGGTGCCCGCGCCAACCGCGTCCGTGACGGCCGGTCCGCAGGGCCTGCTCGTACCGGGGCTCGGGCAGGGGCTCAGGCAGGAGCGTGACCGACGGCGCCGGTGCGACGCTCGAGGAGGAACGACACGAGGATCGTGACAAGACCCACCGTGGCGAGCCCGAAGCCGACGATGCCCGGCGCGCGGTAGCCCAGGCCGGCGGCGATCACCAGTCCACCCAGCCAGGCGCCCAGGGCGTTGGCGACGTTGAGCGCGGCGTGGTTCATCGCCGCCCCCAGCGTCTGGGCGTCACCCGCCACGGCCATCAGGCGCATCTGCAGGCCGACGACCAGCACCGACCCGGTGACGGTGATCCCGAAGACGATCGGCAGCACCCACCACCCGGTGTGCGCCAGCATCGCGAAGGCGAGCAGCAACAGGCCCTGGCCGCCGCCGCCGATGAAGAGGGAGCCGAAGAGCGACCAGCTGGCCAGCTCTCCGGCCAGCCAGGTCCCGGCGACCATGCCGAGGCCGAAGGCGAAGAGGAAGATCGGGGCCGCGCCCTCGCTCAGCCCACCGAGCTTGTCGATGGTCGGCACCACGTAGGTGTAGACGGCGAACATGCCGCCGAAGCCGAGCGAGCCGGCAGCCAGGGTGAGCAGCACCTGAGGGTTCCGGAAGGCCCGCATCTCGCGGCGCCAGGACGACGTGTGGTCACCGGGCACCGACGGCACGAAGGCGAGCACCAGGAGCAGCGTCAGCAGGGCCAGGGCGGCGACCACCCAGAAGGCGGCCCGCCAGCCGAGGTTCTGGCCGAGCCAGGTCGCGGCCGGGACGCCGACCAGGTTGGCGACCGAGAGACCGAGCATGATCGTGGCCACCGCCTTCGCCTTCCGGCCGGGACGCGCCAGGCCTGCTGCGACCAGGGAGGCGACGCCGAAGTAGGCGCCGTGCGGCAGGCCCGAGACGAAGCGGGCGACGAGGAGTGACTCGTACGACGTCACCCACGCGGTGGCGACGTTGCCGACGGCAAAGAGCGCCATCAACCCGATCAGGGTCGCACGGCGAGGCCAGTGGGAGCCGAAGAAGGCGATGAGCGGAGCACCGACCACCACGCCGAGGGCGTAGCTGGAGATCGCGTGGCCGGCCGAGGGCTCGGAGACGTCGACGCCACGAGCCAGCTGCGGAAGCAGCCCCATCGAGACGAACTCGGTGGTGCCGATCGCGAAGCCACCCATGGCCAGCGCCAGCAGGACCACCCCGAGCCGCTGCTGCCGCGGTCCCTTCTCGGCGGTGTCGGTGGGGTCGACGCGGGCGGCGGAAGGGGTGTCGGTGGCAGTCATCTCAGGTGGAAACTACGCGAGCGGCCGAGGCATTCCCGCATCCTCGGCCACCCGTGTGGAGCACCTCACCCGGCCAGGTGCGACCACCGCGCGGAGAGCTCCGACCACGGCCCGACTTCGGCGATGCGGCCGTCGACCAGCACCACGACCCGGTCGGCGAGCTCGAGGGCGGAGCGCTTGGCCGTGGACCCGATGACGGTGGTGCCGCGCTCACGCAACGCGCGCCACAGCTCGGTCTCCGTGCGGGCGTCCAGCGCGCTCGACACGTCGTCGGCGAGCAGCAGCTCGGCATCGGTGGCCAGCGCCCGCGCCAGCGCGAGACGCTGCACCTGCCCGCCCGAGAGCCGTACGCCGCGGTGCCCCACGAGGGCGTCCCGCCCTCCGGCCTCGGCGACGTCGGCACCGAGCCGAGCCGCGGCGACCGGGTCGTCGAAGCGGCGCTCATGCCCCAGTCGTACGTTGTCCGCGAACGACCCCGACAGCACCCGCGGCACCTGTGCCACGTGCGCGACCTGTCCGGGCCGCAGGAAGACCTCCGCGTCACCGACCTCGGTGCCGTTCCAGGTGATCGACCCGCCGTGGGAGACCAGGCCGGCCAGCGCCGCGAGCAGGCTCGACTTGCCGGAGCCCACCTGCCCCAGCAGCAGCACCTGCTCACCGGCACGGATCGTCAGGTCGACGCCCTGGACACCGATCGTGCCGTCGTCGTGGACCGCCGAGAGACCGCGCAGGGCGATCTCCTCGAGGGGAACCCGATCGACCAGGGGTGGGGTCGGCGCGACGCCCCGGACCAGGTCGACGCCCGGCGGGAGGTCCATCAGGTCCGCTCCCCCGGCGAACCGGCTGGTCTCCTGCTGCCACGCCCGCGTGCCCGGCGCCTCGGTGACCACCATGCCGGCCACCCGGCCGAACCAGTCGAAGCCGGAGACGGCGTTGGCCACGAGCAGCGTGGTGCCCAGGCCCCAGCCGCCGCCCACGTGGACCGCCCAGGCGGCCACGACGCCGCACTGGACCATGAGCATCGGGACGCCGTCGAGGACACCCTGCACGCGGTGCTCGCGCACCGCGGCGGAGACCCGGCCGGAGTCGACGTGGAGCAGGTGACGGCGGGCAGCCCCGGTGGCCGCGGCGAGCTTGACCGTGCGCGCGGACTCCAGCACCGAGACCAGCGCCCGGCCGAAGCGGGCACGGGCAGCCGAGGCGGCGGCGGCCGAGCGTCCGGCGATCGGGCGGCCGACCGCGGAGGCCAGGGCGGAGGTGACCAGGACCGTGACCAGCACCGCGCCGGCCATCCAGGTGCCGGCGAGCGCGGCCGTGGCGGCGGCGATCAGGATGCCGTTGACGAAGTCGACCCAGCGGTCGGCGTAGCGGGCGTAGCGGTCGGCGTCCATGGTGCGCCCGACGACCTCGCCCGCCGGTGTGCGCGGCAGGCGGTGCTGCGCGGTCTGCCCGTAGAGCACCCGCATCCGCACGCGCAGCAGCACCTCGACCCACCAACGCGGGTAGCGGTAGAAGGCGTCGGCGAGCAGGAGCGGCGCCACCAGCAGCGAGGCCACCAGCGCGACCACCAACCAGGTCGGCACGCCGGAGTCGAGGTCCTCCACGAGGTGACCCCAGATCAGTCCGGTGACGGCGCCCTGGGCCCCGGTCAGGGAAGCGGCGAGGAAGCCGACGGCGCCGCCGATCCCCCACCACGGCCTCACGGAGAGCGCGTGCGCGATGCCCGCACTCAGCGACGGCCCGGTGCCGACGGCGGCCAGCTCCGGAGGCGGTCCGGAGCGGCGACGTCCGCCGACGCCGCGCCCGTCCTCGTCGGCCGGGCCGCCGGCCCCATCGGCGGCGTGCGGGGGCTCGGGCAGGTCGACCGGCACGTCGCCGGGGACGCCGGCGCCGTCGATGCGGCTGGCGAGCAGCAGGTCACGGAAGGGGCCGGGCGCGACGGAGAGCTGGTCGCGCTCGCCGGCCTGGACGACCTGGCCGTGGTCCAGCACGGCCACCAGGGCGCGCGCTCGATGGTCGAGAGCCGGTGGGCGATGAGCACGCCGGTGCGCCCGAGCAGGAGCCGGTCGGCTGCGGCCACGACGCGGCGCTCGGTGAGGGGGTCCATCCGGGCCGTGGCCTCGTCGAGGACGACCACCTTGACGTCGCGCAGGAGCAGTCGAGCGAAGGCCACCAGCTGCTCCTCCCCCGAGGACAGCGTGGTGCCGCCCGGGCCGAGCAGGGTGTCGACGCCGTCGGGCAGCCCGGCGACCCAGTCGCTGAGGCCCAGCTGGGCGAGCGCCGCCTCGACGTCACGAGGTGACTGCGGGCCGAAGAGGGTGACGTTCTCCGCGAGGGTGCCGGCCACGATCTCGGTGCGCTGTGTGACCACGCCCACGGCGGCGCGCAGCTGCTGCAGGTCGAGGTCGCGGACGTCGACGCCACCGACGTACACGCTCCCCCGCGGCGGCTCGACGGCGCGGGAGAGCAGTGAGGCGAGCGTGGACTTGCCCGACCCCGTACGCCCGACCAGCGCGATGGTCTGGCCGGCCGGGACGTGCAAGGAGACGCCGCTGAGCGCGAAGGAGCCCTCGGCGTAGGAGAAGTCGAGGTCGGTCACGTCGATCGCCACGGCGCCCGCGCCGTCGAGCACCCGGCCCCCGGTGGGCTCCGGCTCGACGGCCAGCATCTGGCGCAGGCGGATCACCGCCCCGAGCCCGGCCTGGAGGTCGGGCAGGTGGTTGGCCAGCATGGCGACCTGGCCCACGAAGAGCGAGGAGACGAGGAAGAGGGTGACAAGCCGGGCCACCGAGAGGTCGCCCGTGACGGCCACCGCGATGCCCGCGACGCCGATGCCGGCCAGCAGGCCGTGGAGCAGCAGGCCCGCGCGGCGGCAGACCTGCGACTCGACGAGGACGACCTCGCGGAAGCGCTCGTGGACCACGGCGGAGAGCCGGGCGAGCCGGGCGACCACGTGCGCCTGGCCGAGGCTGGTGCGGAGGTCGTCGCGGCCGGCGATGCCCTCCTCGAGGGCGGCTGCGTGGTCGGTCCACGCCATCTCCTCGACGACCTTGCGCCGGGAGATCTCTCCCAGCAGGCCACGGACCGCGAGGAAGGTGAGCCCACCGAGGACGGGGAAGAGCAGCCACGACGGCCACCAGGTCAGTCCCGCGACGATCCACATGGGGACCACGCCGAAGACGGTGCGAGCGAGCATCCACACCTGCCAGCGCACCAGGTTGCCGACCTCGTGGGTGTCGTCGTCGACCCGGTCGAGGATCTCTCCCACCGCCTGCTCCCCCAAGGTCGCCAGGGGTTGGGCCAGGGCGGCGTCGAGCAGGTCCTCGCGCAGGCGCCCCTCCGCGACGTCGGAGACCCCGACCCACACCACCTTGCCGGCGGTGTCGACGAGCGAGGCGCCCACGACGCAGAGGGCCAGGACCGTGACCAGCGCCCGGGTCGGGTCCTCGGCCAGCCGTCCGGCGACCACCGTGCCGAGGGTGGTGCCGATCGCGGCGATCGCCGCGCAGAGGAGGGCGGCCACCGCCGCCGGGGTGTTCAGACGTCGCCAGTCGACCCGTCGACGGGGGTCGTCGAGGTACGCCGGCGAGCCCGCCCCCTCGAGGAGCGGGGTGGTCTCACGCTGCTGCACGGTGCTGCTCATCCTGGTCGACGTTACGCCCGGGGGCCGACGACTTTCCTCTCATTTTCCGCCGGTGCCCCAGCAACGCCGGAGCCCGGCCGACCTCTCGGTCGACCGGGCTCCGGTGAGTGCGGCCACGCCGTCAGGTCGTGCTCGGTCAGAGAGCAGCCAGCGCGTCGTTGAAGGTCTGCGACGGACGCATGACCTTCGTGGTCTTCTCCGCGTCGGGGCGGTAGTAGCCACCGATGTCGGCGGGCTTGCCCTGGACGGCGAGCAGCTCGGCGACGATGGTCTCCTCCTCGGCGGCCAGCTTCTCGGCCAGCGGCTTGAAGGCGGCGGCCAGCTCGGCGTCCTCGGTCTGCGCGGCGAGCTCCTGGGCCCAGTAGAGGGCCAGGTAGAAGTGCGAGCCACGGTTGTCGATCGTGCCCAGCTTGCGGCCCGGCGAGCGGTCGTTGTTGAGGAACGACTCCGTCGCCTTGTCGAGCGTGGCGGCCAGCACCTTGGCGCCGTCCTTGCCCGACTGCTCGGCGTAGAGCTCGAGCGAGGGGACGAGCGCGAAGAACTCACCCAGCGAGTCCCATCGCAGGTAGTCCTCGGCGACGAGCTGCTGCACGTGCTTCGGGGCCGAGCCGCCAGCGCCGGTCTCGAAGAGGCCACCACCGTTCATCAGCGGGACGACGGAGAGCATCTTGGCCGACGTACCGAGCTCGAGGATCGGGAAGAGGTCGGTGTTGTAGTCACGCAGCACGTTGCCGGTCACCGAGATGGTGTCCTCGCCACGACGGATGCGCTCGAGGGAGAACTTCGTCGCCTCCTCCGGAGCCATGATGCGGATGTCCAGGCCCTCGGTGTCGTGGTCGGCGAGGTAGGTGTTGACCTTCTCGATGAGCTGCGCGTCGTGGGCGCGGGCCTCGTCCAGCCAGAAGATGGCCGGGGTGGCGGAGGCGCGGGCACGGTTGACGGCGAGCTTGACCCAGTCGCGGATCGAGGCGTCCTTGGTCTGGCAGGCGCGCCAGATGTCACCGGCGGCGACCTCGTGCGAGAGCAGCACCTCGCCGGCGCCGTTGACGACCTCGACGGTGCCGGCCTCGGCGATCTCGAAGGTCTTGTCGTGCGAGCCGTACTCCTCGGCCGCCTTGGCCATCAGGCCGACGTTGGGCACCGATCCCATGGTGGCCGGGTCGAGGGCGCCGTTCTCGCGGCAGTCGTCGATGGTGGCCTGGTAGACGCCGGCGTACGAGGAGTCGGGGATGACCGCGAGGGTCTCCTGCTCCTTGCCCTCGGCGTTCCACATGATGCCGCCGCCGCGGATCATCGCGGGCATGGAGGCGTCGATGATGACGTCGGAGGGGACGTGCAGGTTGGTGATGCCCTTGTCGGAGTCGACCATCGCCAGGGCCGGGCCCTCGGCGATCGCCTTCTCGAAGGCAGCCTTGATCTCGGCACCGTTGGGCAGCTTGTCGAGGCCGGGGAGGATCGTGCCGAGGCCGTCGTTGGCCGACAGGCCGGCGGCAGCCAGGTCGTCGCCGTACTGGGCGAAGACGTCGGCGAAGAAGGCCTTCACCACGTGGCCGAAGATGATCGGGTCGGAGACCTTCATCATGGTGGCCTTGAGGTGGGCCGAGAAGAGAGGACGCCCTCGGACTTGGCCCGGGCGATCGCGTCCTTGAGGAACGACTGCAGGTGCGCGACCTCGAGCACCGAGGCGTCGACGACCTCACCCTCGAGGACCTTGATGGCCTCCTTGAGCACGACCTTCTCGCCGTTCTTCGTGGTCAGCACGACCTGGAGGGTGTCGTCGGCCGGGACGGTCACCGACTTCTCGTTGGACTTGAAGTCGTGCTCACCCATGGTGGCGACGTTGGTCTTCGAGTCGGACGGCCACGCACCCATGCGGTGCGGGTGGGCCTTGGCGTAGTTCTTGACCGAGGCGGGGGCGCGACGGTCGGAGTTGCCCTCACGCAGGACAGGGTTGACCGCCGAGCCCTTGACCTTGTCGTACTTGGCGCGGATCTCCTGCGCCTCGGGGGTGTCGGCGTTCTCCGGGTAGTCCGGGATGTCGAAGCCGGCGGCCTGGAGCTCGGCAATGGCCGCCTTGAGCTGCGGGATCGAGGCCGAGATGTTCGGCAGCTTGATGATGTTGGCCTCGGGCGTGGTCGCCAGCTCGCCGAGCTCGGCGAGCGAGTCGTCAGCCAGACCGAACTGCGCGAGGATGCGCGCGGCCACGGAGATGTCACGCGTCTCGACCTCGACCCCGGCCTTGGCGGCGTACGCCGAGACGATGGGGAGGAAGGAGTACGTCGCGAGCAGCGGCGCCTCGTCGGTGTGGGTGTAGATGATCTTGGCCATGGTGCCAGCGACTCCTTGTCGGATGGGTCCAGACGGATTGCTTGATATCAAGATACCTGACCTGAATTGGGTGTGGCCCGTCGCCCGCCGCGCGTGGGAAGGTGGAACATGACGAGCCAGAGCCAGACGGACTCCATCAACGCACAGCCCACGACGGGGCACAAGATTGCTGCCGAGCTGATCGGCACCTTCGCCCTGGTCCTCTTCGGTGTCGGTGCCGCCCTGATGAGCGGGGGCGACTACGTCGCGACCGGGCTCTCCTTCGGCCTGGTCGTGCTGGTGATGGCGGCGGCCATGGCCCACGTCTCGGGTGGGCACTTCAACCCGGCGGTCACCTTCGGGGCGGCCGTGGGCGGGCGCCTGCCGTGGTCGCAGGTGCCGGTCTACTGGCTGTCGCAGCTGCTCGGCGGCATCCTCGCGGGCGCCGTGCTCTTCTTCCTGATGCAGGGCTTCGAGGCGTACGACGTCGACGAGGTGGGGCTGGGCCAGAACGGCTTCGGCGACCAGGCGGCGAGCGGCTACGCGGTCGGGCAGGCCTTCGTGCTCGAGACCCTGATGACCTTGATGTTCCTGTGGATCATCCTGGCCGTCACCGACCGTCGGGCCCGGGCCACCGGCATCGTCGCCCCGGCCGCGATCGGCATGGCGCTGGCGATCATCCACTTCGCCTCGATGGGCGCCACCGGCACGTCGGTCAACCCGGCGCGCTCGATCGGCCCGGCACTCTTCGCCGGCACCGACGCCATGGCCCAGCTCTGGCTCTTCGTCGCCGCTCCCCTGCTGGGGGCCGCGATCGCCGGCTTCAGCTATGCCTTCCTCTTCGGCAAGGAGCCGTTGGAGGTCGACCCGCTGGCCTGACCCGGGTGCCGCTCAGGTGTCGCTCACGGGCGGCTGGACACCAACTCGAGCCGCACGTCCGGGCCGACGACCCGCACCACGCCGACCCCACGCACGAGCGTCAGGTCGGTGACCTCCTCCTCCGCCCGCTCGGCCCCGCGGCGCAGCAGCAGCTCCAGCCCGACGTCGTACCGACCGGCCGGAACCGCCACACCGTCGTCCACCGACTCCCCCACCTCCAGCACCCAGCGGTCGTCGCCGTCGAGGGGCTGGACGAGCTGGGCGTCGCCACGACGCGGCTCCGCCGGCAGGACGAGGCCGGGCGGGGTGCCGCCGTCCGCGGCCTCCCACACACCCTCGCGCCCGAGCAGCCAGAGGGTGCCGTCGCGGTCCTGGCCGAACCACGCGGTCGTCGACTCCTGCTCGCCGTCGCGCTCCACGACCGTGCGTACGCCGGTGGCCGCCACCCCGTCCACCTCGACGGCGTCGTCGAGCACGGTGACCGTCATCGTCGCGGAGACCGAGTCGACCTCCCCCTCGTAGGTCCACACCCTCCCGGGCGTCAGCGGGAGCCACGGGTGGTCGACCCGGGCCACGAACGAGCTCGGGCTGCCGGGGACCTCGTCCACGCCGGTGGGGTCGATCCGACGTGGCGACCCGAGCTCGACGGCGACCACGACCCCGACGAGGAGCGCCAGGCCGAGCGCCCCGAGCAGGAGGCGTCGTACGCCGCGCCCCCGGGACTCCGGAGCGGACTGCTCGACCTCGGAACGGGGGGGTGCCGGACTCCATGGGCACAGCATGCCAGCGCGCGAAACTCTGGACTCAGGGCCGACCCATAGGGATAGGGTCGAGGCGAACTGCACTGCTCGCACTCATCCTTGAGGAGCTTTCGTGTCACTCACTGCCCCGCTGAAGGTCGCTGTCACCGGTGCTGCCGGTCAGATCGGCTACAGCCTGCTCTTCCGTCTCGCCTCCGGCGCCCTCGCGGCGGACCGTCAGATCCAGCTCCAGCTGCTGGAGATCGAGCCCGCCCTGAAGACGCTCGAGGGCGTCGTCATGGAGCTCGACGACTGCGCGTTCCCGAACCTGGCCGGCATCGAGATCGGGTCGGACCCGGAGAAGATCTTCGACGGCGTCAACCTCGCCCTCCTGGTCGGTGCGCGCCCGCGCGGACCGGGCATGGAGCGTGGCGACCTGCTGTCGGCCAACGGCGCGATCTTCACCGCCCAGGGCAAGGCGCTCAACAAGGTGGCAGCTGACGACGTGCGCATCGGCGTGACCGGCAACCCGGCCAACACGAACGCCCTCATCGCGATGACCAACGCCCCCGACATCCCGGACGAGCGCTTCTCGGCGTTGACCCGCCTCGACCACAACCGCGCCATCTCGCAGCTCGCGGCGAAGACCGGGGCCGCGGTCACCGACATCACCAACATGACGATCTGGGGCAACCACTCGGCCACCCAGTACCCCGACCTGTTCAACGCGAAGGTGAAGGGGCAGAACGCCGCCGAGCTGGTCAACGACCAGGAGTGGCTCGAGTCGACCTTCATCCCGACCGTCGCCAAGCGAGGGGCGGCGATCATCGAGGCTCGTGGCTCCTCGTCAGCCGCCTCCGCCGCGTCGGCCACCATCGACGCCGCCCGCGACTGGCTCTTCGGCACCCCCGAGGGCGACTGGGTCTCGATGGCCGTGAAGTCCAGCGGCGAGTACGGCGTGGCCGAGGGCCTGATCTCCTCGTTCCCCGTCACGACGTCGGGCGGCGCGTGGACGATCGTCGAGGGCCTCGAGATCTCCGACTTCTCCCGCGCCAAGATCGACGCCTCGGTCGCCGAGCTCGAGGACGAGCGCAAGGCCGTCACCGAACTGGGCCTCATCTGACGCGACCCACCGGAGCCCGTCGCCCCGCCTGCTCAGCAGGGGGCGGCGGGCTCCGTCGTTCCGTCAGCCGTCAGAGGGGCTGGTCGGGGATGACGCTCGCGAGGGTGGCGAGCGCCCCACCGACGAGCAGGTAGAGACCCACGTCGACCGGCTTCGAGCGGACCGCCAGCATCCCGGCGTCCTGCTCCTTCAGCACGATACGCAGGCCTGCGCCGGCGACCAGGGCGCCGGCGAAGATCCTGATCCCCACGCGCCACGAGCCGAGGACGACGACCAGGATCCCGCCGAGGATGACCGCCAGCATGGCGAGGTAGAGGGCGCCGCCGATCGTCGAGGGGTACCGACGCTCGGCCGGTGCCTCCTCGACCTCCTCGAGGGGGTGCTCCCCCTCTTCCGGCTCCACGACGCCCTCCGCCGTCACGTCAGGCCTTCGCCCGGGCGACCTGCGCCTCGGCGATGGTGACGACGTTGGCCAGCAGCATGGCGCGGGTCATGGGGCCCACGCCACCCGGGTTGGGCGAGACCCATCCGGCGACGTCCCAGACGTCGTCGGCGAGGTCGCCCGCGATCTTGCCGTCGACGCGCGAGACGCCCACGTCGAGCAGCGCCGCACCGGGCTTGACCATGTCGGCGGTGATGATGCCGGGCACACCGGCTGCGGCGACCACGATGTCGGCCCGACGCACGTGCGCGGCCAGGTCGACGGTGCCGGTGTGGCACAGGGTCACGGTGGCGTTCTCCGAGCGACGGGTCAGCAGCAGGCCGAGCGGACGACCGACGGTGACCCCGCGGCCGACCACGACGACCTCGGCGCCGTTGATCTCGACGTCGTGGCGGCGCAGCAGCTCGACGATGCCGAAGGGGGTGCACGGCAGCGGCGCCTCGGTGCCCAGCACCAGCCAGCCGAGGTTGGTCGGGTGCAGGCCGTCGGCGTCCTTGGCCGGGTCGATCAGGCCGAGGACACGGTTCTCGTCACGGCCCCGCGGGAGCGGCAGCTGGACGATGTATCCGGTGCAGGCGGGGTCGTCGTTGAGCTGGCGGACGGCGTCCTCGATCTCGGCCTGCGAGGCGGTCTCCGGCAGGTCGATGCGGATCGAGGCGATGCCGACCTCGGCGCAGTCCTTGTGCTTGCCCCCGACGTACCACCGCGACCCCGGGTCGTCGCCGACCAGGATCGTGCCGAGCCCGGGCGTGATGCCCTGCTCGGCGAGCGCGGCCACCCGGCCCCGGAGCTCTTCCTTGATCGCGGCAGCAGTCGCGGAGCCGTCCAGCTTGCGTGCAGTCATGTGTTCAATCCTCGATGTCGCGAGAGTCGTGGAGCGGGATGTCTGGCAAGGCAGCCGAGGGAGCGGGTCTGGGAGCGGAGCGACCCGCGACCGAGACTAACGCCGCCAGGCGCCCGCCCCGCGGCTCTCGTCAGTGGAAGAAGTGGCGGGTGCCGGTAAAGTACATCGTCACGCCCGCGGCCTCGCACGCCTCGATCGTGAGCGCGTCACGCACCGACCCACCCGGCTGGACGATCGCCTTGACTCCGGCCTCGATGAGGATCTGCGGGCCGTCCTCGAAAGGGAAGAACGCATCGGAGGCAGCCACGGCACCGCGGGCACGCTCCTGGCCCTCGACGAGGGTGTTGGCGCGCTCGACGGCCAGCTTGCAGGAGTCGACGCGGTTGACCTGGCCCATGCCGATGCCGACCGAGCCGCCGTCCTTGGCGAGCAGGATCGCGTTGGACTTGGCCGAGCGGCACGCCTTCCAGGCGAAGGCGAGGTCGGCCAGCGTGGCCTCGTCGGCGGCCTCTCCGGTGGCCAGGGTCCACGTCGACGGGTCGTCGCCGCCGCCGTCGACCACCGCGTCGACGTGGTCGACGGTCTGCATGAGCAGGCCGCCCGAGATCGGGCGGGTCTCGATCTCGGCGCTGGCGTCGGCCGCGGCGACGAGGATGCGGATGTTCTTCTTGCCCTGGAGGATCTCCACGGCGCCGTCCTCGTAGCCCGGGGCCACGATGACCTCGGTGAAGACCTCGGCGACCTGCTGGGCCATCTCGACCGAGACCGGACGGTTGGAGGCGATCACGCCACCGAAGGCGGAGACCGGGTCGCACTCGTGGGCGCGGCGGTGGGCCTCGGCGATGTCGGCGCCGACGGCGACCCCGCACGGGTTGGCGTGCTTGATGATCGCCACGGCGGGCTCGGCGAAGTCGTTGGCGGCACGACGCGCGGCGTCGGTGTCGACGTAGTTGTTGTAGGACATCTCCTTGCCGTGCAGCTGCTCGGCCTGGGCGAGGCCCGGGGTGCCGAAGCCGTTGACGTAGAGAGCCGCCCGCTGGTGCGGGTTCTCGCCGTAGCGCAGGACGGCCGCCTTCTCGTAGGTGCCACCGATCCAGGCCGGGAAGCCGGTCGAGGTGCCCTCGTCGTCGAGGGAGGTGTCGGTGAGCACGTTGCCCATCCAGGACGCGACGGCGACGTCGTACGAGGCGGTGTGGACGAAGGCCTGCGCGGCGAGCTTCTTGCGCTCGGCGTAGGTGAAGCCGCCGGCGGCCACGGCGGCGAGCACGGCGTCGTACGAGGTCACGTCGGTGACGACGGCGACCGACGGGTGGTTCTTGGCGGCGGCGCGCACCATCGAGGGGCCGCCGATGTCGATCTGCTCGACGCACTCGTCGGGGCTGGCACCCGAGGCGACGGTCTGCGTGAAGGGGTAGAGGTTGACGACGACGAGGTCGAAGGGCGCGACGCCGAGCTCGTCGAGCTGGTCGACGTGGGCCTGGAGGCGGCGGTCGGCGAGGATGCCGGCGTGCACGCGCGGGTGCAGGGTCTTGACGCGGCCGTCGAGGCACTCGGGGAAGCCGGTGAGCTCCTCGACCTTGGTGACGGGCAGGCCGAGCTTCTCGATCAGGGCCGCGGAGCCACCGGTGGAGACGAGCTCGACGCCGGCGTCGTGCAGTCCGCGGACGAGGCCCTCGAGGCCGGTCTTGTCGTAGACGGAGACGAGTGCGCGACGGATCGGGACCTGCTTGTCGGCGCTGAAGTCATGGGCGGTGGGCACGGAAGACACTGCTTCTCCTCGGTTGGTTGTCTCGTGGAGAGAGCACCCAGGCGGTCGATGCTCGTCAGTGCCCCTGCTCGGGGCCACTCCCCGGTGGTTGCCCACCTTCGCCAGTCGTGTGGGCCCAGCCTAGTCGACTCAGCCGATCCGGACGCGCCTGCCCTCGACGCTCCACCCCTCACGCACCATGCGTCCCACGGAGTCGACGAGCATGGCCCGCTCGGCGATCTTGATCCGCTCGTGGAGCGTCTCGACGGTGTCGTCGTCGAGCACGTCGACGACGCTCTGCGCGATGATCTGGCCGGTGTCGACACCCGGGTCGACGACGAAGAGCGTGCACCCGGTGACCTTGACGCCGTACTCCAGGGCGTCGGCCGGACCGCGTACGCCCGGGAAGGAGGGCGACAGCGCCGGGTGCGTGTTGACCACCCGGTGCTCGAAGGCCTTGAGGAAGTCGGCGCTGACCAGCTTCATGAAACCGGCGAGGACGACCAGGTCGGGCTCGAAGCCGGCGACCGCGCGGCGCAGGGCGAGGTCCCAGGCGTCGCGCGAGTCGTGCTGGGAGACCTGCTTGACGAAGGTCGGGATGCCCAGGCGCTCGGCGCGGGCCAGCCCCTCGATGTCGAAGCGGTCGGCGCCGACGGCGACCACCTGCGCACCGAAGGCCGGGTCCTCGCAGGCGTCGAGCAGGGCCTGGAGGTTGGTGCCCGATCCGGACACGAGGACGACGAGGCGCGCGGGGGTGTGGTCAGCGGTGGGCACCCGGGGAGTCTAGGGCTCCTGCTCGACCACGGGCTCGGTGACCGACCCCGTGGTCGCCTCCGAGGATGACTCCGTGGATGACTCCATGGATGACTCCGTGCCTGCCATGGCCGTTGCCTCGGCAGCGGGATCGTCGAGGGGCACCGACGTACGCCGCTGCCACCAGGTGACCAGCAGGCCGCCGGCCAGCGCCCCCAGGCCGAGCCAGACCACGGCGTGCAGACCCACGTCGCCGGCCGGCGCCCCGACCTCACGCAACCGACCGGGACCGGCAGCGCCACCGGCCACCGCCGTCAGGACCGTCAGCACCGCCGCGGCGACCAGGCCGGCACCGCAGGCACGCAGCGCGCCCTCGTCCCAGCGCAGGGTCGGGCGCTCGCTCTGGTGGCGCCAGGCGGCTGCTCCCGCGACGACGACCGGGACGACCGCACTCGCCGCCCACCAGGCCGGGGGGATGCCGGCCTCGGGCAGCGCCGCCAGCAGCGGCATCAGCGGCAGGGGCCCGAGCGTCACCGCGGCCGGTGAGACCACGGTCCCCACCCCCACCGCGAAGCCGGGACCGAGCAGGAAGGCGCCGGTCATCAGCACGGCGTTGGGCGCGAAGCCGAGGTTGAGCAGGAGGAGCTGCACGGTCTCGCCGCCGGAGAGGCCGAGCGTGTCGACCATCTCGATCGCCTGGCCCAGACCGAGGCCGAGGGCGGCGACGAGCAGCACCAAGCAGACCACGAGCCACCAGAGGAGCACCCGTCGGGCGGTGGCGCTCGCGTGGCGCACCACGGGCGGCAGCTGGGAGACCCACGCGGCCGCGCGACCGGAGCCGGTCGCGATGCCGGGCGCCCCCAGCCCGACGGCAAGCGCCAGGCCCCCGAGCAGGACCCGTCCCACCAGCGGGTCGAAGGTGTCGCTGGAGACCAGGTTGACCACCACGAGCAGGCTGGCCAGGTAGGCGAGGGCGAAGCCGATCAGCGCCGCGGGGACCGTCAAGTCGCGCTCCCCGTCGGAGAGCCGGTGGACGTCGGGCCCGTGGGCCCAGACCCGCTCCCCCAGGCTGAGGGCGCAGCGCCACACCCACCAGGCGAGCCCGCCGGTGAGCAGCAGCGGCACCACGGTGACCGCGACCCCGTCGACCGTGAAGCCGGAGCCGTGGCCGACGAGCCAGGCGATCGCGCCGTGGCGCACGCCGTCACGTGCGCTCCCGTGCGCGCCGGCGTCGCTGAGGAACCAGGCGACGACCCCGAGCAGGCCCGCCACGACCAGTGGCCCGGCGACCGCCAGCAGTCCGTGGACGATCCCCCACAGCATGGCGGGACGAGGTCGCCCGATGAGGCCACCTCCGCCCCGGCAGGGGCGTGGGACGAGACGGTCGAAGAAGGAGGGAGTGCGGGTGCCATGTCCGGGCCATCATCGCGCGTCGAGGTGGGCGGACCTCGACAGCCACGCCGCCGCCCGCCCACCGGTACGTCGAAGTGCGTGGCGTGGGCCCGCGGCGTACGGTTGTCGACGCCATGGATCAGCCCGCAGAGTTCGACGCCTTCTACAAGGACGTCCGTGACCGACTCCTCGTCGAGGCCTACGCACTCACCGGGGACCTCGCCGTCTCGCGCACCGCCGTGCGCGACGGGCTGGCCGTGGCCTGGCACCACTGGAACAAGGTGCGGCGCGTCGACGACCGGATCGGCTGGGTCCGTCCGCACGTGTGGCGTCGTGCCCGGCACCGCCACAACGCCCGTCCGTGGCACCGCGAGCGCAACCTTCCCGACGACGTCAAGGAGACGCTCGAGGCGCTCAACGGGCTCTCGCTCAACCAGCGCAAGGCGCTGGTGCTGACCCACCTCTCCCCCGTCCCGATGGGCCAGCTGGCGCGCGAGATCGGCGTGACCGCACGCACCGCCGAGGACCTGGTGACCAGCGCCAACACCGACTTCGCGCAGGCCCGCGGCTGCACCGTCGAGGAGGTCGGCCTCCGCCTCGAGGGGCTGCGCACCGTGATCGCCGGGCGCTGGCCGCGCTCCACGATCCTGCGCCGCGCCGGCACGGCACGAAGACGTACGCACGCAGTCGCCGGCGTGCTCGCGACCCTCGCCCTGGTCGTGGCCAGCGGTTCGCTGGTCGCCCAGGGCAGCGACGACGACGCCGCCCTGGCCGAGCAGGGCTTCAGCCGCCGGCCGATGAAGGTCGACACGGTGCCCGAGGTGCCGACCCTGTCGGAGGAGTCGCTGCTCGCCGCCAGCCAGCTGCGGCGCGTCGACCGGGGCCTGACCTGGACGGTCGGCGAGACCCACGACAACACCACCGGCGACGGCCTCGTGCTGCCCTGCCAGAGCGCCAGCTTCGCCGACCCCGACGGACTCGGTGCCTACGTGCGTACGTTCTCCGGCGCCCCGCGCAAGAAGCGAGACGCGGGCGCTGCCGCGGTCCAGATGGTCGAGCTCTCACGTACGCCCGAGGACGCCGAGGAGACCTACCGCACGGCGCTCGGCTGGTTCACCGCCTGCTCGGCCCCCTCCACCCAGCTGGTCGGCGTGCACTCGTTGCCCGACGTCGGCGACGAGGCCAGCGTGGTGACCCTGCGCCAGTGGCGCGGCCCCGACCGCACCGTGCAGGTGGCGGTGGCGCGGACCGGCCAGATCGTCTCCACCACCATGACCCAGGTCAAGGGCGGGTCGACCGCTCCGGAGCGCGTCGCCTCCGTGCTCGGCGCCTCGGTCAACGCCCTGTGCGGGCAGTCCGGCGCCGGCGCCTGCTCGGCCCCGCCGAAGCCGCGACGCACCGACGTCCCCCGCGCCGGCGAGGTGCCGGGGATGCTCAGCGAGTGGGACATGCCGCCCATCTCCGGGACCAGGGAGTCGTGGGTGGGCACGACCGCCAAGGAGCTCACCAAGAACGAGGCGTCGACCCGCTGCGACACCACCGCCTTCACCGGCAAGAGCATCCGGATCCACCTGTCGCGGACCTTCCTCTTCCCGAAGGCCGCGCAGAAGAACCCGACCTTCGGCCTCACCCAGACCGCCGGCCTGACCCGCAACGCCGCCCAGACGCGCAAGTTCGTGGAGGGCGTGCGCGCCAAGATGGCGCGCTGCTCCGACGAGGAGCTCAGCACCGAGGTCACCAGGATCGTCGACCAGCGCGGCGGCAAGAGCGAGCTCACCGCCTGGCACGTCGAGTCGGAGCTGCCCGGCGACCGCTCGCTCGAGGTCTTCATGGCGATCATCCGCCACGGCAACACCGTCTCCCAGGTCGGCTTCGTGCCGGCGGGCAAGCTGGAGATCTCGCGCGCCGACTTCGCCGACCTCTCGAAGCGGGCGCTGGAGCGCCTGCCGCGCCTGCGCCTCGAGCAGGACTGAGCCACCTCCGCCCACTCCCGCCCGGCCGCGCCGCGCGCCTCTGGGCGCGGACCGGCCCCGAGGGCGGCAGCCGCGAAGGGTCGGGAAATGCCGAACGCCCCGGCCGGTGGCCGGGGCGTCCGTCTCTGACGTGTGTCAGATGTTCTGCATGATCTCGCGCATCAGGGCGGTCTCGGACGGCGTCTTGCCGACCTTCACGCCGGCGGCCTCGAGGGCCTCCTTCTTCGCCTGCGCGGTGCCCGAGGAGCCCGAGACGATGGCGCCGGCGTGGCCCATGGTCTTGCCCTCCGGGGCGGTGAAGCCCGCGACGTAGCCGACGACCGGCTTGGTCACGTGCTCCTTGATGTACGCGGCGGCGCGCTCCTCGGCGTCGCCACCGATCTCGCCGATCATCACGATCGCCTTGGTCTCCGGGTCGTTCTCGAAGGCCTCGAGGGCGTCGATGTGCGTGGTGCCGATGATCGGGTCTCCACCGATGCCGATGGCGGTGGTGAAGCCGTAGTCACGCAGCTCGTACATCATCTGGTAGGTCAGGGTGCCCGACTTGGACACGAGACCGATGGGGCCCTTGCCCGCGATGGTGTGCGGGGTGATGCCGGCCAGCGACTCTCCGGGCGAGATGATGCCCGGGCAGTTGGGGCCGATCATGCGGGTCTTCTTGCCGTTCAGGTAGGCGAACACCTCGGCGGTGTCCTGGACCGGCACACCCTCGGTGATCACGACGAGCAGCGGGATCTCGGCGTCGATGGCCTCGATGCAGGCGGCCTTGGTGAAGGCCGGCGGCACGAAGGCGACGGACACGTTGGCGCCGGTCTCCTTCATGGCCTCCTCGACGGTGCCGTAGACCGGGAGGGTCTCACCGTTGAGCTCGACCGTGGTGCCGGCCTTGCGGGCGTTGACACCACCGACGATGTTGGCGCCCGACTGGAGCATCAGGTCGGTGTGCTTGGAGCCCATGCCACCGGTGATGCCCTGGACGATGATCTTGGAGTCCTTGTTCAGGTAGATCGTCATTTCAAGTTCTCCTTGTCTCAGGCGTTCGCCAGCTCGGCGGCCTTGTCGGCCGCACCGTCCATCGTGTCGACCAGCGTCACCAGCGGGTGGTTCGCCTCGTTGAGGATGCGACGACCCTCCTCGACGTTGTTGCCGTCGAGACGCACGACCAGCGGCTTGGTGGCCTCGTCGCCGAGGATGCCGAGCGCGCCGACGATGCCGTTGGCGACCTCGTCGCAGGCGGTGATGCCACCGAAGACGTTGACGAAGACGCTCTTGACCTGGGGGTCGTGGAGGATCACGTCGAGGCCGTCGGCCATGACCTGCGCGTTGGCGCCGCCACCGATGTCGAGGAAGTTGGCGGGCTTGACGCCGCCGTGGGCCTCACCGGCGTAGGCGACGACGTCGAGGGTCGACATGACCAGGCCCGCGCCGTTGCCGATGATGCCGACCTGGCCGTCGAGCTTGACGTAGTTGAGGCCCTTGTCCTTGGCCTTCGCCTCGAGCGGGTCGGCCTCCTCGCGGATCTCGAAGTCCGCGTGGTGGGGGTGACGGAACTCGGAGGCGTTCTCGTCGAGCGACACCTTGCCGTCGAGGGCCTCCAGCTTGTCGCCCTCGAGGCGGGCAAGCGGGTTGACCTCGACGAGGGTGGCGTCCTCCTCGACGTAGACCTTCCAGAGCTTCTGGACCATCTCGATGGCCTGGTCACGCAGCTCGGCCGGGAACTTGGCCTCGTCGACGATCGCAGCAGCCTTCTCGGGGGTCACACCCTCGAGCGCGTCGATGCGGATCTGGCGCACGGCCTCGGGGTTGGTCTTGGCGACCTCCTCGATCTCCACACCACCCTCGACGGACGCGATGCACAGGTGGCCGCGGTTGGCGCGGTCGAGCAGGAAGGAGAAGTAGTACTCCTCCACCGGGGGCGTGGCCGGCGTGACGAGCACGCGGTTGACCGTGAGGCCCTTGATCTCCATGCCGAGGATGGCCTTGGCGTACTCGTACGCGTCGTCCGCGGTCTTGGCGATCTTGACGCCACCAGCCTTGCCACGGCCACCGGCCTTGACCTGAGCCTTGATCACGGTGACACCACCGATCTCCTCGGCGGCGGCCTTGGCGTCCTCGGCGGTCTCAACGACCTTGCCGAGAGTGGTTGCCACTCCATGCTTGGCGAAGAGTTCCTTCGCGCTGGTACTCCATCAGGTCCACGATCCACTCAATCCTTTAAGTTCGCGTGCGCGCGGGCCGCCCCGAACGAAGTCCAGGGGAGCGCGTTCCAACCTAGGCACACTAAACCGCCCCCACCCCCGGACGCGATTTTGAGACAACGCACGGGGCCCCGTGTGACCGGGCTCACCCCCGGGCGCCACGGCGGGGCCACTCGACCGCGTACCCAATTCGTGAGATGAACCACCCGTGCCGGGGGCGAGAACGGCCTGCGTTCGGGTGGATTCCGCCGTTCGCCTGCAGTCGCATCAACTCTGTTCCAGAATCGAGGACCTGAGGATTACATCCGAGTAGCCGGTTCCACTACAGTCGCTCGGGTTGCCCCAGCAGGCAACGTCCACCGCCCCCGACCCACAAGGTGCCTAAGACATGGGAAACCATCGAGCTGAACGCGGCCCCCGCCGCACAGCCTCGGCGGATCGTGCCCGCAAGCCCCTCCTGACCCGGAACGCCCCACAGGGCGGCGCCCGCAAGGCGCCCGCCTCGGCGAGCCGGGTCTCTCGCGTTTCCGGGGAGTCCGCGATCGAGGCCGTCGAGCCTCTCGCCTCCTCGCAGACCGCGACGACCGCCAAGTCCCCCGCGACCGGCGCAACCCCCGACGTGGCCGTCCCCGCACGCCTGCCCGCCATCTCCACCGTCGACCTCCCGGCCGCCCCCGTGGCCGGCAAGCGCCGCGCCGCGGCCCACACCGGAAGCCGAGGGCCGCTCTTCAAGGGCCTCCCCTCGCTCCCGGTGCTCGCCGGCGCCGCCGCCCTCGCCATCTCCGTCGGAGGTGCCGTCCTCGGCCCCGGCCTGGACTCCGACCAGGTCTCCGCGGCCGACGTCAGCGCCAGCAACGCCCTGACCAGTGCCGCCTCCGCCGCCCTCGCCGACCGTGGCGGCGTGGTCAGCCGCGACTCCCGTCGCGAGGCGAAGGCCGAGGAGTCCGAGGCCAAGCTCGTCGCCGCCGCCGAGGCCGCCGCCGACGCGCGCAGCAAGACCCTGCAGGGTCTGCACGCGCAGGCCAACAAGCAGGCCGCGATCGTCGAGGCCAACCTGTGGCACATGCCGGTGAGCAACTACCGCCTGACCGCCACGTTCGGCCTCTCCAGCCACCTGTGGTCCACCGTCCACACCGGCCTGGACTTCGCCGGTGCCACCGGTACGCCGCTGATCGCCGTCGCGAACGGCACGATCACCGAGACCGGCTCGGCCGGCTCCTACGGCTACCGCACCATCCTCACCCTCGAGGACGGCACCGAGATCTGGTACTGCCACCAGTCCGCCATCAACGTGAGCGTGGGCGACAAGGTCGCCGGCGGTGACGTGATCGGCGCCCTGGGCAGCACCGGCAACTCCACCGGCCCGCACCTCCACCTGGAGGTCCGTCCCGGTGGCGGCAGCCCGGTCGACCCCTACAGCACGCTGCTGTCGCACGGCCTCCAGCCGTGAGGTGAGGGGCCACGCCCCTCCCCCGCACATGACGAGAGCCCCGGCCGGATCGGCCGGGGCTCTCGTGCGTGCAGGGACAGGTCTTCGTCAGAGCTTCTCGAGCGGGGCGTAGCGCAGCAGCAGCCGCTTGACCCCCGCCGAGCCGAAGTCGACCGAGGCGACCGCCTTCTCGGCCATCCCCTCGAGGGCGACGACCGTGCCCATCCCGAAGGAGTCGTGGACGACGCGGTCTCCCGGGGACAGCGACGGGATCTCGCGCGCCGACTTGGCCTTGGAGACGGCGTCCATGCGGGCTGCGGCCGAGGAGAAGTTGCGGCGCCCGGCGTCGGTGGGCGCCCCGAGCCGCGTACTCGTGTTGGCGTAGGCGTCGGGACGACCCCAACGCGGCGCGGCGTCGGCGGTGCGTTTCCAGTCGACGAGGTCGACGGGGAACTCGTCGATGAACCGGGAGGCCGGGTTGTGCGAGGGGGCGCCCCAGGCCGAGCGGACCACCGCACGGGAGACGTACAGCCGCTCGCGGGCCCGGGTGATGCCGACGTAGGCCAGCCGGCGCTCCTCCTCCAGCTCGCTGGAGTCGCCGAGCGCGCGCTGGTGCGGGAAGACGCCGTCCTCCAGGCCGGTGAGGAAGACGATCGGGAACTCGAGCCCCTTCGCGGTGTGCAGCGTCATCAGGGTGACCACCCCGGCGTCGCCGTCGTCGTCGGGGATCTGGTCGCTGTCGGCGACCAGGGCGACCCGCTCCAGGAAGTCACCGAGCCCCGGGGCGACGGTGCCGGCCTCGACGTCAGCAGGGTCGGCCGACGGGCCGGCCTGCGGGTCCTCGGAGAACTCACGCGCGACCGCGACGAGCTCGGCGAGGTTCTCCACGCGGGTGCCGTCCTGCGGGTCGTCGGAGGCCTCCAGCTCGGCCAGGTAGCCGGAGCGGTCTAGGATCGACTCGAGGATGACGTCGGGCCGCTCGTCGGCCTCCACCATCTGCTGGACCTCGGTCATCACGTCGACGAAGCCCTGGATGTTCTTCAGGGACCGCGTGGCGATGCCCGGAGCGAGGTGCGCCTTGGTCAACGCCTCGAAGAAGGTGACGCGCTCGCGCTCCGCGTACGCAGCGACGCAGGCCTCGGCCCGGTCGCCGATGCCGCGCTTGGGGGTGTTGAGGATGCGGCGCAGCGAGATCTCGTCGGCCGGGTTGACCAGCACGCGCAGGTAGGCGAGCGCGTCGCGGACCTCCTTGCGCTCGTAGAACCGGACGCCGCCCACGACCTTGTAGGGCTGGCCGGTGCGCATGAAGATCTCCTCGAAGACCCGGGACTGCGCGTTGGTGCGGTAGAAGACGGCGACGTCGCCGGGCCGGTGGCCGGCGTCGACCAAGCGGTCGATCTCGTCGGAGACGAAGCGGGCCTCGGCGTGCTCGTCGTCGGCCACCCAGCCGACGATCTTCTCGCCGTCGCCGGAGTCGGTCCACAGCCGCTTGGGCTTGCGCCCCTTGTTGTTGCCGATGACCTGGTTGGCGGTGGCCAGGATCGTCTGCGTCGAGCGGTAGTTCTGCTCCAGCAGGATCGAGGTCGCGTCGGCGAAGTCCTTCTCGAAGTCGAGGATGTTGCGGATGTTGGCGCCGCGGAAGGCGTAGATCGACTGGTCGGCGTCACCCACGACCATCAGCTCGGCCGGGGCGACGCGCTCACCGCCGGAGCCGACCGCGCCGGACTCCTCCGGGTCGTGCGCGCAGAGCTGGTGGATCAGCGCGTACTGCGCGTGGTTGGTGTCCTGGTACTCGTCGACCAGCACGTGCCGGAAGCGACGGCGGTAGGTCTCGCGCACGTCGGGGAACGCCTGGAAGAGGTGCACCGTCGACATGATCAGGTCGTCGAAGTCCATCGCGTTGGCCTCCGCCAGGCGCCGCTGGTAGGAGCGGTAGGCCTGGACGTACGCCTCCTCGAACGCGTTCTTCGCGTCCTTGGCGGCCTGGTCGACGTCGACCAGCTCGTTTTTGCGGTCGGAGATCCAGTTCAGCACCGCGTTGGGCTGGTACTTCTTCGGGTCGAGCTCGAGGTCCTTGAGCACGAGCCCCATCAGGCGCTTGGAGTCGGCGCTGTCGTAGATCGAGAAGCTGGACTTGTAGCCCAGCTTGTCGGCCTCCTTGCGCAGGATCCGCACGCAGGAGGAGTGGAAGGTCGAGACCCACATCAGCCGGGCCCGCTTGCCGACCAGCTCCTCGACGCGCTCCTTCATCTCGGCCGCGGCCTTGTTGGTGAAGGTGATCGCCAGGATCGAGCCGGGGTGCGCACCGCGCTCGGCCACCAGCCAGGCAATGCGGCGGGTGAGCACGCGGGTCTTGCCCGACCCCGCACCGGCCACCACGAGCAGCGGCGACCCCTCGTGGACGACGGCCTCGCGCTGGGGGTCGTTCAGCCCCTCGAGCAGCGCCTCACGCGTCGGCCCACGTCGCGCCGGAGCGGGCGCAGCAGGAGACCCCGAGCTCCGCGGAGCGGCGGGCTCCGACGGGGTCAGGTGTTCGAGGCCGGGGAGGGTGAAGGGGCTTTCCATGGTGCCCCCAACCCTACGGCCCGCCACCGACCTTTCCGGCCCCCGCGGCGGCCCGGGCCCTCACCCCTGTTGCGCGGCCCACTCCTCCACCCGGCGGGCGCTCTCGGCCTCCGACAGGTCCTCCACGCGGGTCATCACCGACCACCGCACGCCGAAGGGGTCACGGAGGCTGGCGAAGCGGTCGCCGGAGACGAAGGTGGTGGGGGCCTCACGGACCTCGGCGCCGGCCTCCTCGGCACGGGCGACGAGCTCGTCGACGTCGGTGCAGTAGAGGCCCAGCGAGTAGCAGTCGCCCTCCCCGGGCGGGGCGACGAGCCCGTACTCCGGGTTCGGCTGCCCGATCTGGAGGCGTCCGTCGTCGAGCTGCAGCTCGGCGTGGGCGACGAGGCCGCCCATCTCGGTCACGCCCAGCACCCGAGCCCCGAAGACGTCGGCGTAGAAGTCGATGGCCTCGCGCGCCCGCTCGACGACCAGGAAGGGCGTGAGCGAGGAGAAGCCGTGCGGACGGCCGTGGGTGGTGTGCTCGCCGTGCGCAGGTGCAGTGGTCTGGTCAGCGGTCTGGTCAGTGGTCTTCTCGTCCATGTCCACGACGCTAGGTGGCTCGATCGGCGTCATGCTTGGAGAAAAGCGACAGCCCCACGACCATCGGAGGAGGGAACGTGGACGTCTCCACCAAGGGGATCCTCTACCCCTCCCGCCTGCCCTCGCTGCACCGGCTGCCTGCGCCGCCGCAGGTCGCGCACCTCGTGCGCTGGTTCTGGATCCCCGAGTGGGACCTCGCTCCCGGACGCACCTCGCGCCAGCACGTCCTGGCCCATCCCGCCACCAACCTCGTCGTCCAGGTCGACGACGTCGAGCTCTCGGGCCCCGCCACCCGACGGACCCACCGCGACCTCTCCGGGCGCGGATGGGCCGTGGGCGCGCTGCTCCGACCGGCGATGATGCCGCACTTCACCGACGACCCGGGATCGCTGCGGGACCGCGAGGTGGTCCTCGAGCTGCCTGCCCTGCACGCGGCTGTGAGCGAGGCGATGCGGGGCACCGACCGTGAGGCTGCCAGGCAGGGCGCGGTGGCGGCGTACGTCGCGTGGCTGGAGGGGCTCGACCTGCACCCCTCCCCCGCCGCGCTGCTGGCCAACGAGGTGGTCGACGCCTGCGAGTCCGCGCCCGCGATCACCCGGCTCGAGGACCTGGCGGCGTACCTGGCGGTCTCGCCGCGCACGGTGCAGCGGCTCACCCGGGCGTACGTCGGCCTCCCGCCGTCGGCGCTGCTGCGGCGCCGACGGCTCCAGGACGCCGCCGAGCGGCTGCGGACGGACCCGGACGTCGACGTCGCCGACGTGGCCGCCGAGTGGGGGTACGCCGACCACGCCCACCTCGCCCACGAGTTCCGGGCCGTGCTGGGGATGACGCCGAGCGAGTACCGGGCCCGCTCCGCCCAGCGAGTCACCGGGGCGTGAGGCCCGAGGGCCGCTAGGGTTCCGAGGGTGACCGCAGAGACCACCGGCCCCGTCGCCGACGCGCCGGTCATCACCACCACCGGCCTGTCGATGGACTTCGGTCGCGTGATGGCGCTGCACGACCTGACCCTGTCGATCGGTCCGGGCGTCACCGGCCTGGTGGGGGCCAACGGCGCCGGCAAGTCGACCCTGATCAAGATCCTCCTCGGTCTGCAGGAGCCGACCGCCGGCACCGCGACCGTGCTCGGCCACGACGTGGCGAGCGAGTCCGACCGGATCCGCGCCGTCGTCGGCTACATGCCCGAGCACGACTGCCTGCCGCCCGACGTGACCGCGAGCGAGTTCGTCGTGCACATGGCACGGATGTCCGGGCTGCCGAAGGCCCCGGCCCGCGAGCGCGCCGCCGACATCCTGCGCATCGTCGGCCTCGACGAGGAGCGCTACCGCCTGCTCGGCGGCTACTCCACGGGCATGAAGCAGCGTGCCAAACTCGCGCAGGCGCTGGTGCACCACCCGCGCCTGGTCTTCCTCGACGAGCCGACCAACGGCCTCGACCCCGCCTCACGCATCGACATGCTCCGCTTGGTCCGCCGGATCAGCACCGACTTCCACATCCCGGTGCTCGTCACCTCCCACCTGCTCGGTGAGCTGGAGCGGGTCAGCGACCACGTCGTCGTGCTCGACGCCGGGGTGCTGCTGCGGGCGTCGGCCACCAGCCAGTTCCTGGAGGGCACCGGCGCGCTGCTCGTCGAGGTGCTCGGCGGCACGGTCGAGCGCGACCGCCTCGGCAACGCGCTCGCGGCAGCGGGCCTGGCCTGCCAGCCACGCGGGTCGATGGTGCGGGTCGACGCGCCACCGCCGGGCCTCGACGTCCACCGGGTCGTGCGCGACACCGTCGTCGACCTGGACCTCGACCTCGTCCGCATCGAGGCCGACCACGGCCACCTCGAGGACGTCTTCACCCAAGGAGCGCACCGTGTCTGAGCCGGTCCGTCCCGCGGCGTCCGCCGGCGGCGTCATCCACGACATCGGCTACCGGCCCTACGACGGACCGCGCGAGTCCAACGCCCGCATCGCCGCCTCGCTCTACCTGACCGCCCTGCGGCACGCGTACGGCCTGGGTCGCTCGGGCCGTTCCAAGGTGCTGCCCGTGCTGCTCGGCGTGATCACCCTGCTGCCTGCGGTGATCATGGTCGGGGTGGTCTCGATCGTCGGCCTGAGCGAGCAGGTGATGAGCTACGCCTCCTACACCTCCGCGCTCCAGGTGCCGATCAGCATCTTCGTCGCTGCCCAGGCCCCCGTGGTCTTCTCCCGCGACCTGCGCTCGCGCTCGATCGTGCTCTACCTGGCACGTCCGCTCAGCGCTGCGGTCTTCACCCTGACCCGCTGGGCGGCGTGGTTCACCGCCGTCCTGCTCTTCGTCCTGGCGCCGCACGTGGTGCTCCTGGTCGGCGGCCTGCTCAACGGGTTGGACGTGGGCGACGAGCTCGAGATGCTCGGCAGGTCACTGCCCCTGACCCTGCTCCTGGCGCTGCTGCTGGCCTCACTGAGCGCCTTGGTCTCCAGCGTGGCGCTGCGCCGGGGCTTCGCGGTGGTCGGCACCGTCCTGGCAGTCCTGGTCAGCAACCTGGTCGTGCAGATCGTCCAGGGCATCGCCTGGTCGAACGACAGGGACCGTGTGGGCGAGGTGGCTGCGCTCTTCTCGCCGTGGTCACTGGTCAACGGTCTGGGTGACGCGATGGACGCCGGCAACTCGGTGCCCACCCCGCCCCAGGGGGCCGGCATGGTGACCCTGATGGTCGTGGTCGCCCTGGCGGTCGTCGCCGTGCTCGTCCAGCTCCTGGTCGTGCGGTTCCGGAAGGCGGGCCGTCGATGACCGAGATCGTCCTCGACCGTGTCTCCCGGTGGTTCGGCAACGTGGTGGCGGTCAACGACGTCAGCATGCGGATCGGCCCCGGCGTGACCGGCCTGCTCGGCCCCAACGGTGCCGGCAAGACCACGCTGATGGCGATGATGACGGGCTTCCTGGCGCCCTCCTCGGGTGAGGTCACCCTCGACGGCCGGCCGTTGTGGCGCAACACCGACGCCTACCGCCTGATCGGCCTGGTGCCGGAGCGCGAGATCAGCTTCGGCTACCTCACCGGGCGGCAGTTCGTCCGGGCCAACGCCGACCTGCACCGGCTCCCCGACGCGGCCGCCGCCACCGAGCGGGCGCTCGAGCGGGTGGCGATGGTCGAGCCGGCCGGACGCAAGATCGACACCTACTCCAAGGGGATGCGCCAGCGGGTCAAGATCGCCGCCGCGCTCGTGCACGAGCCGGCGGTGCTGATGCTGGACGAGCCGTTCAACGGGGTCGACCCCCGCCAGCGCATGGAGCTGATGGAGCTGCTGCGGCAGATGGGCGAGGAGGGGCACACCATCCTCTTCAGCTCCCACATCCTCGAGGAGGTGGAGCGGCTGGCCCGGCACATCGAGGTGGTCGTCTCCGGGCGCCACGCCGCCTCCGGCGACTTCGGCGCGATCCGCCGTCTGATGACCGACCGTCCCGTGCAGTACTTCCTCCGCTCCGACGACGACCGCGCCCTGGCCACGCTGCTGGTGGCGCAGCCGTCGGTGCGGGCGGTGCGCTTCACCGACGCCGGCATCGACGTCGAGGTCTCCGACCTCGGCCAGTTCGCCCACGGACTCCCCCGCTGGGCGCGCGAGCGCGACCTCCTGCTGCGCGAGGTCTCGCCCAGCGACGAGTCCCTCGAGAGCGTCTTCTCCTACCTGGTGGCCCGATGAACCCGACGATCGCACGCCTCGCCCTGGCCGCACTGGCCGGCCGCAAGCGCTTCATCATCCTGCTGCTCTTCCCGCTCCTGCTGACCGGGCTGACCGTCCTGATCCGGGTGCTGACCGGTGAGCCCGAGCTGGCCACGGACGCCATGTTCGGGCTGGGCCTCTCGGTCGTCCTGCCGCTGCTGGCGCTCGTCGGCGCCACCGCCGTGATGGGCCCGGAGGTCGACGACGGCTCGATCGTCTACCTGCTCGCCAAGCCGATCAGCCGCCACTCGGTCGCCGTCAGCAAGTACGTCGTCGCCCTGGGCTCCGTGCTGCTCCTGGGCCCCGTCCTGATGCTGGTCACCGGGGTCGCCGTCAACCCCGGCGACGCCGGGGACGTCGCGGCCCGCAGCCTCGGCGGCGCGCTGAGCGCGGCAGCGTACGCAGCGTTCTTCCTCGCCCTGAGCACCGTGTGGAAGCACGCGGTGGTCGCGGGGCTCCTCTTCGTGCTGCTGTGGGAGGGCACGTTGGCCAACGTCTTCTCGGGGGTGGCCTGGCTGAGCATCTACCAGTGGGGCCACCGGGTGGCGCGCTCGCTGACCGACGGCCTCGCCGGCCCGGACATCGCGCTGTGGTGGGCGGCGTTCGCGTTGGCCGTGGTCACCGTCGGCGGGGTCTGGCTCTCCGGCGACCGGCTCCGCTCGTTCGCGTTGAAGGGCGACGACTGACGCTGGGCCACCGCAGGCCCCGGGGACGACGAACGGCCGCCGCCCGGTGGGCGACGGCCGTGCAGAGGTCAGAGGTCAGTAGCCGTGCTTGGCGTTCCAGAAGATCGCCAGCACGATGTTGAGGACCGTCATGCCGGTCAGGGCCCAGTAGAGGCCGTTGGGGATGCGCGGCTTGCGCAGGTTCATCATCACCAGGACCAGCAGGATGAGCGTGATCACGAACTTCACGCCGATCTTGTCGTGGGCCACCGGGCCGTCGCCCGCCTCGAGGAGGCCGACCAGCACGATGCCGGCGACGAAGGCGGTGCCGACGCCGTCGCGGATCACGCCGGTGATCTTCTTCTCGGGCTCACGCGCCTGGGCCAGGAGGCCGCCGAGGAGGGCGGCGAAGCCGAGGATGTGGATGACGAGGACGATCAGACCCAGGGTGTTCATGGCGGTGAATCTACCCGTTGTCGACAAGGCGTCGGAAAGGGCGACCGCCCCACCTCAGAGCAGGCGTCGGTCCGAGGCCCACTTGGTCAACTCGTGGCGCGAGCTCAGCTGCAGCTTGCGCAGCACCGACGACATGTGGGTCTCGACCGTCTTGGTGGAGATGAAGAGCTCCTTGGCCACCTCCTTGTAGGCGTAGCCGCGGGCGATCAGGCGCATCACCTCCCGCTCGCGCTCGGTGAGCCGGTCGAGGTCCTCGTCGACCGCGGCCACCTGGATGGAGCCGGCGAAGGCGTCGAGCACGAAGCCGGCCAGGCGCGGCGAGAAGACGGCGTCACCCTCGGAGACCCGCTTGATCGCGGCCACCAGCTCGGGGCCGGTGATGGTCTTGGTGACGTAGCCCGGGCACCGCCACGGATCGTGCCGATGACGTCCTCGGCGGCGTCGCTGACGCTGAGCGCCAGGAAGCGAGGAGCCCCACCTGGCATCGCGGCGTGGACGCGGCGCATCACCTCCACGCCTCCCCCGCCGGGCAGGTGCACGTCGAGGAGCACGACGTCGGGACGGGTCTCGGCGATCCGGGCGACCGCCTCGTCGACGTCCGCGGCCTCGGCCACCACGTCGACCGCCACCTCGCCCACCACCGACTGCAGCTCGGCCTTCACGCCGACCCGGAACATCGCGTGGTCGTCGACGACCAGCACCTTCACCGGTTCACCTGTGCTCATGCTGCTGCTCATGCCTCCTCGTGGACCGGCATCGAGAGCCGGACCTCCGTGCCCTCGCCGGGGGCCGAGCGCACCTGCGCCGTGCCGCCGTGCCGGGTCATCCTGTCGATGATGCTGTGCCGTACGCCGTGGCGATCCTCCCCCACCGCCTCGGGGTCGAAGCCGACGCCCCGGTCACGGACGAAGACCTCGACCGCGCGCTCGGCGGTCTCGGCGTAGACGTCGACATGACCGGTCCCGGCGTGCTTGGCGGCGTTGACCATCGCCTCGCGCGCTGCCTGGACCAGTGGCCGCATCGACTCGTCCATCGTCCGGTCGCCGACGGTGACCAGGTCGACGACCACGGCGTGCTCGTCCTCAACCCGGCCGGCGGCCTCGCGCAGCGCGCCCGCGACGGTGGCCGCGTCGGCCTCCTCGCCGGTGTAGAGCCAGGCCCGGAGCTCACGCTCCTGCCCCCTGGCCAGCCGGGCCACCAGGGTCGGGTCGGCGGCGTTGCGCTGGATCAGGGCCAGCGTCTGCAGCACCGAGTCGTGCAGGTGGGCGGCCATGTCGGCGCGCTCCTGGGAACGGATGCGCTCGGCCCGCTCGGCACCGAGGTCGGAGGCCAGCCGCACCACCCAGGGACCGACGACGACGGCCAGGCCGGCAATGCCCAGGAGCGTGGCCAGCCACACGTCGCGCGCCACCTCGAAGCGTCCGCGGGTGACCGCGAAGAGCGCCACCGCGACGACGACCAGGCCCAGGCCGGCGGCGAGCCGGACGTACGAGGCCGTGGTGCCGGCGCCGAAGACCGCACGGAAGGGGTCGACGCGACCAGTGGAGTCGAGCCAGCGCTCGCGCTGCGCCTCGTCGGCCTGGCGCCACAGCAGCGCCACGCCGATGCCGGCGAGCAGCAGCGGGAAGACGACGGCGCCACGACCGAGCACGGCCTCGACGGCGAGGACGAGCCCGACACCCAGGATGCCGAGCGCCAGTGCCTGGCCCATGTCGCCGATCCGGTGGCCCAACCCCGGGCGCTTGCCGGTGCGGGTGGCGCTCTCCAAGCCGGGGGTCGACGCCTCGAAGCGGGCGTCGGTCGGGAGGAAGAGCCACAGGGCCGCGTACAGCACGATGCCCAGTCCGCTCAGCGCGGTGGCGGCGAAGAAGCCGAGCCGCACCCACAGCGTCGGCAGGCCCAGGTGCTCGGCCAGACCGGAGGCGACCCCGCCGACCAAGGGGTCGGTGGAGTTGCGGGTGGCGCGCCGCCAGGGCGTCGCAGCGGTGGTGGGGTCGGGGGCACTCATCGTGGCTCCATCGTGTCAGGCGCACCGGTGCGGGACCATGAGGGCTGACCCCGAGAGGACCCTGAGGTCGCCCCGCCCACCCCGGAGCAGGATCAGGGTCCTTCCCGATGGCGCGGGCGCGGGTCGACGACGAGGCTTGGAGACATGGACGAGACCACCCACCCCACCGCCGGTCAGCCGGAGCAGCCGGAGCGGCCGGAGCAGGCGCAGCAGGCACAGCCCGGGTACGCCGGCGCCACGGGGTCCACCGGGCCCACCGGGCCCGAGGCGCCCCGCCCCGACGCTCCCCACGACGCACCACGCGTCGACTGGGAGCACGTCAAGGAGGTCAACCGCCTGAGCCGCCCGGCGGACCGCATGGTCGCGGGTGTGGCCTCCGGCCTGGCCCGGCACTTCAACGTCGACCCGCTGGTCCTGCGCGTGACCTTCGCCGTGCTCGCCTTCTTCGGCGGCGCCGGCATCCTGCTCTACGGCGCCCTGTGGCTCTTCCTGCCCGAGGACGGGAAGGCCGAGGCGCCGATCCACCTCGACGAGCGCACCCGCGGCTTCGTGCTGGTCGTCGTCGCGGCCCTGGCCGGCCTGGCCCTGCTGGGTGACACGTGGGGGCTCTACTGGTTCCCGTGGCCGCTCGCGGTGATCGCCGTGGTCGCCTGGGTCTTCCTCTCCCGCCGCACCCCGCAGCAGCAGGCAGCCGTCGCACCTCCCGGCACGCTCGCGTACGCCGCGCCCCACCCGCCCGCCGGGTGGCCCGCTGCCCCCCATGGACAGCAGCCCTCCCCGACGCAGCCGGTGCAGCAGTGGCAGCCCGGGCAGCCGGCCGTGCAGCCGGCCGTGCAGCCAGCCGGGGGTGCGCCCACGACCCCGGTCTCGAGCCCGGTCAACGGTCCGTCCGGACCGCCGCCCCCTCCGCAGCAGCCGACAGACCCGTGGGCCTGGGCGCCGACCCCGCCTCCGGTGCCGCCCGTCCGGGCCACCCGCCCGCGCGACCCGCGCCGCCGCGGACCGGTGCTCTTCTGGTTCACCCTGGCCCTGCTCGCGCTCGCGATGGGCGTCCTCGGCACCGTCGACGTGGCCGGCCAGGACGTGCCCGGCAGCGCCTACCCCGCGCTGGCGATGACGATCTGCGCCGCGATGCTGCTGCTGGGTGCCTTCTGGGGCCGCGCCGGCGGCATCATCGCCCTGGGTCTGGTCGCCGCCCTGGTCACGGTCGTGGGCACCGCGTCGGAGCGGTGGGACGACGACCTCGGCCGGGTATCTGTGATCCCCGGGACAGCGGCCCAGGTGCGCGACCTCTACGAGATGCGCCGAGGCGAGCTGGAGGTGGACCTGTCCGAGGTGAGCGACGTCGAGGCCCTGGCCGGACGTGACGTGCGGGTCGAGGGCGGCGCGGGACGGATCGTGCTCCTCCTCCCCGACGAGCTGGGCGTCGACCTGCGCACCGAGGTCGGCGGCCCGGGCAACATCCGGCTCCCCGACGGCAGCCAGAACGGCGGGATCGCGGTCAGCCGCGAGACCTCGCTGGGCCCCGACGTCCCGCGGATGCAGATCACCGTCGAGCTGGGCGTCGGCGAGATCGAGGTGGTGCAGCGATGAGCAGCCACGACCGCCCGGAGGACGCCACCCCCGACGGCCCCGGCACCACCGACGAAATGGACGACACCGCAGTGCGCAACCCGGAGGAGTGGGCGATGGACACGACGACGGACGCAGCAAGGACGGCACCGCAGGCCACGCGAGGCGGGCTCCACCCCGTCAACCTCACCCACCTGATCATGGGCACCGTGCTCGCCGCGTTCGCCGGCATCTGGGTGGCGATCGAGGTGGCCTCGTTGCCCGTCGACGACCTGCGCTGGGTGCTGCCCGTGCCGTGGCTGCTGGCTGGCTCAGCGGGCCTGCTCGCCGCGACGCTCGGCCGCCGCCGGCGCGAACGCGTCACGCGCGACGACGGCGATGTCGGGGTGGTCGGTGATCACCCCGTCGACCCCCGCCGCTAGGAAGGCGCGCACCTCGGCGGCCATGTCCCCGGTCGTCGAGGTGTCGTCGTACGCCCGCAGTGCCGGCGGCAGGAAGCGGTTCTCCGCCCGCAGCGTCCACACGTGCACGGTCAGCCCGAGCCTGTGGGCCTCGGCCACCAACGGCGTCGGCGCTGCGTGCGCGCCGGTCTCGGTGACCGGCAGCACCAGCTCCTTCGTGGCGCCGAGCCCGTCGGCGTACTCGTCGACCCAGGCCAGGCCCTCGGGCGAGGCGAGGTCACCGTAGGTCCGCCGGTCGCCCGCCACCTTGAGGTCCCACGGCCGACGGTGCGCCGCCCCGAGGAGCTGGACGACCGCCACCCGGCTGCGCTGCGCGACACGCCGCAGCACGCCGGTCTCGAAGGCCATCACCGCGACGTCGGAGACTGCGGTGTCGAGGCCGTGACGGCGCAGGGCCGTCAGCAGCGGGTCGACCAGGTCGAGCCCCAGCCCGGCGAAGTGGGTGGGGGTCTTGAGCTCCAGCAGCAGACCGACCGTGCGCCCCCGGCGGGCTCCCTCGGCCGACGCCATCGCCAGCACCTCGTCGAGGGTCGGGACGCCCTCGCGACCGTCGTACAGGGTGTTGGCCGGGCGCAGCCGCGGTTTGCGCTCGCGCGCGGTGAGCCGCTTGACCTCGGCGACGGTGAAGTCCTCTGTGAACCAGCCCCGCTGGGTCTTCCCGTCGACCGACCCGACCCGGCGACGGCGGGCGAAGCGCCTGACGGAGGCGACGTCGGTGGTGCGGGAGAGCTCGTTCTCGTGCCGGGCCAGGAGCACCCGTCGGCCGTCGGGACGAGGTCGACCTCGATCGCGTCGGCGCCCATCCGGATCGCGGTCCGGTAGGCCTCGAGGGTGTGCTCGGGGCGGTGGCCGCTGGCGCCCCGGTGGGCGGCGACGGCAGGACGCAGGACCAGGCTGCGCGGGGCGGCAGCGGGACGGAGCGGGAGCACGGTGGCCATGGCCCGACGCTGTGCCTCGAGCGTGTCGCAGGGCGGTCGCCCAGGCGTACTCGCCACGGCGGAGAGGTGAACGCTCGTCGACGGACTCGGCGTCTTGCAACAAGTTGCACACGTTGCCTCTGAACCCTTGCCATCGTGACAGTGGTTCTGTCAGAGTCCGGGGTGGGCTGCCCCGACCGGCGCCCGCAAGAAGACCGCACAGCCACGAATGAGGTGCCCGTGAAGCTCGCCACCATGCTCATGTACGACGGCAACCCCCGCACCGCGGCGGACACCGTCAGCTCCTACGAGAAGGCCGGGCTCGACACGGTCTGGGTGGCCGAGGCCTACGGCTTCGACTCCCCCACGCTGATGGGCTACCTGGCCGCCAAGACCGAGACGATCGAGATCGGCTCCGCGATCCTCAACATCTACTCACGCACCCCGGGCGCCCTGCTGCAGACCGCGGCCGGGCTCGACAACGTCTCCGGTGGCCGCGCGATCCTCGGCCTCGGCGCCTCCGGCCCGCAGGTGATCGAGGGCTTCCACGGCGTCCCCTACCGCAAGCCGCTGGCTCGCACGGCCGAGATCATCGACCTCGTACGCCGCGGGCTCAAGCGCGAGGCGCTCACCAACGAAGGCGAGTTCCACCTGCCGCTCACCAAGGAGCGCGGCGCGGTCACCGGGCTGGGCAAGCCGCTCAAGCTGCTCACCCACCCCGAGCGCGACACCATCCCGATCTTCATCGCCGCACTGGGCGAGAAGAGCGTCGAGCAGGCCGCGACCATCGCCGACGGCTGGATCCCGCACCTCTTCCACCCCGGCAAGGCCGACCTGGTCTGGGGCGAGTCGCTCGCGCGGGGTGCGGCGAAGCGCCAGGAGGGCCTCGGCCCCCTGGAGATCGTCGCCAACGTGATGGTCGCCATCGGCGAGGGGCCCGAGACCAAGCAGATGCTCGACTTCGCCCGCCCGCTCTTCGCGCTGTACGTCGGCGGCATGGGCGCCAAGGGCAAGAACTTCTACAACGACATCGCCAAGGCCTACGGCTACGAGAAGGAGGCCGAGGAGATCCAGGACCTCTACCTCTCGGGCAAGAAGCGCGAGGCCGAGGCGGCCGTCCCGCTGGAGTGGCTGGAGGCGGCCAACCTGGTCGGCCCGGAGTCCTACGTGAAGGAGCGCATCGCCGCCTTCCGCGAGGCGGGCGTCACCAACCTGTCGATCACTCCGGCCACGGCCGACCCGGTGGCGACGATCCAGCAGGTGAAGGAGCTCGTCTCCTGAGGCGTCTCTCCTGACGCACGGCCCGGACCACCTGGTCCGGGCCGTGCCTGTTTTTCGGCGGCGTCCTCTCGAAATTGTCGGCCAGGTCGGTGAGACTCACCTCACACGCACTGCGACGTATGTCACAGGACGACGAACCACGGAGGGATCACGCAATGACGGACGTACTCACCGAGAGAGCGCGTGTCGAACGAATCCTGGGCGGGCGCACCCTGCTCGACCACCTGGCCTCCACCGCGTCGGAGCTCGCCGACGAGCCGGCCTACTCCGACCGCCACGACGTGGAGGAGGGCTGGCGCACCCTGACATGGGGCCAGACCAGGGAGGCGGCCCTGGACGCCGCCGCCGGACTGGTCGCCCTCGGCGTCGAGCCCGGCCAGCCGGTCGCCATCATGGCGACCAACCGGATCGAGCACGTGCTGGCCGACATGGGCGCCGTGCACGCCGCGGCCATCCCGATGTCGATCTACAACACCCTCTCCCCCGACCAGGTCGCCTACATCGCCGGCCACTCGGGTGCCCGGCACGTGATCGTCGAGGGCGCCGACCACCTCGACCGGTGGGCCAAGGCCCTGGCCGACTCCCCCGAGACCACGGTGGTGGTGATCAACGAGGCGGCCCTGCCCGACGGCGACCAGTTCCTCTCCTGGGCGCAGCTCGTGGCCGCTGGAGCCGCGCTGCGTCGCGACCGCCCCGGCGCCCTCGACGAGCGCGCCGAGCTGGTCACCCCGTCGACGCCGGCCACGATCCTCTACACCTCCGGCACCACCGGCAACCCCAAGGGCGTGGTGCTGACCCACCACAACGTGCTGTGCGAGGCCCAGACCACGATGGAGGCCGCCGGCCTCATCGGAGAGCGTCAGGTGCAGATCAGCTACCTGCCGCTGGCCCACATCGCCGAGCGCGTCCTGGGCGTCTACGGGCCCACCCTGCTGGGCAGCCACTCATACTGCATCGGCGACCCGACCCAGCTGGTCGCGACGCTCGGGGAGGTCCACCCGACGGCCTTCTTCGGGGTGCCGCGGGTCTGGGAGAAGATCCAGACCGGCATCTCGGCCAAGCTCGCCGCCGACCCCAACCCCGACAACGTCAGGCTGGTGCAGGAGTCGATGGCCGCCGGACTGGCCTGGGTGCAGGCGCAGGAGACCGGCCACACGATGACGCCGGAGATCGAGGAGGCCTACCGCAAGGCCGACGAGGCGATCCTCGGCTTCCTCAAGCTGTTGCTCGGCCTCGACCGGGTGCGCTGGTGCGCCTCGGCCTCGGCCCCCATGCCGGTCGAGACGACCAAGTTCATGGCGGGGCTCGGCCTGCGCGTCTACGACGTCTACGGCATGACCGAGACCTGCGGCGCCGTCACCGTCAACGGCCCCGACCACTTCCGTATCGGCAGCGTCGGGGTGGCCACGCCGGGCATGGAGGTGAAGCTGGCCGACGACGGCGAGATCCTCGTCCGCGGCCCGGTCAACACCCCGGGCTACTTCCGGCAGGTCGAGGCCACGCGCCAGCTGATCGACCCGGAGGGCTGGGTGCACACCGGAGACATCGGCACCCAGGACGAGGACGGCTTCTTCTACGTCGTCGACCGCAAGAAGGAGCTCATCATCACCTCGGCGGGCAAGAACATCGCGCCCTCCAACATCGAGAACCATCTCAAGGAGTCGCCGCTGATCGGCCACGCGATGGCGATCGGCGACAACCGCCCGTACGTCGTCGCCGTGCTCACCCTCGACGGGGAGGTCGCGCCGGTGGTGGCGCAGCGGATGGGGCTCGAGTTCACCGACCTGGCCGACCTCTCGACCAAGTCCGAGATCCGGGTCATGGTGCAGGCCGCCGTCGACAAGGCCAACGAACGACTCTCCCGCCCCGAGCAGGTGAAGGCGTTCGCCCTCCTGGCCCACGAGTGGACCGCCGAGTCGGAGGAGCTCACCCCCTCGCTGAAGCTCAAGCGCCGCGTGGTCAACCGCAAGTACGCCGACGTGGTCGACGAGCTCTACGCCAATGCCAAGTAATTCACTGCAATTACTTATATCGGGGTACCTTCCGCCAACAACTGGGACATCTTCGTCGAGCACATCGGCGTGGTGCTGGTCGCCGTCTTCCTCCACGACGCCCTCGCCCTGGCGCTGGGCTGGGCGATCGCCCGTGCCACCCGCCTGCCGGAGGCCAGCACGAAGGCGATGACCTTCAAGGTCGGCATCCGCAACGCGGGCCTGGGCCTGCTGCTGGTCTTCACCTACTTCGACGGCCTGGGCGGCATGGCCCTGGTCGCCGCCTGGTGGGGCATCTGGGACATCATCGCCGGGCTCGCCCTCGCCCAGTGGTGGGGTCTGCGCAGCCGTACGAAGGTCGAGGTCGCCGCGGGAGGCTGACGGGCCCCGGTCAGCGCAGGGCCAGCTGCTCGCAGGTCTCCATGACGTCGTCGGTGCAGATGTCGTCGAGGGAGTAGACACCGTCGCGCACCACGGTCCGGGCGATCGTCTCGCGGGTCACCACCACCGGCTCGACGAGCACGGCGGGCACTCCCTTGTAGTCGGTCGTGTCCTCCGGCACCTCGTCGAGCATCAGGTCGATGGCGAGGTCGGCGGCCCGCTGGGCCATCGTGGTGATCTCCTTGTAGACCGTGAGGCCCTGCTCGCCGGCGACCACGCGGCGTACGGCCGTGAGCTCGGCGTCCTGCCCGGTCACGAAGGGGTAGCTCCGGGCGCCGACCTCGAGCTCCTCGAGCGCCTCGACGACGCCGGAGGCCTGGGTGTCGTTGGCGGCCAGGACGGCGTCGACGCGGCCGATCCGGCCCTTCTGCTCGAGCACGAACTGCTTGGCCGACGCGGCGTCCCAGCTGTCCGGGGAGAGCTCGGCGACGACCTTGACCCGGTGCCGCTTGAAGACACCCATCGCGGCCTCACGGATCTCGGCGGCGTTGTCGTCGCCCGTGGCGCCGTTGACCATCAGCACCTGCGAACGACGACCGACGGCGTCGACGATGCCCTGCGCCATCATCCGACCGATCACGGCGGGGTCGGCGGAGACGAAGTGGTCGGCGCCCTCGACGAAGCGGTCGTAGGCGATCACCGGGACCTCGCCGGCCTCCTCGACCAGCGCGGAGGCCTCCTCGCCGTCGACGGCGTTGAGCACGATGACGTCCGCGCCGTCGTCCAGCGCGTCGCGGAACTGCTCGGCCTGCTTGTCGGCGTCACGTCCGGCGTTGTAGGTGACGTAGTCGCAGCCCTGGCAGGAGTCCTCGAGGTGCTGGGCGAAGACGGGCTGGTCGACCTCGGTCCAGCGGGTCGCCTGCGACGAGGCGAGCAGCAGGGCGACGACGGCCTTGTCCGGCTTGACGCACCCGGCGAGCCCCAGGCTGCTGATCCCGAGGAGCAGCGCGAGGACGAGGCGGGAGAGGCGAGGCGCAGGCATGGTCCGCCATCTTGCCAGAGCGGCGGGGAACGGCCCCCTGGCCATCAGCCGCCGAGCCCCTTGCGCACCACGTGCACCGCGTCGGCCATGATCCGTCGGACCGCCTTGAACTCGGCCGGCGTCCACTGCAGCTTGTAGGCGTCGAGGCCGTAGACGCTCGGGATCGTCGCCTTGGTCAGCTTCTCGTAGCACTCGTCGGCCATCCGCCCCTTGTCGTTGAAGGGGATGTCGAGGGTGTGGGAGACGTCGGTGGCGAAGTTCCACAGGAACATCGCCGACTCGGCCGCCACGGGGGCGCGTTCGCTCTCGAGGCGACGCTGGGCCCCGCTGAAGTCCATCAGCGTCAGCTGGTCGGAGTTGGTGCCGGCGTCCCAGTCGATCTCCCAGCCGGCCGCCTCGGCGTGCGCCACGGCCGCCTCCACCGACTCCCAGGTCATGAGCCTGCCGTCCTGCGCCGCGAGCACCTCGCGGTCGCCCTCCCCCTTGCCCCACCACAGCACGACGTCGCGTCCGTCGAAGCGGATCACGACCGCCTGACCCGGGTCGGGCACGACGGGAGCGGTCATCGTCTTCTGCGCAGCCATGGGTCCATTGTCGCGGGCGGGCGGTCACGCACGACGAAGCGCCCCGTACGCAGCGTGCGTACGGGGCGCTTCGTCACGGGAGTCCGGCCCGCAGCGCTCAGGGGAAGGGCGTCACCCGTCCCCTGCTGCGGTCACTCCCACTCGATGGTGCCCGGCGGCTTCGAGGTGATGTCGATGGTCACGCGGTTGATCTCCGCGACCTCGTTGGTGATGCGGGTGGAGATCTTCTCCATGACCTCGTAGGGCAGGCGGGCCCAGTCGGCGGTCATGGCGTCCTCGGAGGTGACCGGACGCAGCACGACCGGGTGGCCGTAGGTGCGGCCGTCACCCTGGACGCCGACGGAGCGGACGTCGGCCAGCAGCACGACCGGCATCTGCCAGATCTCGCGGTCGAGGCCCGACTTGGTCAGCTCCTCACGGGCGATGGCGTCGGCCTGGCGGAGCATGTCGAGCCGCTCCTTGGTGACCTCGCCGATGATGCGGATGCCCAGGCCGGGGCCGGGGAAGGGCTGGCGCCACACCATGCGCTCGGGCAGGCCGAGCTGCTCGCCGACCGCACGGACCTCGTCCTTGAAGAGCGCCCGCAGCGGCTCGACCAGCTCGAAGTTGAGGTCGTCGGGCAGGCCGCCGACGTTGTGGTGCGACTTGATCGTGGAGGTGCCGGCACCGCCGCCGGACTCGACCACGTCCGGGTAGAGCGTGCCCTGCACCAGGAAGACCGTCTCCCCCTGCTGGGCGTCGCCGAAGACGCGGACCTCGGCGGCCTCGAAGGTCCGGATGAACTCGTGGCCGATGATCTTGCGCTTGGTCTCGGGCTCGGTGACGCCGGCCAGCGCGGTGAGGAACTGCTCCTCCGCGTCGACCACGTCGAGGGAGTCGAAGACCTCCTCGAAGTCGCGGCGGACCTGCTCGGTCTCGCCCAGGCGCATCATGCCGTGGTCGACGTAGACGCAGGTGAGGCGGTCACCGATCGCGCGCTGGACCAGGGCCGCGGCGACTGCGGAGTCGACACCGCCGGAGAGCGCGCAGATGGCCCGGCCCTCACCGACCTGCTCGCGGATCTTCTCGACCTGCTCCTCGACGACGTTGAGCATCGTCCAGGTCTGGCGGCAGCCGGCGATGTCGTGGAGGAAGTGCTCGAGGACGTTCTGCCCGTGCTCGGAGTGGAGCACCTCGGGGTGCCACTGCACACCGGCCATGCGGCGCTCGAGGTCCTCGAAGGCGGCGACCGGGGTGACCTCGGTGGAGGCCAGCACGGAGAAGCCGCTGGGCGCCTGGGTGACGGTGTCGCCGTGGCTCATCCAGACGTTGTGCTGGGCGGGCATCTCGGCGAGCAGGGTGCCCGGCTGGCTGATGGTGACCGGCGTACGACCGTACTCGCGCGTCCCGGTCGAGGCGACCTGGCCGCCGAGGCCCTGGGCCATCAGCTGGAAGCCGTAGCACATGCCGAAGACCGGGACGCCGGAGGTGAAGAGCGCCGGGTCGATGCCGGGGGCACCCTCGGCGTAGACGCTGGAGGGGCCGCCGGAGAGGATGATCGCGGCCGGCTTGCGCTCCAGGATGGCCTCGACGCTGGTGCCGTGCGGCACGATCTCCGAGTAGACGCGAGCCTCGCGGACGCGACGGGCGATCAGCTGGGCGTACTGCGCCCCGAAGTCGACCACCAGGACAAGATCGTGTTCAGGCGCAGTCATGGGCTGATCGTATCGAACCGACCGGCCCGGAGCCCCGCTGAGGTCTGCCCCTGAAATGCACCAGGGCCCGACCGGGAGGGAGGGTGGCCGGGCCCTGACTGCCCACCTGGCAAAGCCTGCTGGGCACGACCCGCGCATCAAAGGGAGGGAGAGATGGGCGGGCCTGCACAACAACTATGACCCACCGGCCCGCGTATTACGCCCCGATTCAGCAAAACCTCAACTTTTTTCTTGACATGTAGGACAGGTCAAGTGACCGAAACCACGGGTAACCGAAGGGCCCCCGGAGCGGCCTGCGGGACGGCCGGACGACGCGGCGCGACGGGGCGCACCTGTCGGTACTCCTCCCCCAGCGCCGGACGCGGGTCGGGCTCGCCCTTGTTGGGCCAGAAGGCCATCGCCCGCTCGGCCTGGGCGGTGATCGTGAGCGAGGGGTTCACACCCAGGTTGGCGGAGATCGTCGACCCGTCGACCACGTGGATGCCGGGGTGGCCGAAGGCCCGCTGGTAGGGGTCCACGACGCCGTTGTCGGGGCTGTCACCGATCGTGCAGCCACCGATGAAGTGGGCGGTGAGCGGACGGTTGAAGGGCTCCCCGATCGACCCGCCCGGCGTCCCGCCGACCAGGTCGGCCATCCGCCGGGTGGCGTCGTAGGCGACCTCGATGTAGGTCGGGTTGGGCTCCCCGTGCCCCTGCACGCTCGACATCCGCCACCCGAAGGGCGTCCGCACCGGCACCGTGGTGATCGAGTTGTCCTTGGTCTGCATGACCAGGGCGATGATCGCGCGCTCCGACCAGTGCCGCAGGTCGTAGAGGTCGAAGACCTCCCGGCGCTTGCGCCACATCTCACGAACCCAGTCGAGGGCACGGTTGCGGCCGGGGACGGCGTCGACCAGCACGGTCTGCAGCAACGACATGGCGTTGCTGCCGTGGCCGTAGCGGACCGGCTCGATGTGGGTCTCCTCGTCGGGGTGGATCGAGGAGGAGATCGCCACGCCGTAGCTGTAGTCGACGCTGCGGTCGGGCGCGATCGCCCCGAGGATCGCCTCGGAGTTGGTGCGGGTCAGCACCCCGAGGCGGTCGGAGATCTCGGGCAGGTCGCCGGTGGACTTGAGCTTGTGCAGCAGCTTCTGGGTGCCCAGGGCGGCCGCCGAGAAGATCACCTGGTCGCAGGTGAAGCGCTTCACGGCCGTACGCCGTGACAGCTTGGCCTTCGTCCAGCGCGCGGTCACCTCGTACCCACCGTCGGCGCGGGGCCGGACCCGCGTGACGGTGGTGAGCGGGTGCACGACGGCGCCCATCTGCTCGGCCAGGTGGAGGTAGTTCTTGACCAGGGTGTTCTTGGCGTTGTGGCGGCACCCCGTCATGCACTCGCCGCAGTTGAGGCAGGCGCGTCGCGCCGGGCCGACCCCGCCGAAGAACGGGTCCTCGACCTCCGCGCCCTCGTCCTGGCCCGGGCCGCCGAAGAAGACCCCGACGGGCGTGGGGTGGAAGGAGTCGGCGACCCCCATGTCCTGGGCGACCTTCTCCATCACGTCGTCCGCGGGCGTACGCACGGGGTTGGTGACCACGCCGAGCATCCGCTTGGCCTGGTCGTAGTAGGGGGCCAGCTCGGCCTTCCAGTCGGTGATGTGCGCCCACGCCGGGTCGCGGTAGAAGGCGTCGAGCGGCTCGTAGAGGGTGTTGGCGTAGACCAGCGAACCTCCACCCACGCCGGCTCCGGCCAGGATCATGCAGTCCCGCACCATGTCGATGCGCTGGATGCCGTAGAGGCCGGCAGCGGGCGCGAAGAGGTAGCGCTTCAGGTCGAAGGAGGTCTTCGGGAAGTCCTCGTCGGCGAAGCGGGCCCCGGCCTCGAGGACCGCCACCGAGTAGCCCTTCTCTCTCAGTCGCAGCGCACTGACCGAGCCGCCGAACCCCGAGCCGATGACGACGACGTCGTAGTGCGGGACGTCCATCAGGCGCGACCGACCTTCTTGAGGACCTTGAGGGCGCCCGTCATGATCGCGGCGTACTTCTCCTCCGAGAGGCCGAAGGGCGGCGTGATGGCGAGGCCGCGCTGCGTGCCGACTGACTGGGTCTCGGTGTAGCGCAGGATGCCCTCTGAGCCCTGCCGACGCCCCAGGCCCGACTCGCGCATGCCGCCCATCGGGGCGGCGAGCGAGCCGAACGCGGCACCGAAGGGCTCGTTGACGTTGACCGTGCCGGCCTTGATGCGATGCGCCATGGCGCGGGCCCGCTTGTGGTCGCTGGAGTAGATCGAGGCGTTGAGGCCGTACGTCCCGTCGTTGGCGCGCTCGACGGCCTCGGACTCGTCGTGGAAGCGGTAGATCGAGACCAGCGGACCGAAGGTCTCCGTGCCGAAGCAGGTCATGTCGGGCGTGACGCCCTCGAGGACGGTGGGCTCGTAGTAGTAGGGACCGAGGTCGGGTCGCGCCTTGCCGCCGGTGAGGACGGTGGCGCCCTTGGCGACGGCGTCGGCCACATGGGCCTCGACGGTGTCGAGCTGGGCCTGGCTGACCAGCGTGCCCATGTCGACCTCCCACGCGGTCGACGCGCCCAGGGTCAGCGCCTGGGTGCGCGCGACGAACCGCTCGACGAAGCGGTCGTAGACCTGGTCGGCGACGAAGATGCGCTCCATCGAGATGCACAGCTGGCCGGAGTTCGAGAAGGAGCCGCGTACGGCGCCCTCCGCGGCCCGCTCGACGGCCGCGTCACGCAGCACCAGCATCGGGTTCTTGCCGCCCAGCTCGAGCGAGCAGCCGATGAGGCGCTCCGCGCACTGGCCGGCGATCAGCTTGCCGGTCTTCGTCGAGCCGGTGAAGCAGATGTAGTCGGCCTCGGCGATCATCGGCGTGCCGACGTCGGCGCCCGCGCCGGAGACGACCTGCCACAGGTCGGCCGGGAAGCCCGCCTGCTCCATCAACTCGGCACCGAGCAGGCCGGTGAGGATCGTCTGCTGGTCGGGCTTGGCGATCACCGCGTTGCCGGCAGCCAGGGCGGGGATGCCGTCGCACAGCGCCAGGGTGAAGGGTAGTTCCACGGCGAGATGATGCCGACGACGCCCTTGGGGATCCGGTTGACCTCGACGTGCGTGAGGCCGGGGAACATGCCCGGCACGCGGGTGGTGGCGAGGTGGGTCGCCGACGTACGCCCGTAGTAGCGCGCCGTCATCGCCAGGTGCGCGACCTCGAGGAACGCGTCCTTGCGGGCCTTGCCCGACTCCAGGCAGATCAGCTCGCAGATCTCCTCGCGGCGCTCCAGCACGACGTCGTGCAGGCGCAGCAGGATCTCCTGACGCTGGGTCACCGGCACCAGCGCCCACGCCCTCTGGGCGGCCCGGGCCCGGGCGAAGGCACGCTCCACGTCGACGACCTCGCTCTGTGGGACCTGCCCCAGCGGCTGGCCACCGATCGGCGAAGTGTGTCGACCGTGCGGCCCGAGGAGCTCGGGATGCGTGCGGTCAGGGCCGTCACGTAGGCCAGGTCGAGGGCGTAGCTCGCGTCGGCGTGCAGCTCGGGGTCACGGGGGCCGTCGGTGAGGGGTCCGCGGGAGGAGGGCGTGGCGCTCATGGTCAGAGACTATGTGACCTGCACCTCACGGGGCTACCCCGGGTAGCAAAGGGTGACGGCTCGCTCCGAGGGCGTTCAGACGATCTCCGGCGCCGCGATCCGCGCCTCGTCGGCCTCGGTGTCGGTGGCCATCCGTTGGCTGTGCCGCTCCGCCTCGACGCGCCGCACCCAGTGGTCGACCTCGCGCCGCACGGTCGCCTTGTCCCAGCCCAGCTCAGCGGCCATCAGCCGAGCCACCTCCGGCGCGGCCTCGACCCCGCGGTCGAAGGTCTCGATCGAGATCCGGGTGCGGCGCGCGAGCACTTCGGAGGTGGCGGGCGCCCTCGTGGGTGACCGCGTAGACCACCTCGACGGCCAGGTACTCGTCGGCGTGCTGCAGCGGCTGCGCCAGCTCAGGGCGCTGCTCCACCAGGGCCAGCACCTCGTCGACCAGGCCGCCGTAGCGGCCGAGCAGGTGGTCGATGCGGCCGACGCCGATCCCGGCGACGCGGGAGAGGGCGACGCGCTGGTTGGTGCGGGCCTCGAAGCCGTACGCCCCGACCAGCGGCACCCGGTCGGTGAGCGAGGGCCGCACGTGGTCGAGGTCGGCGACCGCCAGGTCGACGGCGTCACGGGCCATCACCCGGTAGGTGGTCAGCTTGCCGCCGGCGATCAGCACCAGCCCAGGCACCGGGCTGATCGTGGTGTGCTCGCGCGACAGCTTCGTCGTCTCCGCCTCGACCCCGGCCTTGCGCAACGGCTTGAGCAGCGGCCGGAGACCGGCGTACACGCCCTCGACGTCGTCGTGGTCGAGCGGCACCTTGAGCAGCTTGTTGACCTGCTCGAGGAGGTAGTCGATGTCGGTGCGGCTGGCCGCGGGGTGGGCGAGGTCGAGGTCCCACGGGGTGTCGGTGGTGCCGATGATCCAGTGCCGGCCCCACGGGATCACGAAGAGCACCGAGTGCGGGGTCTTGGTGATGAAGCCGCACTCGGAGCGGATCCGGTCGCGCGGGACGACGAGGTGGATGCCCTTGGAGGCGTCGACGTCGAGCGCGCCCTCGCCACCGACCATCTCCTGGATCTGGTCGGTCCACACGCCGGCGGCGTTGATGACGGTGCGGGCCCGCACGGTGAAGTCGACGCCGTTCTCGAGGTCGCGGGCCTCGACGCCGACGATCCGCTCACCCTCACGCAGGAAGCCGGTGACCTTGGTGCGGGTGGCGACGTGGGCGCCGTTGTTGGCGGCGGTCCGGGCGATCGTCATCACCAGCCGGGCGTCGTCGACCTGCGCGTCGTAGTAGCGGATCGCGCCGTGCAGCTCGTCGGTGCGCACGTCCGGTGCGAGGCGCGCCAGCTCCTTGCGGAAGACGTGCTTGTGGCGCGGCACGCCCGTCTCGTACCTGCCGGCCATCGCCATGGCGTCGTACAGCGCGACGCCGGCGCCGACGTAGGGACGCTCGTACGCGTGCTCCAGCGGGTAGAGGAACGGCACGGGTCGTACGAGGTGCGGCGCGAGGCGGGTGAGCAGCAGCCCCCGCTCCTCCAGCGCCTCCTTGACCAGGCCGAAGTCGCACATCTCCAGGTAGCGCAGACCCCCGTGGACGAGCTTGGAGGAGCGCGAGGAGGTACCGCTGGCCAGGTCGCGCTGCTCGATGAGGCCGACGTTGAGGCCACGGGTCACGGCGTCGAGCGCCGCGCCGACCCCGACCACTCCCCCGCCCACCACCAGGACGTCCAGGTCGCCGGAGGCCATGGCCGCCAGGGCAGCCGCACGGGAGTCAGGGTTCAGGGCGATGGGTCGGCTCACGCCTCCAGTGTCCCAGTCGCTGGTTACCCGGAGGTGAACGCCGTCCGGGCGGGCGTCCGTCAGACGGGGAAGGCGCTCGGCGTGTTGATCATGAAGGACGCAGAAGTCGCGCCGATCGTGACGCCGACGGTGAAGGTGCCGAACTGGTTGTCGGCAGCGGTCCCCGCGAAGACGCCGTCGAGCGTGAGGGACTGACCAGCGCCGAGCTGCGCGACGGAGGTCAGCGTCACCGAGGGCACCTCCTGGTCAGGAGCGCGGTTGGACGTCCACCCGGCGGGGGCCGGGAACGTGTACACGGTCTGGTTCAAGTACTGCGAGCCCGGGCCGGGCTGGAACGTGATGGTCATGACCACCAACGCGGCCGCAGCAAGCGTCGAGGGGGCCGTGATCTGCGCGCCCACGAAGTTCAGGTCCCACACGAGAGGGACGTCAGGCGAAGGCACCACCGGACTGGCGCCCCACGTCAGCTGAGGACTCCCCGCGGAGCCGGCAAAGGCGGGAGCCGAGGCCGCCACGACCACGGCCGGGACGGACCAGAGGGCCGAGCCGACGACGGCACGACGGGAGGGGGACAACGGGGGAATGGGAGGCTCCGGGGAGGATGCGGAAGATGACCCGCTCACGGTAGTTCCGGCACCGCCATGGGCGTGCCGGAATCGTGAACATGGGAGGTTTCCACGGTTCCCGTTCCCGCCGCCTCGAGCGTCGCGTGCGCTCGGCCTCGAGGCTGTCCACGCCGTCCGGGTCGCTCAGGCCTGGCTCACCGGGGTCAGCACCGTCGACTGCACGACGCGGTCCTCGATGATGTCGACCAGCTTGAGGGTGACGGTGAAGGTGCCGGCAGGGGTGTCGGGCAGCGTCGACAGGAGGTCGTCGCCCATGACGATGGTCAGCCCGTCGCTCAGGACGAGCTCGTACTGCAGGGTCACCGGCCCGGTCATCTGGATCTCGTAGCCCTCGGTCTGGTCGAGCCAGACCCAGGCCTCGGGCTGCTCGAGCCGCATCGGCACCGGGCCCTCGAGGCCGGCGTCCGGGGTGAAGGCGATCTCGGCCCGGAACCGGAACTGGTTGGCCCAGTCGACGGTGCCGTCGAGCACGACGGCGGTGCCGTTGCCGGTGAGGTAGGGCGCCTCCGGGTCGAGGACCTCGAGCTTGTTGGTCACCGTGAACGAGGCCGCCTCGGGGAAGGGGACCACGAAGAGGTGCTCGACGGCCTCGAACCCGTCCGCCTCGAAGAGCAGCCGCAGGGGTCGTCCCATGATCGGCTCGTAGGTGCTGGAGACGTAAGCACCGTCGAGGCGGGCCTGGTCCTCCGGGGCGAAGGGCTGCAGGTACTCGTACGTCCCCACGAAGCCCGTCGCGCCCTGCGAGCCGCGCGACCACCCTGCCGGCGCACCCGCCGCGAACGTCATCTCCTGGTCGGCCGGCGAGCCGGGCATCGTGACGGTCATCGTGAGGCCAGCGGGCTCCACCTCGCCCTCCTCCGACGTCACGTAGGCGTTGACGAAGGAGAGCCGGAAGAACGAGCTGGTCGGGGTGGGACGCTCAAAGGTCGTCTGACCGGCCTCGAAGACCAGCTTCGGCGCCGCCACCAGAGGGGGGCTCCCCGCGAAGGCGGGGGCCGCAGAGGCCACGGTGATCGCCGGGACGGACCAGACAGTCGCACCGAGAACTGCACGCCGGGAAGGCACCATCGACAACGCACACTCCACCCAAGGAAGAAATGGCGAGGACCCGGACCTCGAAGACGGCCAGAGGCTAGTCGTCTTCACCTTCCCGTGCGGGCAAAACTGCCACTCCCGTCACCGCTGACGGCATGCGCCCTCAGCGCAGGCGGGGGCCCAGCGTCGTACGCCGCTCGGCGTGCATCGGGTGCGCAGCCCGCGTCGCCGCCATCAGGTCGAGGTCGAGGTCGGCGACTGCCAGCCCCTGCTCGCGCCCCAGCCGCGCCAGCGGACGCCCCTCGGGGTCGTACACCGCGGAGCCCCCGGCGAACCGGGAGCCGTCGTGCGCGCACTCCCCCGTCGCCCCGGCGAAGAGGACGAAGATCCCGTTGTCGAGCGCACGGGACGGGTAGTAGAGGTCGCGGCGGTGCTCGCCACCGACGAAGAAGGCAGCGGAGTTGACGTAGACCTGCGCGCCGTCGTCGGCCGCCGCCCGCGCGTGCTCGGGGAAGGAGCCGTCGTAGCAGACCGAGAGCGCGACCTCCCAGCCGTCGACCTCGATCGAAGCGCCGTGGTCGCCCGGGGTGAAGTGGCGCTGCTCGAGCTCGCCGGAGAGGTGCTGCTTGGCGTAGGGCACCCGCACCGACCCGTCGACGTCGACCACCACGCCGGCGAGCGTGCGGGACGCCCCGTGGTCGAGCGCCGTGCAGAGCACCACCGTCGTCCCTGACTGCGTCGCGGCCCGGGCGAGCGGGGCCAGCAGCTCAGGGAGGTCGTCGGCCGACGGCGGCGCCGCGAACGCCTCGGAGCAGTAGGTCGTCAGGAAGGCCTCAGGCAGGGCGAGCAGGCGTACGCCGCGCTCCCCCGCCTCGTGGACCAGCCGGACCGCGGTGGCGACGTTGGCCGCCACGTCACCGCAGGCCGTCGGCGCCTGGCCGGCAGCCACCCGTAGCGTCGTCATGGGCCCCGTCGTCATGCACCCAGTCTCGCCAGGCGTCAGCCGACGACGACCTCGACGCGCTGGAACTCCTTGAGCTCGGTGTAGCCCGTCGTCGCCATCGAGCGCTTGAGCGCACCGATCAGGTTCATCGTGCCGTCGGCCACCGTGGAGGGACCGAAGAGGATCTCCTCCAGGGTGCCCACCGGCTCGAACTCGACGCGCTGGCCGCGCGGCAGCGCGCCGTGCGTGGCCTCGGAGCCCCAGTGGAAGCCGCGACCGGGCGCGTTGGTGGCACGGGCCAGCGGCGAGCCGACCATGACCGCGTCGGCGCCGCAGGCGATCGCCTTCGGGATGTCGCCGGAGCGACCGATGGAGCCGTCGGCGATGACGTGCACGTAGCGGCCACCCGACTCGTCGAGGTAGTCACGACGGGCCGCGGCCACGTCGGAGACGGCCGAGGCCATCGGGACAGCGATGCCCAGCACCGAGCGGGTGGTGTGCGCCGCGCCGCCGCCGAAGCCGACGAGCACGCCGGCCGCGCCGGTGCGCATCAGGTGCAGCGCCGCCTGGTAGGTCGCGCAGCCACCGACGATGACCGGGACGTCGAGCTCGTAGATGAACTCCTTGAGGTTCAGCGGCTCGGCCTGGCTGGAGACGTGCTCGGCGGAGACGGTGGTGCCGCGGATGACGAACATGTCGACACCGGCGTCGACGACCGACTTCGCGAACTCCTTGGTGTGCTGCGGCGAGAGCGAGCCCGCGACGGTCACACCGGCGTCCCGCATCTGCTTGAGGCGCTCGGTGATCAGCTCGGCCTTGATCGGCTCGGTGTAGATCTCCTGCAGGCGCCGGGTGGCGTCGACCCCGCGGAGCCCCGCGACCTCCTCCAGCAGCGGCGTCGGGTCGGCGTATCGGGTCCACAGCCCCTCGAGGTTGAGCACGCCCAGGCCGCCGAGGCGACCGAGCTCGATCGCCGTCTCGGGCGACATCACCGAGTCCATCGGGGCGGCGAGCACCGGGAGGTCGAAGCGGTAGGCGTCGATCTGCCACGCGACGCTGACCTCCTCGGGGTCACGCGTACGACGCGACGGCACGATGGCCACGTCGTCGAAGGCGTAGGCCCGGCGGGCGCGCTTGTTCTTGCCGATCTCGATCTCGGTCACGTGGTCAGTCTCCCAGAACGTCAGCCCCGGAGCGCTCCCGCTCCAGATGAAGGCAGCCCACTCCGTCGAGTGGGAAGTGCGGATCGGTCAGCCAGGTCACCGTGACCCGGCCGTCCGCCTGCGGTACGAGTCGGGCCGCGGCCGGCCCCACCCTGGTGCTGATGCGGAGCAGCCACGGCGTGCCGGCGGGTACGCCGGCGAGGTAGCCGCTCGCGGAGATCCACGCCCCGACGTGGTCGAGCTCTGCTGCCTGCGGCAGCCTCGCCGCCACGACGTGGGGGGCACGGACCTGGTCGTCCAGACTCGCCGAGTCACGGGTCACCTGGACGACGGTCATGTCAGATCCCCGAGTAGTTCGGGGCCTCGACGGTCATCTGCACGCCGTGTGGGTGGCTCTCCTTCAGCGAGGCGGAGGTGATCCGGACGAACCGGCCCTTCTCCTGCAGCTCGCCGATGGTGCGCGCCCCGACGTAGAACATCGACTGGTTGAGGCCACCGATCAGCTGGTGGGCCACCGCACCGAGCGGGCCACGGTAGGCGACCTGGCCCTCGATGCCCTCGGGCACGATCTGGTCGTCGCTCGTGACCTCGGCCTGGAAGTAGCGGTCCTTGGAGTAGGACTTCTTGCCGCGGCTCGACATCGCGCCGAGCGAGCCCATGCCCCGGTAGGACTTGAACTGCTTGCCGTTGACGAAGACCAGCTCGCCGGGCGACTCCTCGCAACCGGCCAGCAGGGAGCCGAGCATCACCGAGTCGGCGCCGGCGACGAGCGCCTTGGCGATCTCGCCGGAGTGCTTCATGCCGCCGTCGGCGATCACCGGGACGCCGGCGGGCCTGGCGGCCAGGGACGCCTCGTACACCGCGGTGACCTGCGGGACGCCGACACCGGTGACGACGCGGGTGGTGCAGATGGAGCCCGGACCGACGCCGACCTTGATCGCGTCGGCGCCCGCGTCGACGAAGGCCTGCGCGCCGGCCTTGGTCGCGACGTTGCCGCCGATGACCTGGACGTGCTTGGTCGCCGGGTCGGTCTTGAGGCGCTTGACCATGTCGAGCAGCAGGTGCACGTGGCCGTGGGCGGTGTCGGCGACGAGCACGTCGACGCCGGCCTCGATCAGGCGGGTCGCACGCTCCCAGGCGTCACCGAAGTAGCCGATCGCCGCACCGACGAGCAGGCGTCCGTCGGCGTCGTACGAGGCGTTGGGGAACTGCTCGCCCTTGACGAAGTCCTTGACGGTGATGAGGCCGGTGAGGGTGCCGTCGGGGTCGATGAGCGGGAGGCGCTCGCGCTTGTGCGCACGCAGCAGCGCGGTCGCGGCGTCGCGGTCGATGCCGGTCGGGCCGGTGACCAGCGGCATCGGGGTCATCACCTCGTCGACCTTGGTGCTCCCCCACTCCGCGACGGGCGTGAAGCGCAGGTCGCGGTTGGTGATGATGCCGATCAGCTTGTTGGAGCCGTCGACCACCGGGAGGCCGGAGACGCGGTACTCGCCGCAGATGCGGTCGAGGTCCTCGAGCGTCGCGTCGGGGCCGATGGTGACGGGGTTGGAGATGATCCCGGTCTGGGTGCGCTTGACGAGGTCGACCTGGTAGGCCTGGTCGTCGATCGAGAGGTTGCGGTGCAGGACGCCGATGCCGCCCTGGCGCGCCATCGCGATCGCCATCCGGGACTCGGTGACGGTGTCCATCGCCGCGCTGAGCAGCGGCACCTTGATCGAGATCTCGCGGGTCAGGCGCGTCGTGGTGTCGATCTCGTCCGGGGCGAGGTCGGACTCACCGGGGAGGAGCAGGACGTCGTCGTAGGTCAGGCCGAGGGTTGCGAACTTCTCCGGAGTCTCCACCTCGCGAATTCTAGCCCCGACTCGGCGAGGAGTGCGCACGCGGACCAGCCCTGCGCAGGCCTGTGTGACCCGCGCCTCGCTCGCTAGGGTCGAGGCGTGAGCGAGTCACGCCCGCGACTCCCCTCCGCCGTCTGGGCCGCTGCCCTGGCGGCGGTCGTGGGTCGTGCCTGCGGGCTCCTCTGGCCGCTGCGGCCCGACGAGGCGGGCTACCTGCTGGCCGCGCGGGCCTGGGACCCGCGCCCCGACGAGCTCTTCCACCCCTACTTCGTCGACCGCCCGCCGTCGCTGCGGCTGCTCGTACGCCTGACCGACGCCGCCGCCGGCCCCTACGGCCTGCGTGGCCTGGCCGCCCTGGGGGCGGGGGTCGCCGTCCTGCTGGCGGCCGTCTTCGTGCGTGAGCTCGTGCGGTGGGCCGACGGCCCCCTGCACGAGGACGCCCAGCGCCGCGTCCTGACCCAGACGGCCTGGCTGACGGCCGCCTTCCTGGTCACCGCCCAGGTCGACGCCGTGGCGGCCAAGGGCGAACTGCTGGGCGTGCCGCTGGTGCTGGCCAGCGCGGTCCTGGCGCTGCGTGCGTTCCGGGCCCGGTCGACGTGGCGGGCTGCCGGGTGGGCCGCGGCCGCCGGGCTGGTGGCGATGTCGGCGACGGGCCTGAAGCAGAGCCTGCTCGGCGGCCTGGTCTTCGGCGCCGTGCTCCTGGTCGCGGCCGTGGCGACCCGGCGGGTGAGGCTGCGTACGCTCCTGGTGCTGGGCGCGGCGGCTGCGGTCGGGGCCGCCGTGCCGGTGCTGGCGACGGTGGCGGGCACGTGGGCGGTGGGCACCGACCTCGGCTCGTTGGAGAACGCCGTCGTCGACTTCCGTGAGGACGCCTCGAAGGTGATGTTCTCGGGGCTGGGCACGGCTCCCGCGACCCGCGCCCTGCTCCTGCTGCTGGTCTTCACCACCACGGGGATGGCGCTGGTGCTGGCGAGGAGCCTGCTGCGGCTGCCGACCGCGTGGCGCCGCCTCACCGCCCCGGCGCTGGCGGCCACGGGGGCGGTGGCCGTCGACCTTGCGGCGGCCGGCCTGAGCGGCAACTTCTGGACGTCGTACCTCTTCGCGCTCGTGCCGTCACTGGTCATGCTGTGGGCCTGCACCCGGGTCGCGGAGCTGGCGAGCCGCGGCACCGACGGCGCGGCGAAGGACCGCGCGGGGGTCGTGGTGGCGCTCTGCGTGGCGAGCAGCGCACTCTCGCTCGCCGGCTGGATCGGCGTGGTGTGGGGCTGGGGCGACCCGCCGCAGGAGTACGTCCTGGGTCGCGAGATCGCCCGGGTCGCGACGCCCGGCGACACCTTGACGGTCTACGGCGGGCGGGCCGACGTGCAGTGGGCCAGCGGGCTGGACTCCCCCTACGCGCACCTCTGGTCGCTGCCGATGCGCACCGCCGACCGAGACCTGTCCGACCTGCGGGCCCTGCTCGACGGACCCGACGCGCCCACCTGGCTGGTGGAGGCGGTCAGCCCGCACGCGTGGGACGACCTCGGCGCGAGGCACCTGGGCGACGTGGTCGCCCGGCGCTACACCTACGTGGGGACCTTCTGCGACGACATGGTGGTCCGGCGCCACGTGGACGCCCCCGCGGTCGCGCCGCTGCACCCCGACTGCCGTACGCCGTGGGGTCGACGCTGAGGTCGGCCCCACGGCGTACAAGGCTCATTGAGCGCTCAGATGCCTTCCCGCTGCACCATTGAGCGCTCAGATGCCTTCGCGCTCGGCCTCGATCGTCGTCGACGCGCCGTGGCCGGTGCGCACGACCGTGTCGCCCGGCAGGCTCAGGAGCCGCGCCCGGATCGAGTCGCGGATCTGGTCGGCGTCGCTGAACGAGCGCCCCGTCGCCCCGGGCCCGCCCTGGAAGAGCGTGTCGCCGGTGAAGACGACGCCGAGCGCGGGGACGTACAGGCAGACGGCGCCGGGCGCGTGCCCCGGCGTGTGGATCACCTGCACGCTCACGCCGCCGACCTCGATCTCCTGGCCGTCGGCCAGGTCGACGTCCCAGAGGTGGTCGGCGTGGGTGAGCTCCCACAGCGGCCTGTCGGCCGGGTGCAGCAGGATCGGGGCGACCGTGCGCTCGCGCAGCGCCGGCGCGACACGTACGTGGTCGTCGTGGGCGTGGGTGCAGATGATCGCCTTGACCTTCCGGTCGCCCACGACGTCCATGATCGCGTCCACCGAGTGGGGCGCGTCGATGACGACCACCTCGGTGTCGTCACCCAGCACCCAGATGTTGTTGTCGACCTCGAAGGTCTCGCCGTCGAGGGAGAAGGTGCCGGAGACGACCGCGTGGTCGATGCGCGCGCTCATGCCTGCGCTCCGTCCAGGACGACCACCGAGCGCAGGACGCCGCCGTGGTGCATCTTCTCGAAGGCGGCCTCGACGTCGTCGATGCCGATCTCCTCGGTGACGAAGGCGTCGAGGTCGAGCCGACCCTGCAGGTAGAGGTCGGTCAGCATCGGGAAGTCGCGGCTCGGCAGGCAGTCGCCGTACCAGGAGGACTTCAACGCGCCGCCACGACCGAAGACGTCGATGAGCGGGAGGTCGGGGACCAACATGTCGGGCGTCGGGACGCCGACCAGGACGACCGTGCCCGCCAGGTCGCGGGCGTAGAAGGCCTGCTTCCAGGTCTCGGGACGACCGACGGCCTCGATCACCACGTCGGCACCGTCGGCGCCGTTGTCGGAGCAGATCGCCTTGATCCCCTCGACCGCGTCGACCTCGGCGGAGTTGACGGTGTGGGTGGCGCCCATGGTGAGGGCCTGCTCGAGCTTGGCCGCGTCGATGTCGACCGCGACGATCTTCGAGGCGCCGGCCAGGGCGGAGCCGGCGATGGCGGCCATGCCGACGCCGCCGCACCCGATGACGGCCACGGTCTTGCCGCGGGTCACGTTGCCGGTGTTGATGGCGGCGCCCAGGCCGGCCATCACGCCGCAGCCCAGCAGGCCGACGGCGGCCGGACGGGCGGCCGGGTCGACCTTGGTGCACTGCCCGGCGGCGACCAGGGTCTTCTCGGCGAAGGCGCCGATGCCCAGCGCCGGCGAGAGCTCGGTCCCGGCCAGCTCACCCTCGGCCAGGGTCATCTTCTGGGTGGCGTTGTGGGTGGCGAAGCAGTACTGCGGCTCCCCCGGTCGCAGGCCCGGCAGTTGCCGCAGACCGCGCGCCAGTTGAGCACGACGAAGTCGCCGGGCGCGACGGTGGTGACGTCGGGGCCCACGGCCTCGACGATGCCGGCCGCCTCGTGGCCGAGCAGGAAGGGGAACTCGTCGTTGATGCCGCCCTGGCGGTAGTGCAGGTCGGTGTGGCAGACCCCGCAGGCCTGGATCTTCACGACCGCCTCACCCGGACCGGGGTCGGGGACGTTGATGGTGACGACGCTGACCGGCTCGTCCTTGGCGAGTGCGACGACTGCCTTGACCTGCTGCATGGAGACTCCTTGCTCTGGGGGAAGGTCTGACCTTGCCGCGCGGGAGGCGTCGTACGCAAGAGCCCGCCGCCCACCTGCCGGACGCCGAACGGCCCCCCGCCCCGGAGTGCGGGGCGAGGGGCCGTCGAGGCCGTGCGACTGAGTCGTCAGCGCGGAGGGGTCAGTGGCCGTGGCCGTGGCCGTGACCGGCCGCGGCGGGAGCCGCCTCCTCCTCCTCGGGCTTGTCGACGACCAGCGTCTCGGTCGTCAGCAGCATCGCGGCGATGGAGGTCGCGTTGATCAGGGCCGAGCGGGTCACCTTGACCGGGTCGAGGACGCCCTGGGCGACCAGGTCGCCGTACTCGCCGGTGGCGGCGTTGTAGCCGAACTCGGCGCCGTTGGCGGCGCCACCCTCGCGGACCTTGGTGGTCACGACGTAGCCGTTCTCGCCACCGTTCTCGGCGATCCAGCGCAGCGGCTCGTCGGCCGAGCGACGCACGATGCGTACGCCGGCAGCCTCGTCGCCGGTCAGGCCGAGGTCACCCTCGAGCACGGAGACAGCGTGGATCAGCGCGGAGCCACCGCCGGGGACGATGCCCTCGTCGATCGCGGCGCGCGTCGCGGAGACGGCGTCCTCGATGCGGTGCTTCTTCTCCTTGAGCTCCACCTCGGTGGCGGCGCCGACCTTGATCACGCACACGCCGCCGGCCAGCTTCGCGAGGCGCTCGGAGAGCTTCTCGCGGTCCCAGTCGGAGTCGGTGTTCTCGATCTCGGCCTTGATCTGGTTGACGCGGGCCTCGACCTCGGCGTGCTCGCCGGCACCGTCGACGATCGTGGTGTTTGTCCTTCGTCACCACTAACGACGGCGCCTGGCCGAGCACCTCGAGGCCGACCCTGGTCGAGCTTGAGCCCGACCTCGGGGCGATGACCTGACCACCGGTCAGGACGGCGATGTCCTGCATCATCGCCTTGCGGCGGTCGCCGAAGGCCGGCGACTTCACCGCGACGGCGTTGAAGGTGCCGCGGATCTTGTTGACGACCAGGGTCGAGAGCGCCTCGCCGTCGACGTCCTCGGCGAGGATGAAGAGCGGCTTGCCGGTCGCCATGACCTTCTCCAGGACCGGGACCAGCTCGGGGACCGAGGAGACCTTGCCCTGGACGAGCAGCACGTACGGGTCGTCGAGGACGGCCTCCATGCGCTCGGGGTCGGTGACGAAGTAGGCCGAGATGTAGCCCTTGTCGAACTGCATGCCCTCGGTGAACTCGAGCTCGGTGCCCATGGTGTTGGACTCGTCGACGGTGATGACGCCGTCCTTGCCCACCTTGTCGAAGGCCTCGGCCAGGAGCTCACCGATGTGCGAGTCGCGCGAGGAGATGGTCGCGACCGACGACATGTCCTCCTTGGAGTCGACCTCGCGGGCCGCCTCACGCAGGGCGTCGCTGACGGCCTCCGCAGCGGCGTCCATGCCGCGCTTGAGGCTCATCGGGTTGGCGCCGGCGGCCACGGCCTTGAGGCCCTCGTGGACCATCGCCTGGGCCAGCACGGTGGCCGTGGTGGTGCCGTCACCGGCGACGTCGTTGGTCTTGGTGGCAACTTCCTTGGTCAGCTGCGCACCGAGGTTCTCGAAGGGGTCGTCGAGCTCGATCTCACGGGCGACGGAGACACCGTCGTTCGTGATGGTCGGGGCGCCCCACTTCTTGTCGAGGACGACGTAACGGCCCTTGGGGCCGAGGGTCACCTTGACGGTGTTGGCGAGCGCGTCGACGCCGCGCTCGAGGGCCCGACGAGCGTTCTCGTCGAACTCAAGGATCTTGGGCATTGCTGCTCCTACTTCAGGTCGTGGTCCGGTTCCGGACGGGTTCCTGGCGAAATGGCGCCCGCCCGGCAGGGCGGGGGTGTGACGGTGACCTCTGAGCGGAGCGGGTCACCGAGCACCCTCAACGCTGCCGGGCGGGTTCAGTTCGTCAGGAGACGATGGCGAGGACGTCGCGAGCCGAGAGGATCAGGAACTCGCTGCCCGAGTACTTGACCTCGGTGCCGCCGTACTTGGAGTAGATGACCTTGTCGCCCACGGCGACGTCGACCGGACGCGGTCGGTGCCGTTCTCGGCGAAGCGGCCGGGGCCCACGGCCACGACCTCGCCCTCCTGGGGCTTCTCCTTGGCGGTGTCCGGGATGACCAGGCCGGAAGCCGTGGTCTGCTCAGCCTCGAGGGCTTGACGACGATGCGGTCCTCGAGGGGCTTGATGTTGACCGACACGATGTCGACCTCCACTTTCTCCACGTGATGTCTGTGTGTCTGGACGGGGTGCGAGGCGTTCCGGCCTAGCCGGAGACCCGCGGTGCTGCCGCTGCTCGACCACGCCGTCGCGGGGGTCGTGGACGTGCCACGGCTGCTGGCACCCTCGACTCGAGAGTGCCAAGTCAGACGTTAGCACTCCCCCCAATCGAGTGCCAGACAGTGCCGGGCAGTGCCGGACTGAGGGAGGAGCGCGCGCCACCCCGCCCCGTCATGAGGAGGATGCAGGCGTGGACCTCGACACCTTCACCTGGCTGCTCACCCCCGACGGCCAGCGGCTGCTGGAGCGCGCGGCCCACCTGTACGCCGACCACGAGGGCGACCCCCTGGGCTCGGCCGCCGCGGTGCGCAAGGTGGAGCCGGACCCCGAGCGGGCGGCCGCGGCACTCACCCAGGTCCAGCTGCGAGTGAAGGGCGTCGCCAAGTTCGGCGAGGACGCCCTGCAGATGTACTTCACCCCCGACGGCCTCGAGCAGGCGACGCGCAGCCGGGTCGCCGCCCACCGCGCGGCCCGCCTGGCGGCGGCACGGCCGAGCTCGGTGGTCGACCTGGGCTGCGGCATCGGTGGCGACCTCATCGCCTTCGCCCGCGCCGGCCTGACCGCCGCGGGCGTCGACCTCGACCCGGTCCGCGCCCGCGTGGCCCAGGCCAACCTGGACGCCCTCGGCCTGCCGGGGGCCACCATGGTCGCCGACTCGACCGCGCTGGACCTCGACGGCTTCGGCGCCGCCTTCGCCGACCCAGCCCGTCGCGGGGCCCGCGGCCGTGTCTTCGACGAGACCGGCTGGACGCCCCCGTGGTCGTTCGTGCAGGAGCTGTTGCGGCGTACGTCGGTGGTCAAGGTCGCGCCCGGCATCGGCCACGACCTGGTGCCCGAGGGCGTCGAGGCCGAGTGGGTCAGCGACCACGGCGAGGTCAAGGAGGCGGCCCTGTGGTCACCCAGCCTGGCCACGGTGCGACGTCGCGCCACGGTGATCTCCGGCGACGGCCTGGTCAGCATGACCGACGAGGACGACCCCTACCAGGGCGAGGAGCGACCGGTCGTCGAGCTGGCCCAGCACCTCTACGAGCCCGACGGCGCCGTGATCCGTGCCGGCCTGGTGACCGCCGTCGCGGCCGGGGTCGGCGGTGGACTGCTCGACGCCCACATCGCCTACGTCACCAGCGAGAAGTCGTTCCGCTCCCCCTTCATGAAGTCGTACTACGTGATCGAGGAGCTCCCCTACCGGGAGAAGCAACTCAAGGCCGCGCTCGTCGAGCGCAACGTCGGGCCGCTCACCATCAAGAAGCGCGGCGTGGACGTCGTGCCGGAGCAGCTGCGCAAGCGGCTGGCGCTCACCGGTGACGTCGAGGCGACGATCGTGCTGACCCGCATCGGCGGCGTCGGCCGCGTGCTGCACGTACGTCCGTTCTGACGCCACCCCGCACCCGCCTCGGGGACGTCGTGCCGACGCCCCCTCCGGCGACCCCTCGTGATGGCTTCCGCAAGGAATGTCATTGACGATAGTGTGCGACGCACACTACTGTCCCACTCATGAACGACGACGTCCTGGCCGGCCACCTCCAGGAGCTGCGCCGCGGCACCGTGGTGATGGCGGCGCTCGCCACCCTCACCCGGCCCACCTACGGCTACGCCCTGCTGGAGGAGCTCGCGGCGTCCGGCTTCGCCGTCGACGGCAACACCCTCTACCCCCTGCTCCGACGCCTGGAGAAGCAGGGACTGCTCACCAGCGAGTGGAACACCGAGGAGTCCAGGCCCCGCAAGTTCTACCGCTGCACCGCCGAGGGCGAGGCCCTCCTGACGGCCCTGCTCGACGAGTGGCAGAGCCTGCACACCGCCATCGAAGGACTCAGGTGACCACCATGACCGAGCAGACCACCAGCCCGCGGAAACACCGGGCCGCCACCCTCACCGACCGCTACGTGCACGCCGCCACCCGACGCCTCGGCGACGACCAGCGCGACGACGTGGCCCTGGAGCTGCGCGCCGGCATCGCCGACCGCGTCGAGGCCCTGCGCGAGGAGCGCCCCGACCTCGACGCCACCGAGGCCGAGCGCGCGGCCCTGGTCGAGCTGGGCGACCCCGACGCCCTGTCGGCCTCCTACACCGGCGCACTGCAGCACCTCATAGGCCCGGAGCTCTTCCCGGCCTGGTCGCGCGTGCTGCGCGCGGTCCTGGTGACCGTGGTCCCCCTGGTCACGGCCGTCGTGATGGCGATCGACGCGTTCGGCGGCGAGCCCCTGCTGAGCATCGCGGGGCACGGCGCGTGGATGGCCCTCACCCTGGTCGTCCACATCGGCTTCTGGGTCACCCTGAGCTTCGCGATCGTCGAGCGGAGCGCGAGCCCCGAGGTCACCACCGAGGCGATGGGGGTGGCGCCGTGGACCCCCGACTCGTTGCCGCAGCTGCCGCGCGGACCTCGCGGCGCGATCGGCGAGACGATCACCAACGTCGTCTGGCTGGCGATCCTCGCCCTCCTGCTGATCTGGCAGCAGGTCGCCCCGATGGTCCGCATCGACGGCGAGCAGCTGCCGGTGATCGACCCCGACCTGTGGTCCTTCTGGATGCCGCTGGTCCTGCTGACGCTGGTCGCCGAGGCGGCGTTCGAGATCGTGAAGTACCTGGCGGGAGCGACCTGGACCGTCGGCTTCGCCGCCCTCAACACCCTCACGGGCCTGCTCTTCGCAGCACCGGTCGTGTGGCTCGCCAGCGAGGAGCGCCTGCTCAACCCGGCCTTCGTCGAGGCGATGCGCGACCACGTCGGCGGGTTCGACGCCGGCACGGTGCACACGGTGACCCTGGTGGTCGCCCTGGGCATCTGGCTCTGGGACACCGTCGACGGCTGGACCAAGGCGAGCCGCACCCTCCGCGGCTGACCGAACCACCCGAGGCAGCACGAAGCCCCCACGGGTGACCGGGGGCTTCGCTTTCCGGGACCGCCTCAGGCCTCCGCGCGAGCCACCTTGCGCGAGTGGGCGAGACCGAGCAGGCCCAGGACCAGGAAGATGGCCGCCCCGACGAAGGCGCCGATGGCCGCGTAGCCGGCAATGGTGCCCATGGTGGCGAAGGCGTATCCGTAGAGGAGCAGGCCCCGCAGGGTGTTGCCCATGAAGAGCGACTCGCGCTGGCCCATCCAGGCCTCGGCCGCAGCGACCTGCTCGGGGGTCGCCTTGTCGCCAGCCTCGGCGACCTGGGCGCTCAGCGCCCGGCCGTAGCCGCTGGCCTCCTCGTAGGTGACCGGGCCGTCGTGGTCGCGCTCCTGCGGGTAGGCCTTGAGGGTCTCCTCACCCGAGGAGATCATGTGCGCCTTGATGTAGTGGTCGGCGTAGGCCCGCGCCTTGGGGCCGTCGTCGAGCTGCTCGCCCGCGAAGGGCTCGAGAGCCTTGCGGTCGGCGTCGGGGAGCCCTTCGAGGGCCGGCCCCTCGGGCATCACGATGGCCTGGTCGGAGAACTGCTGGTCGACCTGGTCGCCGATGAAGACGGCGCCCCAGGTGAGCAGCCCGCCCGCGACGGCGAGGACCGCCGCCAGGACGAGTCCGGTCCAGGAGATCAGCTTGTCGAGTGTCGAACGCATGACGGGCTCCTTTGCCCTCAAGTGACGGCCGGGCCACTTCCGACCATCTGAACTACTACCGACAGTAGTAGGTGTCTACGACGTTGTGTAGTAGTTGGCGGATGAGATGTAGCGACGTGCGTCACAGTGGCTCGAACGCATGCAAGCACAGGCGAGTCCACGGGTGCGAGCACCGCCGCACCCCTTCCGTCAATCAGGTGCAACCCTGCGGCCCGCGACCGCGTCTCGGCAGTGAAGGGCCTGACCGACAGGCCCGGGAGGAGACACAATGACGACCACGGGGGCGAGCGCGACGGAGGTGACGATGCCCAGCACACGCACGCGCGACGCCGAGTTCGAGGCTTGGCTGCTCGTCCGCCAGCCCGCGCTCCACCGCACCGCCTGGGCCCTGACCGGCAATCCCCACGACGCCGCCGACCTGCTGCAGACGGCCCTGGCCAAGGTCTACCTGGCCTGGGACCGCGTCCGTGAGGCCGACTCGATCGACGCCTACGCCCGTCGCATCCTCGTCAACGAGCACACCTCGTTGTGGCGCCGCGCCTTCAAGAGGCGCGAGCACACGACGTACAAGGTGCCGGAGACGCCGGTCGACGACACCTACGACGACGGCCGCAGCCAGGCGCTGTGGTCCTTCGTCCAGACCCTCTCCCCTAGGCAGCGCGCCGTCGTGGTGCTCCGCTACTACGAGGAGCTCAGCGAGGCCGAGACCGCCGAGGTGCTCGGCGTCTCTGTCGGGACCGTGAAGTCCCAGTGCAGCCGAGCCCTCGCCCACCTGCGCGACCGCGCGCCCCGCTCCCTGTCCCCGAGGAGTACCGATGAACGACCAGCAGACCGGCCAGCGCGTCGGCGACGCCCTGCGCCACCACGTCCCGCAGGCGCCCCAGGCCCCTTCGACCTCGCCGACGTGAAGGTGCGGGCCGGCGCCATCCGCCGCCGTCGTACGACGCTCTCCGTCGCGGTGGCCGCCGCAGCGGCCGCGGTGATCACCCGACCGCCTTCCTGGCGCTGGACGACGGCCCGACCCGCGACCCGGTGGCCCCGACCACCCAGTCCCCCGAGCCCGTCCCCGGTCCGCGCGACGACGTCACGCTCTCGGCCGACGCACCGCAGGGCAAGCCCGCTGCCGGGTGGTTCGGCGACGACTTCCGCCGTGAGTTCCTGCCGCCCGGCACCGAGAGAACGGCCCCAGCGACCAGGTCTCCTCGTTCGGCGACCGCTGGATCATCACCCACGCAGGGGTCTCGAAGCTGCACGTCGTCGACCCCGACGGCCAGGAGCCCCCGCAGGAGCACGACACAGCGCGAGCGCCTTCGCGATCAGCCCGGACCGTGACCTGGCGGCCTACGTGGGCGCCGACGAGACGATCCGGCTGCTCTCCCCCGACGGCCAGGAGCGGATCCTGAGCAAGCTCCCCGGCCCGGACCCCTACGCCGAGGTGGTCAGTGTCGAGGGCGACGCGGCCTGCGCCGCCGCCCCCCAGCCCGGCTGCCGGGTGCTGCTCTCCTTCGACTCGCGCAGCCCGATGTTCGTCGAGGGCGAGGCGGCCGCTTCAGCGAGGTCGCTGAGAAGGCGATGGACGCCACGGCGATGCACGGCTCCGTCGTCGCCCTGAAGGACCCCGCGCAGCCCGGCCAGGAAGCCCCGTGCACTCGGGTCGTCGACCTGGAGGAGGGGCCGGTCTGGAACAGCTGCGACATCGCGGTGCAGTCCTTCTCCCCCGACGGCACCCTGGCCCTGGTCGAGGACGCGTACGGGTCGGGATGGGGGGACCCGAGGTTGGGCATTGCCGACGCCGCGACCGGTGAGGTCCTCTTCTGGATCAACCCCCACGGCGAGCAGGGCGGGTTCCCGACCGGGGTCTGGGAGGACGCCGACCACGTGGTGGTGCCCAGCTTCAACTCCGTGGGGCAGAACTGGCGGCTCTTCCGGGTCTCCACGACCGGCGAGGTCGAGCAGGCCGGACCGTCCGTCGACGGCGACGACATGCTGTTTCCCTACGTGCCCCCCGCCAACCCCTGACGCACCTCGAAGAACCCCGTGCGAAGGGCCCGACCGGTCGGTCGGGCCCTTCGTGGCGTCCGGGTCAGCCCCTAGGCGACGACGGTGGTGATCGGCTGGCTGGAGTCCGCGGGCAGGTCCAGGGCCGAGGGCGTACGTCCGCGGGCGACGAGCTCGGCGCCCAGCGCGGCGACCATCGCGCCGTTGTCGGTGCAGAGGCCGGGGCGGGGCACGCGTACGCGGATCCCCTTGGCCTCGGCCCGCTCGACGGCCATCGCCCGCAGCCGGCTGTTGGCGGCCACGCCGCCCCGATCAGGATGTCGTCGATGCCGTGGGTCACCGCTGCGTCGATCGCCTTGCGGGTGAGCACGTCGCAGACCGCCTCCTGGAAGGAGGCGGCGACGTCGGGCACGTCGATCGTCGCCCCGGCCCGCTGCTGGGCCTCCACCCACCGGGCGACCGCGGTCTTCAGGCCGGAGAAGGAGAAGTCGAAGCGGTGGCGCTCCAGGTCGCGGCGCGAGGTGAGGCCGCGGGGGAAGTCGATGGCGACGCTGTTGCCGCTCGCCGCGCTGCGGTCGATGTGCGGGCCGCCCGGGAAGGGCAGCCCCAGCAGGCGGGCGACCTTGTCGAAGGCCTCCCCGCCGCGTCGTCGATGGTCGCCCCGAGCGGGTCGACGCCGACGGTGACGTCCTCGACCTTGAGCAGGCTGGAGTGGCCACCCGAGACCAGCATCGCCAGGCAGGGCTCGGGCAGCGCGCCGTGCTCCAGCTGGTCGACGGCCACGTGGGCGGCGAGGTGGTTGACGCCGTAGATCGGCTTGCCGAGCCCCCAGGCCAGCGCCTTGGCGGCACCACCCCGACGAGGAGGGCACCCGCCAGCCCGGGACCGCTGGTCACCGCGACGGCGTCGATGTCGGAGAGCTTGACGCCGGCGGTGTCGCAGGCCCGCTCGATGGTCGGGACCATCGCCTCGAGGTGGGCCCGGCTGGCGACCTCGGGCACGACCCCACCGAAGCGGGCGTGCTCGTCGACGCTGCTGGCGACCGCGTCGGCCAGGAGCGTGTGGCCACGCACGATGCCGACGCCGGTCTCGTCGCACGAGGTCTCGATGCCGAGCACCAGGGGTCCGTCCTGGGTGTTCGAGCCGGTCGTGGTCACTGCGTCGTTCACGGGTCCATCCTCTCCGGGGTGGGCAACTCGCGCATCATCACCAGCGCGGTGGAGCCGTCGCGGTAGTAGCCCGCGTGGCGGTCGATCTCGGCGAAGCCGTGGCGCAGGTAGAAGGCGTGCGCGCCGGTGTTGGCCTCACTGACCTCCAGCAGCATCCGGTCGGCACCGTCACCGGCCGCGGCCTGCACCGCGGCGTCGAGCACCCGGGAGGCGACGCCGCCGCGTCGGGCGGTGGGCGTCACGGCGATCCGCAGCAGGTCGACGAAGTCGCCGGCCAGGCCGGTCAGCACGTAGCCCACGACGGCTCCGTCACGCTCCTCGACCACCAGGCGCCGGCCCTCGGTGGCGACCAGCTCCGCGAGCGCGTCGGCGCTCCACGCGTCGTCGGCGAAGGCGTCGCGCTCCAGCGCGACCAGCGCAGGCAGGTCGGAGGCTTCGTACGCCCGCAGGCTCACGAGACCGGCTTGGGTGCGGCGTTGGCGACCGCGTCCGGGCGGCGCAGGTAGAGGGGCTCGGGGTCGAGCAGCTCGGCACGCTCCTCCGACACCACCCGGGCCAACCAGCCGGCCGAGGGACGCGAGGGCCCGACGGCGTACGGGAAGTCGTCGGGGTAGAGCAGCGCGCCCTCCCCGACCACCGGCGCCGAGGTCGCGCCCGCGGCGGGCTTCAGCACCGCAGGCCCGTCCACGCGTACGCCGTCGGTGTAGGACGCGACGTAGACCTCCTTGCGTCGCGCGTCGGTGGCGACCAGGAAGGAGCCGTCGACCGCCCCGGTGTCGAAGGCCTCGACCGCCAGCACGTCGAGCGTGCAGACCGCGTAGACCGGGATCTCCAGCGCCATGCCCAGCGTGCGGGCAGTCACCAGGCCCACGCGCAACCCCGTGAAGGGGCCGGGGCCGGCGCCCACCGCGACGGCGGTGAGGTCCTGGCGGACGATGCCGGCGCCGCGGGTCACCGCGTCGATCAGCGGGGCGAGCGACTCGCCGTGCTTCATCGGCCGCTCGGAGACCTGCTCGGCGACGACGTCGTGGCCGTCGTGCAGGGCGACCGTGACCAGCGGGGTCGCGGTGTCGAAGGCGAGGAGCATTGTTCGAGGTTACTGCTCGCGCACCCAGCGCAGCTCGACCACCCGGGGGTCGTGGTCCTCCAGCGAGAGCTCGGCGTCGTCGCCGCCCAGGGCGCGGGTCACCCGCACCTCGAGCCGGCGACTGGCCAGGCCCTCCGCCACCCCGGCGCCCCACTCCACCACCGTGACGGCCTCGTCGAGCGAGGTGTCGAGGTCGAGGTCGTCGAGCTCGTCGATGCCACCCAGGCGGTAGGCGTCGACGTGGACCAGGTCGGGGCCCCCGACCAGGGAGGGGTGGACGCGGGCGATCACGAAGGTGGGCGAGGTGACCCCGCCACGTACCCCGAGACCCTCGCCGAGGCCTTGGGTGAAGGTGGTCTTGCCGGCGCCCAGCTCGCCGGTGAGGACCAGCAGGTCGCCGGCCTCCAGCAGACGGCCCACGCGCCGGCCGAGCTCCTGCATGGCCTCGCCGTCCGGCACCTCGTGCCGGGCCGGGAGGTCGAGGAAGAGCTGGAGGTAGGGGCCGACGGTGACCTCACGGTCGAAGCCCTTCGAGCGCCAGAAGTCGATGGTGCGTGGCATCTCCGGGCGAGCCAGCACGGTCATCGTCTGCTGGGCGGGGGCGTGCGCGATCGCTGCCTCGAGGAGCGCCGAGGCGACGCCCCGGCCCTGCCCGCGCGGGTGCACGCCGAAGCGGCGGAGGTAGACGGTGTCGTCGTGCGGGTCGAGCAGGACCGCGCCGACGGGCTCACCGTCGAGGCGCGCCAGCAGCCCACGGGCACGGCCCAGGGCCGCGGCGATCGTCTCGGGCGTCTCCGCCAGGGCGTCGGCGGGAGGGTCGAGGGCCGGGCGCGCGCCGAACGCGGCGCGCACCACCTCGTACACCTCCGGGGCTGCTTCGGCGCCGACGCTGGTCACGGTCAGGTCGGGTCGGGGGTTCATCCAGCATTCTCCTCGGCCCGCGCGAGGGCCCGTTCGAAGAGGTGGTCGAGCTCGGCGTTGACCTCGTCGTGCCGCTCCAGCAGCACCATGTGCCCGGCGCCGTTGACCTCGAAGAGCTCCGAGCCCGGGATCCGGGAGTGCAGCTTGCGGCTGTGGCCGATGCCGGTGAGCTTGTCGAGCGTCCCGCCGATCACGGTGCAGGGCGCCTGGCCGAGCGCGCCCAGGTTGTCGTAGTGGTCCAGCGAGGCGAACGACGGGTAGAAGTCGGCCACCACCTCGAACGGGGTCGCGTCGATCATGTCGAAGACGAACTCGGCGTAGTTGCGCGGCACGTCGACGCCGAAGGCGAAGCGGTTGACCACGACCTCCGCCAGCCGGAAGCCCGTGGCCCGGGCCCAGTCGACCGCTGTGTGCCCCCGGTCGAGGACCCGCACCAGCCGGCCGATCGCGCGGCCGCCGAGGGAGCCCAGCGGCAGCATCGGGAAGAGGATGCGGCCCGGGTCGAGGCCACCGGCGGTGGTGCCGATCAGGGCGGTGCCGACGACCTTGTCGCCGAACATCTCGGGGAACTGCGCGGCCATCGAGATCAGGCTCATCCCACCCATGGAGTGCCCGATGATCACGACCGGACCGTGCGCGGTGGTCTCCACGACCCGCTTGAGGTCGCGGCCGAGCTGGTCGATGGTGCAGTTCTCGCCCGTGGAGCGGGCCGAGTCGCCGTGCGAGCGCTGGTCGTAGAAGACCGTCCGCACCAGGCCACGGTAGGCGGCCCGCTGGAAGTGCCAGCAGTGCCGGCTCATGGTGAAGCCGTGCACGAAGACCACGGTCAGGCCGTTGTCGTGGCCCGGGTCCGGCTCGTCGATCTCGACGTGCAGGTCGATCCCGTCGTCGGTCACGACCTTGAGCGACGGTGACGACAGCGACCCGAAGGGCGTGGCGTCACCAGCGCCGGGTCGCGCCTTGATCTGTTGGACCGCGCGGGCGGTGGCGCCGGCCGCTGCCACACCCACCAGCCCTGCCGCCACTCCCCAGGCCTTGCCGGTGCGACTCACGCGCGGTCCTTCCCGACGTACCGGCGTGGCATCCGCCCACCGATCCGGGTCACGATCTCGTAGTTGATGGTCCCGACCGCCTCGGCCCACTCCTGCGCAGTCGGCTCGCCCTCGCGGCCCGGCCCGAAGAGCACGAAGTCGCTGCCGGGGGCAGGGGTGTCGCCGTCGAGGTCGACGACCAGCTGGTCCATGCAGACCTTGCCGCGCACCGGGCGCCGGGCGCCGTCGACCCAGACCTCGGCGCCGGGGCTCGCGGCCCGCGGGATCCCCTCGGCGTAGCCGACCGGGACCAGCCCCAGCGTGGTGGGGGCGGGCGCCACCCAGGCGTGGCCGTAGGAGACACCGGCGCCGGCCGGCACCTCCTTGACCATGGCCAACCGGCCACGGACGGTCATCGCCGGCACCAGGCCGATGTCGGGGGTGACGCCGGGAGCCGGGTCGAGGCCGTAGACCGCGATGCCGCAGCGCACCATGTCGTGGCGCAGGTCAGGGCGCAGCACGGCGGCGGCGGAGTTGGCCAGGTGGCGCGCCTCGAGCTGCAGCCCGGCCTGCTCGGCCACGTCAACGGCCCAGTCGAACACCTTCGACTGGTCGGTGTTGGCCGGGTGGTCGGGCTCGTCGCTGGCGACCAGGTGCGACCAGACGGCAACCGCGCGCACCGAGCCGGCGCGCTCGAGATCACGGGCGTGGGCGCAGAGGTCGGGCCACTGCTCGGGGGTGGCACCGCCGCGGGAGAGACCGGTGTCGATCTTCAGGTGGACGCGCGCGGTGACCCCGGCCCGGGCCGCAGCGGCGGCGATCTCGTTGAGCTGGGAGGGCGTGTACGCCGCGACGTCGACGTCGGCGGCCAGCACAGCGTCGTACGGGTCACCGGGGGCGGCGAGCCAGCAGAGCAGTCGGCCCTCGTCACCGCTGGCGCGGAGCGCGACCGCTTCCTCGGGGGTGGCCACGCCCAGCCAGTCGGCTCCGTTGGCCCGGGCCACCCGGGCCACCTCGACCATCCCGTGGCCGTAGCCGTCGGCCTTCACCACGGCCATCAGCGCCGCGGGAGCGACGACCTCACGCAGGGTCGCGACGTTGTGGGCGACGGCGTCGAGGTCGACGACGATCTCGGCCCGAGCCGGGTGCGCCCCATCAGTCATGGGGTCAATTGTCACATCCGGTGGGTGACTTCGCCGATGATCCCCGTCAGGTGGCGCGCGATCGTGGTGGCGACCACAGGACCGGACTCGGCTGCCCGGGAGCCCGCCTCGCCGTGCAGCCAGGCGCCGACCGAGGCCGCGTCGAAGGGGTCCAGCCCACTCGCCAGCAGCGACCCGACCAGTCCGGTGAGCACGTCGCCCGAGCCGGCGGTGGCCAGCCACGGCGTCCCGGTGGTGTTGACCCGGGCCCGCCCGTCGGGATGCACGACCAGCGTGCGCGCCCCCTTGAGCAGCACGACCGCCTGCCAGTGGCCGGCGATCCGGCGGGCATGGCGCAGCGGCGCGGCCTCGACCTCCTCGCGGGACTCCCCCACCAGCGCCGCGAGCTCGCCGGCGTGCGGGGTGAGGACCATCCGGTGGCGCGGCGTGGAGCCGCTGTGGTGCAGGTGGGCCAGGGCGTCGGCGTCGACCACGACCGGCACGTCGTCGGCGAGCGCGTCGCGCAGCATCGCCTCCGCGTCGGCGTCGCCGCCCGAGCCCACCGCCCACGCCTGCACCCGCCCGGGGCCCACGACCTCGGGGAAGTGGCCGCGCACCCGGTCGGCCACCGCGTCGGGGCCGACGAAACGGACCATCCCGGCCATGCCCGAGCTGGCCCCGGCGACGCAGAGCAGCGCGGCCCCCGGATAGGTCGACGACCCGGCTCGGACGCCGACGACGCCGCGGGTGTACTTGTGCGCCGTCGCCCCCGGCACCGGGAGCAGCCGGGCCACGTCGTACGCCTCCAGGGCCTCGAGGGCGGGCGCGGGCAGCTCGAGGCCGATGTCGACGAGCTCGACACGGCCGCAGGCGCGAGCGGCGGGGTCGACCAGGGTGGCCACCTTGTGCGTGCCGAAGGTGACCGTGAGCGCCGCCTCGACGTGGGGCAGCGGGGTCTCGCCGGTGTCGACGTCGACGCCCGAGGGCAGGTCGACGGCGACGACGGGGACACCGCTCAGGGCCTCGAGTGCTGCCGCCGCGTCCGGGCGCAGCCCCGGCGAGCCACCGATCCCCACGATGCCGTCGAGCACCAGGTCGGCGTGGAACCGCAAGGCCTCGGCGAGCGCGACGACTCGACCACCGGCCCCGGTGAAGGCCGCCAGTCCCTCGGGGTGCAGCGCCGGTCCGAGCGCCACCGCGCGCACCGCGACGCCGCGTCGCGCCAGCCAGGCGCCGGCGTGCAGCGCGTCCCCGCCGTTGTTGCCGGGCCCCACCAGCAGCAGCACCCGGGCGCCGTACGTCGCGCCCCGACGCCGGTGCAGCTCGGCGGTCACCGCCACGGCCAGCCCGGTCGCGGCTCGCGCCATCAGGGCGCCGTGCGGCTGGGTCTCGAGCAGCGGCTGCTCGGCGGCTCGGACCTGCTCGACGGTGTGGGCACGGCGCATGGGCCCAGCGTAGCCATCGGCGGTCACCCGCTACGGTCGACAGATGGACCCCCATCTCGACGTTCCCTCGGCCTACCGCCAGTTCGCGGAGGAGGCCAGCGACTCGCCCACGTTCTCCTCGTGGGCCCGGGCCGCCGCCGAGGACCCCGAGCTGGTGGCCTGGCTGGAGACGCTGCCGGGGATCAAGCAGCAGCCCAACCTGGTCTTCGCCGCCGCGCGCTGGCACGGCGTCCCTGCCCCCGGCCCGTACGCCGCCCTGCGCGAGGCGCTGCTGCTCGACGACGGCAGCATCCGCGCCACCGTCATGGCCCGGGCCACCCAGACCAACGAGGTCGGTCGACTGGCCACGCTGCTCCCCGCCTTCGCCGGCTTCGAGGGCCCGTTGGCGCTGCTCGAGGTGGGGGCCGCTGCCGGGCTCAACCTCTTCCCCGACCGCTGGGGGTACGCCTGGGAGACGGCTGAGGGCACCGTCGAGCTGGGTGACGAGCCGCGGCTGCCGTGCCGGGTGGACGGTGCCGCACCGCTGCCCGACTCGCTGCCGGAGGTGGCGTGGCGCGGAGGCGTCGACCTCAACCCGCTCGACGTCACCGACCCCGGCGCGATGGCCTGGTTGGCCCAGCTGGTGTGGCCCGAGCAGGACGAGCGGTTGCGCCGCCTCGCCCAGGCGATCCGGGTGGCGCAGGACGACCCGCCACAGCTGGTGCAGGGCAACCTGCTCGACGAGCTGCCCGACCTGGTGGCCCGGGCCGGCGCCCACGGCACCGTCGTGGTCTTCCACACCGCGGTGATCGCCTACCTCGAGCCCGCCGACCGGGAGCGCTTCGACACGATGATGCGCGACCTGGTGGCCTCTGGGGCCTGCCACTGGGTGAGCAACGAGTCCGGGAGCGTGCTGCCGTCGGTCACCCGGACCGGCCCGGAGCCCGACCTGCACTTCGTGCTCGGGGTCGACGGACGAGCCGTCGCGCACACCCACGGCCACGGCCGTGAGCTGCACTGGTTCGGCTGACTCCCGGCAGCGGGCTCAGCCCTCCAGGACCACCATCGCCGAGGCGATCCCGGCGTCGTGCGAGAGCGAGACGTGGACCCGGTCGACCCCCAGCTCGGCTGCCCGCTGGGCCACGGTGCCGCGGATCTCGAAGCGCGGGCGGCCGGTCTCCTCCGAGATGATCTCGGCGTCGTGCCACGCCATCCCGACCGGGGCGCCCAACGCCTTGGCGAGCGCCTCCTTGGCCGCGAAGCGTGCGGCCAGCGAGGCCAGCGGCCGCCCCGCCTCGCTCGGCGTGAAGAGCCGGGCCCGCAGTCCGGGCGTACGCTCCAGCGACTCACCGAACCGGGCGACGTCGGCGACGTCGATCCCCACCCCGATCACGGCCATGGCTGCCTCCCGGGCCTGCGCTCAGACCTGCGTCACTCGACCGTGACGGACTTGGCCAGGTTGCGCGGCTGGTCGACGTCGTTGCCCATGGCGGTGGCCAGCTCGCAGGCGAAGAGCTGCAGCGGGATGACCGCCACCAGCGGCTGGAGCAGCACCGGCACCTTCGGCAGCCGGATCAGGGTGTCGGCGTAGGGCTCGATGGTGTCGTCGTCGACCTCGGCCAGGCAGATGGTGCGCGCCCCGCGGGCCCGCACCTCCTGGATGCCCGACAGCATCTTGTCGTGCAGCTGGTCGCGGCCGCGCGGCGGCACGATGCAGAAGACGGGCAGGCCCTCGTCGATCAGCGCGATCGGGCCGTGCTTGAGCTCACCGGCGGCGAAGCCCTCGGCGTGGATGTAGGCCAGCTCCTTGAGCTTGAGCGCACCCTCGAGCGCCACCGGGTAGCCGGCGTGACGCCCGAGGAAGAGCACCGAGGTGGTGTCGACGTGGGCACGCGCGAAGTCGTAGACGTTCTCGGCCTGCGAGAGCACGGTCTCGAGGTGGCCGGGCATGTCGTCGAGCTGGTCCATGACGTTGTTGATCTCGTCGCCGAAGAGCGTGCCCTTCACCTGCGCCAGGTAGAGCGCCAGCAGGTAGCAGGCCACCAGCTGGGTGACGTAGCCCTTGGTGGAGGCGACGCCGATCTCGGGCCCGGCGTGCGTGTAGATGACGCCGTCGGACTCGCGCGGGATCGTCGAGCCGTTGGTGTTGCAGATGGCCAGCACCTTCGAACGCTGCATGCGGGCGTGGCGGATCGCCTGCAGGGTGTCGGCGGTCTCGCCGGACTGGCTGATCGCGACGACGAGCGTCGAGTGGGTCAGGATCGGGTCGCGGTAGCGGAACTCGCTGGCGAGCTCGACCTCGACGCTGATCCGGGTCCAGTGCTCGATGGCGTACTTGGCGACCATGCCGGCGTAGTACGACGTGCCGGCGGCGATGATGATGATCTTGTCGATGTCGCGCAGCTCAGCGTCGTCGAGGCGCATCTCGTCGAGCTGGAGGCGACCGTCGGCGGCCCGGCGGCCCAGGAGCGAGTCGGCGACCGCGCGCGGCTGCTCGAAGATCTCCTTGCGCATGAACCAGTCGTGGCCGTCCTTCTCGGCGGCGCTCAGGTCCCAGTCGACGTGGTACTGCTTGCCCTCGGCGGGGCTGCCGTCGAAGCCGGTCACCTCGACGCTCTCGCGGGTGATGGTGACGACCTGGTCCTGGCCCAGCTCGAGCGCCTCGCGGGTGTGCTCGATGAAGGCGGCGACGTCGGAGCCGAGGAAGTTCTCGCCCTCACCCAGGCCCACCACGAGCGGGGAGTTGCGGCGCGCGGCGACCACGCGCGACGGGTCGGCACCGTCCAGGGCGACCAGCGTGAAGGCGCCCTCCAGGCGGCGGCAGACGTTCTGCATGGCAGTGGTCAGGTCGGCGCCGGCGGCGACCTCGTTCTCGAGCAGGTGCGCGGAGATCTCGGTGTCGGTCTCGGAGACCATCTCGTGGCCGGCGGCCTCCAGCTCGGCACGGAGCTGGGCGAAGTTCTCGATGATGCCGTTGTGGACGACGGCCAGGCGGCCCTTCTTCCCCAGGTGCGGGTGGGCGTTGGCGTAGTTCGGCGCGCCGTGGGTGGCCCAGCGGGTGTGGCCGATGCCGGTGGTGGAGGCGGGCAGCGGCGTGGAGGCGATGGCCTCCTCGAGGTTGGCGAGCTTGCCGGGCCGCTTGTCCCAGACCACGGAGCCCTCGTGGGCCAGGGCGATGCCGGCGGAGTCGTATCCCCGGTACTCGAGCCGGCGCAGGCCCTCGATCACGACGTCCTGCGCCTGCTTGGCCCCCACGTACCCCACAATTCCGCACATGGGGGTGAGTCTATCCCCCGGCGGAGGCTGTAAGAATGCAGCGTGCCCGCACCGGAAGAGTCATCCCCGTACGTCGAGCTCGACCGCGCGGCCTGGGCCTCGTTGGCCGGACAGACCGGTTCTCCGCTCAGCGCGGAGGAGATCCACCGACTCCGGGGACTCGGTGACTCGCTCAACCTCGACGAGGTCGAGCAGGTCTACCTGCCCCTCTCGCGGCTGCTGTCGATGTACGTCGAGAGCGCCGGCAACCTGCACCGCAAGCAGGAGGAGTTCCTCCAGCACCAGTACCCGCCGCGCACGCCCTTCGTGATCGGGATCGCCGGATCGGTGGCGGTCGGCAAGTCCACCACCGCCCGCGTGCTGCAGCAGATGCTCGCCCACTGGCCCGAGCACCCCAACGTGGCCCTGGTGACCACCGACGGCTTCCTCTTCCCCAACGCCGAGCTCGAGCGCCGCGGACTGCTCCAGCGCAAGGGGTTCCCGGAGTCGTACGACCGTCGCGCGCTGCTGAAGTTCGTCGTCGACATCAAGTCGGGCAAGGACGAGGTCGAGGCTCCCACCTACTCGCACCTGGTGTACGACGTCGTGCCCGACGAGAAGGTCGTCGTCAAGCGGCCCGACATCGTCATCGTCGAGGGTCTCAACGTCCTCCAGCCTGCCCGGGTGCGCGACGACGGTCGTACGGGCCTGGCGGTCAGCGACTTCTTCGACTTCTCCGTCTACGTCGACGCCGCGGTCTCCGACATCCGCAACTGGTACGTCGACCGCTTCCTGCGGCTGCGCGAGACCGCCTTCCGCGACCCCGCGTCGTACTTCTCCAAGTACGCCCAGCTCACCCACGACGCCTCGGTCGACGAGGCGCGCCGGATCTGGGACACGATCAACGGCCCCAACCTGGAGCAGAACGTGCTCCCGACGCGCAGCCGCGCCACCCTGGTGCTGCGCAAGGACAGCGACCACTCGGTGCGCTACGTGCGCCTGCGCAAGCTCTGAGGGTTCGCCCTCCCCCGCACCCGGCTCAGAACGCCAGCTGCGCCTTGACCACCAGCGCCAGGCGGTCGGCCACGGCCTGCGCCTCGGCCTCGGTCGGCGCCTCGACCATCACGCGGACGAGGGGCTCGGTGCCGGAGGGGCGCAGCAGGATGCGGCCCCGCTCGCCCAGCAGGGCCTCCTCCTCGGCGACCGCCGCCGCGACCACGGCGTCGTCGTCGGCGCGCGACTTGTCGACGTCGGGCACGTTGACCAGGACCTGGGGCAGCTTCTCCATCACCGCGGCCAGCTCCTTGAGGGAGAGGCCGGTGGTCACCATCCGCTCCACCAGGTGCAGGGCGGTCAGGGTGCCGTCGCCGGTGGTGGCGTGGTCGCGCAGGATCACGTGGCCCGACTGCTCACCACCGAGGCTGTAGCCGGAGATGTTCATCGCCTCGAGCACGTAGCGGTCGCCGACCTTCGTCTGGCGCACGCCGACGCCGTGGGCCTTCATCGCCTGCACGAAGCCGAGGTTGCTCATCACGGTCGCCACGACGGTGTTCTTGGCGAGCTTGCCCTGGTCCTCCAGGGCGAGCGCGAGGATGGCGAGGATCTGGTCGCCGTCGACGACCGTGCCCTCGGCGTCCACCGCCAGGCAGCGGTCGGCGTCGCCGTCGAGGCCGAAGCCGGCGTCGGCGCCGTGCGCGAGGACGGCGGCGCGCAGGTCGCTGAGGTGGGTGGAGCCGCAGTTCTCGTTGATGTTGGTGCCGTCGGGGTCGGCGTGGATGGCGATCACCGTGGCTCCAGCGTCGGCCAGCGCCTTGGGCGCCGACGCGTGGGCCGCACCCTCGGCGCAGTCGACGACCACCGTGACCCCCGCGAGCGGGTGCTCGATGGTGCGGACCAGGTGGGCGGCGTACTCCTCCATGGCGGTGGGGTGCGTGGTCACCCGTCCGACGGCCGCGCCGGTCGGGCGCTCCCAGGCCTGGCCGAGGCGCTGCTCGATGGCGATCTCGACGGCGTCCTCGAGCTTCTTGCCACCACGGGCCAGGAACTTGATGCCGTTGTCTGGCATCGCGTTGTGGGAGGCCGAGAGCATGACGCCGAGGTCGGCGCCCAGGCTGGCGGTCAGGTGGGCCACGCCGGGCGTGGGCAGCACGCCGAGCAGCATGACGTCGACACCGGCCGACGCCAGGCCGGCCACCACGGCGGCCTCGAGGAACTGCCCGGAGATGCGGGTGTCCCGGCCGACGACCGCCAGGGGTCGGTGTCCCTCGAACTCACCCCGTGCCGCGAGCACGTGGGCCGCGGCGACGGCGAGGTCGAGAGCCAGCTCGGCGGTCAACGTGTCGTTGGCCAGACCGCGTACACCGTCAGTTCCGAAGAGTCGTGCCATTCGCACGAGGCTAGTCGACGCCGGCGACCGGTCGCGCATCGCGCCACACGGCGGTCACCCCCTGACACGCGAACACCCCGCCACGGCCGGAGCCGCGACGGGGTGTGTCGGTGGTGCTGGGATCAGCGCTTGCTGAACTGCGAGGCCTTGCGGGCCTTCTTGAGACCAGCCTTCTTGCGCTCCACGACGCGGGCGTCGCGGGTCAGCAGGCCGGCCTTCTTGAGGACCGGGCGGTTGGCCTCGAGGTCCACGTCGTTGAGCGAGCGGGCCACGCCGAGGCGCAGGGCGCCGGCCTGGCCGGCGATGCCGCCGCCGTGGATGCGGGCGATGACGTCGAAGCGACCCTCGAGCTCCAGGGTCACGAACGGCTCGTTCGCGATCTGCTGGTGGAGCTTGTTGGGGAAGTAGTCGTCCATCGAGCGGCCGTTGATGGTCCACACGCCGGTGCCGGGGACGATGCGCACGCGGGCGACGGCCTCCTTGCGGCGACCCGTGCCAGCGGCCGGGGCGATGGTGGCGGCACGCAGCGGGGCGTCAGCCGACGGGGCGGGACTCGCTGGTGTAGGAGACGCCGGCCTCGTTGGTCTCGAAGGTCTCCTCGACCTCGGTCTGGTTGTTCTCGGTGGTCTCAGCCACGGTAAATCCTCACTCGTCCTTGGAGATTACTGCGAGACCTGGGAGATCTCGAACGGCTTGGCCTGCTGGGCCTGGTGCGGGTGCTCGGGCCGGCGTAGACCTTGAGCTTCTTGAGCATCTGGCGGCCAAGGCGGTTCTTGGGGAGCATGCCCCACACAGCCTTCTCGATCGCCTTGCGGGCGTCCTTCTCCAGCAGCTCACCGAACGGCGTGGCGTCAGACCGCCCGGGTAGCCGGAGTGGCGGTAGGCCAGCTTGGTGACCTTCTTGTTGCCGGAAAGGGCGATCTTGTCGCGTTGACGATGATGACGAAGTCACCCATGTCCATGTGCGGAGCAAACGTGGGCTTGTGCTTGCCACGCAGGAGGTTGGCGGTCTGGACGGAGAGACGTCCGAGGACCACGTCGGTGGCGTCGATGACGTGCACTCGCGCTGGATGTCAGCGGGCTTCGGGCTGTACGTGCGCACGGCGAGAACCTTCTCGTTCGTAGGGCCCGGTCGAAGGTGTCCGACCGGTGGTGGTGCTGCGGCTTCTGACGAACACGGCCCGGCTTACCCGACCTGCCGGCGGACCGGCGGGGCGAGACGTCCGGATCTGCACCCCCGTCAGGCCGGTGGACGGCACGACGAAGAGCGCGGCAGGAGTCCGCGACTTGCAAGAGTACGCGGCGGGAGTTCATGGGTCAAAAGCAGGCGGCGTACGTCGTCCACGACGCCCTTCGGGCAGCTCTCCAGGGCGCCTCCAGGGCGGCTCCCGGGCGACTGCCGGGCGGCTGCCCGCCGCGGGGGTCCCTGCGTACAGGGGTCTAGTGTGGACCCTGCGGTCACCCCGCCGAGGCTCAACGCCCCGGGCACGGACCGGCTCCGCGAGCAGGTGTTCCGAGGAACCCGCCTGTGACGTCCGGACGGGCCGCCGATAAATTGGTGACGACAAACACACATGCGCCCACAGCGAGCAAGGAGCCGACGTGACAGACGTAGCGGCCAAGCCGACCGACTCCCTCACCGTCCGTGACAACCGGACCGGCCAGGAGTACGACATCGCGATCACTGACAACACGATCGCCGCCAAGGACCTGGGCCAGATCCGGGTCGGCGAGGACGACCCGGGTCTCGCGACCTACGACCCCGGCTTCGTGAACACCGCCTCGTGCCGCTCCGCGGTCACGTTCATCGACGGCGACAAGGGCATCCTCGAGTACCGCGGGTACCCGATCGAGCAGCTGGCCGAGAAGTCGACCTTCCTCGAGGTCGCCTACCTCCTGATCCACGGCGAGCTGCCCACCAAGGAGCAGTACGAGAACTGGGTCCACGAGATCACGTACCACACGTTCGTGCACGAGAACGTGAAGGAGTTCGTCCAGGGCTTCCGGTACGACGCGCACCCGATGGGGATGCTGATGGCGTCGGTCGGAGCCCTCTCGACGTTCTACCCCGAGGGCCGTCAACATCGCTGACGCCGACAACCGCCACATGCAGATGGTCCGCATGATCGCGAAGATGCCGACCCTGGGCGCGTGGTCGTTCCGCCACGCCCAGGGCAAGCCGTTCGTCTACCCCGACAACGACCTGAGCTACACCGAGAACTTCCTCTCGATGCTTTTCAAGATGTCGGAGTCGAAGTACGTCGCCGACCCGCGCATCGCCAAGGCCCTCGACGTGCTGCTCATCCTGCACGCCGACCACGAGCAGAACTGCTCGACCAACGCGGTCCGCTCCGTCGGCTCCTCGCAGGTCGACCCCTACTCGGCCGTCGCGGCCGGCGTCGGTGCCCTCTTCGGCCCGCTGCACGGTGGCGCCAACGAGGCCGTCCTGCGGATGCTCAAGCGCATCGGCTCCAAGGAGAACATCCCCGCCTTCATCGAGGGCGTGAAGAACGGCGACGAGCGCCTGATGGGCTTCGGCCACCGGGTCTACAAGAACTACGACCCGCGCGCCAAGCTGATCAAGAAGGCCTGCGACGACGTCTTCGAGGTGACGGGCGTCAACCCGCTGCTGGAGATCGCCCAGGAGCTCGAGAAGATCGCGCTCGAGGACGAGTACTTCGTCAAGCGCCGCCTCTACCCGAACGTGGACTTCTACTCGGGCCTCATCTACGAGGCGCTGCAGTTCCCGCCGGAGATGTTCACCGTCCTCTTCGCGATCGGCCGCACCCCGGGCTGGCTCGCGCAGTGGAACGAGCTCATCACCGACAAGGAGCAGAAGATCGCTCGCCCGAAGCAGATCTACACCGGCGACCGCGAGCTGACGTTCGTGCCCGCCGAGGAGCGTTGGGCCTGATCCCAGGCCCCGGCACCGAGGGCCCGACTCCCACCAGGGGGTCGGGCCCTCGGGCCATTTCGGGTCTTCTCGCGGCCTCGCGCCACCGACGTACGCCTGCCCCCGCGCCATCTCTTCGGCACCGCCCAGCGGCGTCTCAGCGAGTTCCTAGGGTCGCTTGGCACAGTGGAGGCATGAGCAACGAGCACAGCCCCGACCAGGACCCGCGCGAGCCCGCGACCCGCCCGATCCCGCCGGCCACGTTCTACGGCCAGGACAGCTCGACCGGCGCCACCCCTCCCCCGCCGGCTCAGGTCCCTCCTCCCCGCCCCCGATGCACGGCGGCGGCTTCACCGCCCCTCCGCCCGGCGGCCCGCTGGGCCGACCGCAGGAGCCCCGGGCCACGGAGCCCAAGGCCCAGGAAGCGCGGCGTCGGCCTCGCCCTGGCCGCGCTCGTGCTCGGCACGCTCGGCGGGTTCGGTGGCGCGGCGGCGTACGACCAGCTCAACGACGACGCGGAGACCTCCTCGAGGGGCACCACCACCTCCAACGTCATCGACCAGGGCTCCTCGTCGACGGCTGACGGGACCGTCGAGGGCGTGGCCGCGAAGGTGCTGCCGTCGGTGGTGCGCATCGACGTCGCGTCGAGCAGTGGCGCCGGGTCGGGCTCCGGCATCATCCTCAGCTCGGACAGATCCTCACCAACGAGCACGTGGTCGAGGGGGCCGGCGAGGGCGGCCGCTGCGCGTCTCCTTCAACGACGGCACGCGGGCCGACGCCACCGTGCTCGGCACCGACCCGCTCACCGACACCGCGGTGATCAAGGCCGAGGGCGTCTCGGGGCTGACGCCCGCCACGATCGGCAAGTCCGGCAACCTCCAGGTCGGCCAGCAGGTCGTCGCCATCGGCTCCCCGTTCGGCCTCGACGCAACCGTCACCAGCGGCATCGTCAGCGCGCTCGGACGCCCTGTCAACGTCGGCTCGGCCGACGACCAGGGCAACTCGACGACCTACCCGGCGATCCAGACCGACGCCGCGATCAACCCCGGCAACAGCGGCGGGCCGCTGGTCGACCTGACCGGCAGCGTCGTCGGCATCAACTCCTCGATCCGCACCGCCTCGTCGGGCACCTCGTCGGCGAGCGGCTCGATCGGCCTGGGCTTCTCGATCCCGATGGACGAGATCCTGCCGATCATCGACCAGATGAAGGCCGGCGAGCAGCCGACCCACGCACGCCTGGGCATCCGGGTCAGCGACCCCGACGGCGGCAGCTCCGACACGGTCGGCGCCCTGGTCCGCGAGGTCACCGAGGACGCCGCGCGCGGGCGACGCCGGGCGAGCAGGGCGACGTGATCACCCGCATCGACGACCACCTCGTCGACGGCGCCGACGACCTGGTCGCCACGGTGCGCACCTACCGCCCCGGGGACAAGGTCAAGGTGACCTTCGTACGCGGTGGCGACGAGCGGACGGTGACGCTGGAGCTCGGCTCCGACGCCGAGTGAGTCAGGCCGCGCCGACCATCCGCAGGGTCAGCGCCCGGTAGTGCTCGGCGACCTCGTCGGGCGACCAGCCGCGCCCGGCGTCGTACCAGCGCGCGATGTCGATGCCCAGCGACAGCACCGCGGCGGCGGTGACCGCCGACAGCGCGTCGGCGAACTCGCCGCTGCGGACGCCGGCCTCGACGATGCCGCGGGCGAGTGCGTCCATCTCGTCGCGCATGGCGTCGATCTCGGCACGGTGCTCGGGTGAGAGCGAGCTGAGCTCGTAGTTCACGATCCGCGCGAGCGTGTGGTGGGTGCAGTGGAAGCGGGCGAAGTCGACGACCAGCTGCTCGAGCTGGGCCGTCGGCGAGCCCCCGCTCTCCGCCGCCCGCCGGCAGATCGACAGCGCCTCGGCGTGCCCGGTCGCGGAGATGACGTGGAGCAGGTCCTCCTTGGAGCGGTGGTGCACGTAGAGCGCCGCGGGGCTCATCCCGGCGGCTGAGGCGATGTCGCGCGTCGTGGTCCCGTGGAACCCCTTCTCGGCGAAGGCCTGCACGGCGGCGTCGTACAGCCTGCGGCGGGCATCGGGGCCGCTGTCCGGACCATTGACTGTCGCTGCCATGCCTGACACTGTAAGCAAGCGCTTAGTCAGCGTGCAACGCACCCGGCCGCGGACCGGTTCGGGGACCACGAGTGGAGGGATGAGAGACGTGCGAGGACTCGACACCAAGGTCGCTGTCGTCACCGGGGCCAGCCGGGGCATCGGGCTGGGGATCGCCGAGCGGCTGGTCGCGGAGGGCGCCAAGGTGGTCGTCACCGCCCGCAAGGCCGAGGCACTCGCCGAGGCCGTGGAGCAGCTCGGAGGCCCCGAGCACGCGCTCGGCATCGCGGGCAACGCCGGCGACGCCGCCCACCGCGACGAGGTCGTCGCCCGCACGCTCGAGACCTTCGGCAGCATCGACCTGCTGGTCAACAACACCGGCATCAACCCGGCGTACGGGCCGCTCGTCGACCTCGACCTCGACGTGGCGCGCAAGATCCTCGACACCAACTCCGTCGCCGCCCTCGGCTGGGTGCAGGCCGTCCACGCCGCCTGGATGAAGGAGCACGGCGCGGCGTCGGTCGTCAACGTCTCCTCGGTCGCCGGGCTCAAGCCGGCGCCCGGCATCGCGATGTACGGCGCCAGCAAGGCCACGCTGATCAGCCTCACCGAGTCGCTCGCCCTCGAGCTCGGTGCCGCGCGTCCGGGTCAACGGCGTGGCCCCCGCGGTGGTCAAGACTCGCTTCGCCAGCGCCTGTACGAGGGGCGCGAGGAGGAGGTGGCCTCGGCCTACCCGCTCAAGCGGCTCGGCGAGCCGGAGGACATCGGCAGCGTCGTCGCCTTCCTGCTCTCCGACGACGCCGCTGGCTGACCGGGCAGACGCTCACCGTCGACGGCGGGCTGACGCTGACCGGCGGCGTCTGATGGCCGGCGCCCTGCAGCGGCGTGGGCGCCGTCGTCACCGGCGCGGCCACGGCATCGGCGCCGCGCTCGCCCGTCGCCTGGTCGCCGAGGGCGCCCGCGTGGTGGTCAACGACCTCGACGCCGAGGCGGCCTGGCGGGTGGCCCACGAGGTCGGCGGCACCGCCGTGCCGGGCAACTGCGCGAGCGAGGACGGCGTACGCAGCCTGCTCGCCCACGCGACCCAGGCCCTGGGTCGCGTCGACCTCTACATGGCCAACGCGGGGCTCGACCACGTGCAGGGCGAGCCGGTCGACTGGCTCGAGACCAGCGACGCTGCCTGGTCGACGCTGCAGGAGGTCAACGTGATGGCCCACGTGCGCGCAGCCCGCGCGCTGGTCCCCGAGTGGCTGGAGACCGGCGGCGGCCGCTCGTCGTCAGCCTCGGCGGCCGGGCTGCTCACCATGCTCGGTGCCGCGCCCTACTCGGTGACCAAGCACGCCGCCGTCGGCTTCGCGGAGTGGTTGTCCGCGACGTACGGGCACCGGGGCATCGCCGTGCAGGCCATCTGCCCCCAGGGCGTGCAGACCCGGATGCTGGAGGAGGCAGGTCCGCTGAAGGAGCTGCTCTCAGCCGACTCCGTGCTCAGCCCCGACGACGTCGCCCAGGCGTGGGTGGAGTCGCTGGCCGACGACGCTTCCTCGTGCTGCCGCACCCCGAGGTGGCCGACTACTACCGCGCCCGAGCGGGCGACACCGACCGCTGGCTCGCCGGGATGCGCCGCATCCAGGCCGGCCTCGACGCACTGGAGGACCGATGAGCGACCAGCTGCCCGGCCTGGACCTCGACGCCTTCGCGGCGTGGTTCCGTGGCCACCGCCCCGACGCCGGACACGACTGGGCCGCCGAGCTGGTCGCCGGCGGCAAGTCCAACCTGACCTACCGGTCACCGACGGCACCGACCGGTGGATCGTGCGCCGCCCGCCGCTGGCCACGTCCAGGCCACCGCCCATGACATGGGCCGCGAGTTCACCGTGATGTCCGCGCTCGCCGGCACCGCCGTGCCGGTGCCCGGGACGATCGCGCTCTGCGACGACGACTCGGTCCTGGGCGCCCAGTTCTACGTGATGGAGCTGGTCGAGGGCACGCCCTTCCGCGACGCCGAGCAGCTCGGCGCCCTCGGCGAGGAGACCACCGCGCACCTGTGCGACGCGATGGTCGACGTGCTCGCCGCGCTGCACACGGTCGACCCGGCCGAGGTCGGCCTCGACGGCTTCGGACGCCCCGAGGGCTTCCTGGCCCGCCAGGTCAACCGGTGGGGCAAGCAGATGGCCGGCTCCGCGCAACCCGCGAGCTGCCCGACGGCGACCGGCTGCTGGCCCACCTGGCCTCCCACGTCCCGACCGACGGGGGCGCCCCCGGCATCGTCCACGGGCGACTACCGCCTCGACAACCTGCTGGCCGTGCCCACCGACCCGCAGCCCGTCAAGGCCGTCGTCGACTGGGAGATGTCGACGCTCGGTGACCCGCTCACCGACCTGGCGCTGCTGGTGGTCTACGACCGGGTCGCGACGATGGTCCCCGCACTCGGCGTCAGCGACGCCAGCAGCGCGCCGGGCTACCCCTCCCCCGACGCCCTAATGACGCGCTACGCCGCGGCCCGCGGCCTCGACGTCGACGCCCTCACCGGGGCGATGGAGTTCCACCTGGGCCTGGCCCACTACAAGCTCGCGGCCATCCTCGAGGGCATCCACCACCGCTTCGTCGCCGGTCAGACCGTCGGCGGCGGGTTCGAGCACATCGGCGACGCCGTCGAGCCGCTGCTGGCGGCCGGCCTGCGCGCCGCCACCGGAAAGGACTGACATGGACTTCTCGTTCGACGCCCGCACCACCGAGCTGGTGGCCGACCTCAAGGACTTCATGGGGAGCCACGTGCTGCCTGCCGAGGTCGTCTTCGACGAACAGCTCGCCGCCCTCGACGACCGCTTCGCGTGGACGCGTACGCCCGTCATGAACGACCTCCAGGCCGAGGCACGCCGCCGGGGCCTGTGGAACCTCTTCCTCCCCGCGGGGGTCGACCCCGAGGGCGTCGGCGGTGGACTGACCAACCTGCAGTACGCCCCGCTCGCCGAGCTCAGCGGTCGCAGCGGCAACCTCGCCCCGGCGGCGATGAACTGCGCCGCGCCCGACACCGGCAACATGGAGGTGCTGCACCACTTCGGCACCCCTGAGCAGAAGGAGCAGTGGCTGACGCCGCTGCTGGAGGGGCGGATCCGCTCCGGCTTCGCGATGACCGAGCCCGACGTGGCCTCCTCCGACGCCACCAACGTCGAGACCTCGATCGTGCGCGACGGCGACCACTACGTGGTCAACGGCCACAAGTGGTGGACCACCGGCGCGATGAACCCCGACTGCGCGCGCGATCTTCATCGTGATGGGCAAGACCGACCCCGAGGCCTCACGCCACCGCCAGCAGTCGATGATCCTGGTGCCGCGTGACACCCCCGGCGTCGAGGTCGTGCGTCCCCTGCACGTCTTCGGCTACGACGACCACGAGCACGGCGGCCACGCGGAGATCCGCTTCACCGACGTCCGCGTCCCGGTGACCAACCTGGTCGGCGAGGAGGGATCCGGCTTCGCGATCGCCCAGGCCCGTCTGGGCCCGGGGCGCATCCACCACTGCATGCGCTCGATCGGCGTGGCCGAGCTGGCCGTGGAGATGATGTGCCGCCGGGTCAGCCACCGCGTCGCGTTCGGCCGCCCGCTGGCGCAGCAGGGCGTGATCCGCGACTGGATCGCGGAGTCCCGCGTCGAGATCGAGCAGCTGCGCCTGCTGGTGCTCAAGACCGCCTGGCTGATGGACACCGTGGGCAACCGCGGCGCGCACACCGAGATCCAGGCGATCAAGATCGCCACGCCCAAGGTCGTCCAGGGCATCCTCGACCGCGCCGTCCAGGCACACGGCGCAGGCGGCGTCTCGCAGGACTTCCCGCTGGCGATGATGTCGGCCGGGATCCGGACGCTGCGCCTGGCCGACCCCGACGAGGTCCACAAGAACTCGCTGGCCAAGGCGGAGCTGGCCCGGCACGCCTGACGGCGTCAGCGCTGCGCGTCGCGGTCGATCCGCTCGGCGACCCGGCGCGCGGCGATCTGGAGCACCTCCCAGGCGGTGGCCACGGGAGGGGCGTACGAGAGGTCCATCCAGGCCAGGTCGTCGACGGTCCCGCCGTACCAGAGCACCGCGGCGGCGGTGTCGATCCGCTTGCCGGCGCCCGGGCCCCCGACGATCTCCACCGACAGCAGCCGCCGCGTGTGGGCGGTCGGCGCTGACCCGGATCATGATCGGGGCTGCCTCCGGCATGAAGCCGCTCGCGGTGGTGCCCTCGGTGACGACGACGACCGGGTCGACCGACGGGTCGGTGACCTGCACGTCGAGGATCCCGGTGCGGGCGATCTCGAGGTGCACCGGGCCGGGCGCGAAGCGGGTGATCGCGCTGCCCACCATGCCGGGGAAGCGCAGGTCGCCCCCGGCGACGTTCTCACCGACCACGCGGCCCGCCTTGTTCGCGTGGGTCCCGAGCGGGGCGTAGGTCCAGAAGCCGTCGCGGCTGCGCACCTCGCAGCAGTCGCCGGCCGCCCAGACCCCCGGGACCACCTGGCCACGCTCGTCCGGGCGCAGCGCCCCGCTGGGACTGAGCAGCCCGGTGTGGGCGAGCAGGTCGGTGGCCGGGGTGACGCCGAGCGCCACGACCACGTGGTCGGCCGGCAGCGTCCGGTCGGCCAGGCGCAGCGCCCGCACGACCCGTCGGAGGCCTCGACGCCCTCGACGGTGGCGTGCTCGACGACCTCGACGCCGGCCTTGCGCAGGCCGGCGACGACGACGGCGCTGATCTCGGGGGCGAAGCTGCTCAGCACCCGTGACCTGGTGACGAGGGTGACGTCGAGGCCACGGCGTACGGCCGCCTCGGCCATCTCGACGCCGATGTAGCCGCCGCCCACGACGACCACCGGCCCGCCCGTGGCCAGGCGACGCGCCCACGTGTCGGCGTCGCGGAGCGTCTTGGCGGCGTGCACGCCGTCGACCGGGACGCCGTCGACGCTGGTCCACGGCGGCATCACCGGTCGCGCCCCGTCGCGACGACCACCTCGTCGAACGCCACCGCCTCCGCCCCGGCGACCTCGGCCAGGCGACGGTCGAGGTCGATGTGGGTGACCCGGGCACCGAAGCGCAGGTCCAGGCCGGCCGCGCGGTGCTCGTCGGCGGTGCGGGCGACCAGCTCGTCGGTCGAGTCGACCTCGCCGGAGGCGACGTAGGGGATGCCGCAGGCCGAGTACGAGGTGTCCTCGCCGGCCTCCAGGACCGTCACCGCGAGGCGTCGGCCGGTGCGGCGAGCCGTCCTGAGCATCTGGTGGGCCGCGGACATCCCGGCGGCGTCGGCGCCGACCACCAGGACGCGGACGGGGTCGGGATCAGCGGACTCGGAAGCCATGGCCACACCCTGCCATGGGCGTTTGGCGCCCCGACCTAGCGTGGGGGCATGGGAGCGCGGCGGAGTGTGGCAGCCATCGGTCTGCTGCTGCTCGCTGCCTGCAGCTCGACCACGCCCTCGGAGCCGACGGCGAGACCCAGCCGCACGCCCGAGCTCACCCCCACCGGTGTCCCCAGCGGCTCCCCCACGCCTGCGGAGACGCCGACGGCGTCGCCCACGCCGACCGCGCCCGAGCCGCGGCGGTCCTACGTCACGATCCCGGCCTTGGGGCTGCGCGACTTCCCGGTGGTGCGCTATCCCGGATCGCCCGACGACGCGCGCGGCACCGCGCTGCAGAACGCCGGCGAGATGGCCTCACCCCGCGGCCCGCCGGCGGCGTGGGGCCGGCGAGGTCGGCAACTTCATCGTCACCGGCCACCGCCTCACCGGGACGGCACCACTGCGCGACTCACCGTCGCTGCGCCCCGGCGACCGGACGGATCCGCGTCCGCTCCGGCGACCTGGTGCACTTCTACGAGGTCGTGCGCACACGTCGTACGTCGTTCCGCTCACCGCGCTCGCTCGCCGCCCAGCGCGCGCCGGTGCCGGGACGGCCCGGGCGCACGGCCACCCGGCCGATGCTGACCCTGTCGACCTGCGCGACGCCCGAGGACCACGCCGCGGGCAACTTCTGGGCCGACGAGTTCGACAACCCCGAGCACCGCATCGACAAGATCGCCGCCCTCGTGGAGACCCGGCCGGCGTGACTCAGGCGCGGCGCGTCTCGAGGACCCGGAAGCCCTTGTGGCTGCCGATCCGCGTGGTGGGCCAGCCCTGTTCGCCGAGCCACCGGGCCAGCGAGTCGGCGCCGAGGTTCTTGCCGACGACGCTGACCATGCGGCCGCCCGGCGCCAGGCGCGGCAGCCAGGTGAGCAGCAGCTCGTGCAGCGCCTCCTTGCCGATCCGGATCGGCGGGTTGGACCAGATCTCGTCGAAGACGTAGTCGCTGGGGACGTTCTCCGGGGTGACCGCGACGAAGGTGCCGGAGACGCCGAGGGCCTTGGCGTTCTCGTTGGCCAGCAGCACGGCACGCTCGTTGACGTCGACGCCGATCACCCGGGCCAGCGGGACGGCCTTGGCGATGGCGATGCCGATCGGGCCGTAGCCGCAGCCGAGGTCGAGGAACTGCCCCATGGCCGGCGGGTCGAGCTCGCGGAAGAGCACGGCGGTGGCGTGGTCGAGGTGGCCCCGGCTGAAGACGCCCGGTGCGCTGACCAGCTCGAGCTCGTGGTCCCACACCTCGCAGGTGAAGCGCTCACGCTCGAAGGGGGCGGTGGGGTCGGCGCTGAAGTAGTGCTCGGTCTCGGTCTCGTCGCTCACAGGGTCCTCCTGGCTCGTGCACGTTCGGCTTGGGCGAGCAGCTCGGCGCCCTCGGGGTAGCCGACCTCCTCCAGGGTGAGTCCGTGGGCCTGGACGACGACCACGCGCGGGTCGCGGCGCCCGGCCGACATCACCTCCGCCGCCCAGGTCACGGGGTGGCGCCCCTCCCCGACCGCCAGCAGGCAGCCCATCAGGGAGCGGACCATGTTGTGGCAGAAGGCGTCGGCGACGACGCGGGCCGTCGCGACGCCGAGCTCGTCACGCTGCCACTCGAGCTCGTCACACGTACGCACGTGGTGGCGCCCTCGCGCCTCTTGCAGAAGGAGGCGAAGTCGCGCAGCCCGACGAGGGCGCCGGCCGCCTCGTTCATCGCATCCAGGTCGAGCGGCCGCGGCCAGGCCAGCACGTGGCGGCGCGTCAGCGGGTCGACCAGCTCCGGGGTGTCGGCGACCCGGTAGGCGTAGCGCCGCCAGATCGCGGAGAAGCGCGCGTCGAACCCCTCCGGCGCCTCGGTGACGGCGTGCACGCGCAGGTCCGCCGGCAGGATGCCGTTGAGTCGACGCTGGAGGGCGAGCAGCGGCGGCTCCGTGGAGCGGCCGGCGGAGGCGGCGAGCACGGCGGCCTCGAGGTCGAGGTGGGCGACCTGGCCGCGGGCGTGCACGCCGGTGTCCGTACGCCCGGCGACGACGACGCGCACCTGCTGCAGGCGCAGGGCGGTGGCGAGGGCAGCCTCGAGCGTGCCCTGGACGGTGCGGAGCCTCGGCTGGGTCGCCCACCCCGAGAAGTCGGTGCCGTCGTAGGCGAGGTCGATCCGGATGCGCACCCGACCATCCTCCCAGACACCCTTGGTCAACCAGATGGTTGACAAGGTCTCGACCGCTGGCCTACGGTCGAAGTCAACCCATTGGTTCAGCAGAAGGCACCCGATGACCGACCCGCTCTCCCAGGTCTTCGCCGCCCTCGCCGACCCGACGCGACGCGACATGGTCGCCCGGCTCGCCGACGGTGACGCCACCCTGAGCGAGCTCGCCGAGTCGTACGACGTGAGCCTGCAGGCCGTCGCCAAGCACCTCAAGGTGCTCGAGGGCGCAGGACTCGTCTCCCGCACCAAGCAGGCCCAGCGCCGACCGGTCCACCTGGAGGCGGAGGTGTTCGACCTCATGACCAGGTGGATCGAGCGCTACCGTCGCCAGGCCCAGGAGCGCTTCACCCGACTCGACGCCGTGCTGGCGTCGATGGAGGCGGAGGCGTCCCAGGCCGGCACGGACCAGGACGACAAGGAAGAAGCGTCATGAGCACCGACCGGAGCACCGACCGGAGCACCGAGCAGCCGAACCCCGGCCAGGCCCACCTGCAGCCCCACGAGGAGTGGCACCCCTCCCCCGCCGACCACGTCTCGGTCGCCGTCGTGAAGGCCGACGACCGCGTCCCGGCGGTGCACATCTGGCGCGACGTGCACGCCACCCCGCAGCAGGTGATGCGCGCCCACACCGACCCCGAGCTCTTCGCCCGGTGGATCGGACCCCACGACCTCACCACCGAGATCGACGTGTGGGAGTGCCGCACGCTCGGCTCCTACCGCTACGTCCAGCGGCGCGGCGAGGAGTCGTACGCCTTCCGCGGCACCTTCCCCTACGTCGGGGACGACCGCATCGTGCAGACCTTCTGCTACGAGGAGTGGCCGCAGGCGATCGCGCTCGAGACGATGACGTTCACCGCCATGGGTGACGGTCGCACCCGCATCCACGGCGTCTCGTTGTGCGACTCGTTCGAGAGCCGGGACGCCTTCCTCGCCTCCGGCATGGAGACTGGTGTCAACGAGGGCTACGAGAAGCTCGACCGCCTGCTGTCCGACGGAGGAACCCACTGATGCTGCCCACCGATCCCGCCGAGCGCCACCGAGCGGTCGCCGCCACCTTCACCGGGCTCGTGGAGGGTGCAGGTGACTGGGAGGCGCCGGCGCCGGTGGACGGATGGGCCGCCCGCGACGTGGTCGACCACCTGACCACGTGGTTCCCCTCGTTCGTGCACGCCGGCTCCCCGTACGGCTGGACGCGACGCCAGCAGGCGAGCGTCGACCCGGTGGCCGCCTGGCGCGAGCAGTGCGCCGCCGTGCAGCTGCTCCTCGACGACCCGGCGCAGGCCGAGTCACCCTTCATGCACCCGCAGGTGGGCGCCGCACGCCTCGACGAGGCCGTGGACCGCTTCTACACCGCCGACGTCTTCATGCACTCCTGGGACCTCGCCCGGGCCACGGGCCAGACGGTCGACCTCGACGCCGACTTCGCCGCCGACCTCCTGGCCGGGATGCGGCCCATCGAGGAGATGCTGCGTGCCTCGGGACAGTACGGTCCGGCCGTGCCGGTGGCGCCCGAGGCGGGACCCGTCGAGCAGCTCATGGGCTTCATCGGCCGCGACCCGTCCTGAGCCAGCGGTAGTTGTCGGTGGTCGCTGTCAGGCTCGGCGCACCCCACCGTCGCCCGAGGAGCCGCCCATGACAACCCACACCACCGCCGCGCTCGCCAAGGTCCGCAAGCTGCTGGCCAAGGCGGAGGACCCCGCCGCCACGCCCGCCGAGGCGGAGATCTACACCGCCAAGGCGGCCCAGCTCATCGCCGACCACGGGATCGACGTCGCCCTGCTGGCCGCCGACGACCCGGGCAGCGACCGCGTCGCCGACCGCGTGGTGCACATGGACGCCCCGTACGCCCGGGAGAAGGCGCAGCTGCTGAGCACGGTCGCCGTCGGCCTGCGCTGCCGGGCGGTGCTGCGCACCCGGGCCCCGTTCGACGCCCCACGCGAGCACTCGGTGCACCTCTTCGGCCACGAGTCCGACCTGGAGCGCGCCGACCTGCTCTTCACCAGCCTGCTGCTCCAGTCGACCGGGCGCCTGGGGCGTACGCCGGTGCCTCACGGTGAGCACCAGGCCGCCTTCCGACGCTCCTGGCTGGCGGGTTTCCGGATCTCCATCGCCGAGCGGCTCCGCCGGTCGGAGGAGGAGGCCGAGCGACGTGCCGAGGCCCGCAGCGCCCCCACCGGACGCTCGACGAGCCTGGTGCTGGCCGACCGCAGCCGCGAGGTCGACCACGCCGTCGCCGAGCAGTACCCACAGCTGCGGACGGCCCGGCCCAGCTCGCTGTCGGGCTCGGGCATGCAGGCCGGCTACGAGGCCGGCGCCCGTGCCGACCTCGGTGGGGCGCGGCTGCGCGGCACGCCGCAGGCCCTCGCCTCAGACCAGCGGCTCGGCGCCTGAAATGGCACAGGACCCGCCACCCTCGCGGGTGACGGGTCCTGGACGACGCTGGTGCGTCAGGCCTTCTCGGCGTCCTCGGCCGGAGCCTCGGTGGTCTCCTCGGCGGGAGCCTCCTCAGCAGCGGTCTCCTCGGCGGCGACCTCGTCGGCCGGAGCCTCGGTGGTCTCCTCCACGGGAGCCTCCTCGACCGGAGCCGGGGCAGCAGCCTCGGTCTTCTTGGTCGACGGAGCCTTGGGGGCGTACGCCTCGGTGACGAGCTCGATCACGGCCATCGGCGCGTTGTCACCCTTGCGGGGGCCGATCTTCGTGATGCGGGTGTAGCCACCCGGGCGCTCGGCGAAGGTCGGGGCGATCTCGGTGAAGAGGACGTGGACGACGCCCTTGTCACGGATGACCTTGAGGACCTCGCGACGGTTGTGCAGGTCGCCCTTCTTGGCCTTGGTGATGAGCTTCTCCGCGTAGGGGCGGAGGGTGCGCGCCTTGGCCTCGGTCGTGGTGATGCGACCGTGCTCGAAGAGCTGGGTGGCCAAGTTGGCCAGGATGAGGCGCTGGTGCGCCGGGCTGCCGCCGAGGCGGGCGCCCTTCTTGGGGGTAGGCATTCCTGCTACTCCGTCTTCTCCCAGGCCGGATCAGGTACCTGGGTAGTGGGGTTGATTAGTACTGCTCGTCCTCGACGTACGACGCGTCGTCGTCGTCCGAGTACGCAGCCAGGGCCGCGTGCGGGTCGAAGCCGGGAGCGCTGTCCTTGAGGGACAGGCCCATCTCGACCAGCTTGGCCTTGACCTCGTCGATCGACTTAGCACCGAAGTTGCAGATGTCGAGCAGGTCCTGCTCCGAGCGACCGATGAGCTCACCCACGGTGTGGATGCCCTCGCGCTTGAGGCAGTTGTACGAGCGGACGGTCAGCTGCAGGTCCTCGACCGGGAGGGCGAGGTCGGCAGCCAGCTGCTCGTCGACGGGCGACGGGCCGATGTCGATGCCCTCGGCCTCGACGTTCAGCTCGCGGGCCAGGCCGAAGAGCTCGACCAAGGTCTTGCCGGCCGAGGCGATGGCGTCACGGGGACGGATCGACGGCTTGGTCTCGACGTCGATGACCAGCTTGTCGAAGTCCGTACGCTGCTCGACTCGGGTGGCCTCGACCTTGTAGGTGACCTTGAGGACCGGGCTGTAGATCGAGTCGACCGGCATGCGGCCGATCTCGTTGTCGCCGCCCTTGTTCTGGACCGCGGAGACGTAGCCACGGCCACGCTCGACGACCAGCTCCATCTCCAGCTTGCCGGAGTCGGAGAGGGTGGCGATCTTCAGGTCGGGGTTGTGCACCTCGACACCGGCCGGCGGGGTGATGTCCGCGGCGGTGACGTCGCCAGCACCCGACTTGCGCAGGTACATGGTGACGGGCTCGTCGTGCTCGGAGGAGACGACGAGGCCCTTGAGGTTGAGGATGATCTCGGTGACGTCCTCGGTGACACCCTCCACGGTCGAGAACTCGTGGAGGACGCTGTCGATCTTGATGCTGGTGACCGAGGCTCCCGGGATGGAGGAGAGCAGGGTGCGACGCAGCGAGTTGCCGAGCGTGTAACCGAAGCCGGGCTCCAGGGCTCGATCACGAACCGGGAGCGGAACTCGTCAACGGTCTCTTCCGACAGGGTCGGGCGCTGAGCGATAAGCACTGGTGATTTCCTTTCCGGACCCACCCACCATTTGACGGGTCCGAACTGCAGTGACGAGGAGGAATTGCGAGGTCGTGCTCCCGGTGGCCACCGCGGACGGTGGCCACCGGGTCAAGATCACTTCTTCGAGTAGAACTCGACGATGAGCTGCTCCTGGACCGGGAGGTCGATCTGGGCCCGGGTCGGGAGCTGGTGCACGAGGATGCGCATCCGCGACGGGATCGCCTCGAGCCACGCGGGGACGACGCGCTCGCCGTGGGTCTCGCGAGCCACGATGAAGGGGGTCATCTCCAGCGACTTCTCGCGAACGTCGATGACGTCGTACTGCGACACCTGGAAGGACGGGATGTTGACCTCTTGCCGTTCACCTTGAAGTGGCCGTGCACGACCAGCTGGCGGGCGTGACGACGGGTGCGGGCGAAGCCGGCGCGGTAGACGACGTTGTCGAGGCGACCCTCGAGCAGCTGCAGCAGGTTGTCACCGGTCTTGCCCTGGCGACGCGAAGCCTCGACGTAGTACTTGTAGAACTGCTTCTCGAGGATGCCGTAGGAGAAGCGAGCCTTCTGCTTCTCGCGGAGCTGGAGGAGGTACTCCGACTCCTTGATGCGGCCCTTGCCGTGCTGGCCGGGCGGGTAGGGGCGGCGCTCGAAAGCAGCGTCGCCACCGACGAGGTCAACGCCGAGACGGCGCGACTTCTTGGTCATGGGGCCGGTGTAACGGGCCATTGTTCAAAGTCTCCTTGGAAGTCTCGTGTGGGTCTGAACCGTCAGGCTCAGACGCGACGGCGCTTGGGCGGGCGGCAGCCGTTGTGTGGGGCCGGCGTGACGTCCTGGATGGTGCCGACCTCGAGGCCGATCGCACCCAGGGAACGGATCGCCGTCTCGCGGCCCGAGCCCGGACCCTTGACGAAGACGTCGATCTTCTTCATGCCGTGCTCCATCGCACGACGACCAGCAGCCTCGGCGGCCATCTGGGCGGCGAACGGGGTGGACTTCCGGGAACCCTTGAAGCCGACGGTGCCGGCAGAGGCCCAGGAGATCACCGCACCGGTGGGGTCGGTGATCGTGACGATCGTGTTGTTGAACGTGCTCTTGATGTGGGCTTCGCCCTGAGCGATGTTCTTCTTCTCCTTGCGGCGGACCTTGGTCGCGCGGCTCTTGGGAGGCATTCAGTAACTCCTGTTGAGGTTCTGGTCGAAAAGCTTCGTGAAGGCGATCAGCGCTGCACCACGGGTGCAGGCGTCACTTCTTCTTCTTGCCGGCGACAGTCCGCTTCGGGCCCTTGCGGGTACGAGCGTTGGTCTTGGTGCGCTGACCGCGGACCGGGAGGCCCATGCGGTGGCGGCGACCCTGGTAGCTGCCGATCTCGATCTTGCGGCGGATGTCAGCCTGGACTTCGCGACGGAGGTCACCCTCGATCTTGAAGTTGGCCTCGATCTCGTCGCGAAGCTTGACCAGCTCCTCGTCACCGAGCGTGTGCACGCGGGCGTTCGGGTCAACCCCGGTGGCCTCGAGCAGCTGCTTGGCGCGGGTACGGCCGATGCCGTAGATGTAGGTGAGTGCGATCTCGATGCGCTTGTCGCGCGGGAGGTCCACACCAACGAGGCGAGCCATGGTTCTGGCATTTCCCTTCGGTTGTTCACAGCGGTGTCTGTCGTGTCGCGCCCCGGTCCTTGCGTGGCACTGCCACGGACTCGGGCTCCGGCCGCTGCGCCGGAGGTGGTTCGCCACCGGGTGTCCGGTGGCTAGCGATCACGATGGATGGTGTTGCGGTGTGCGAGACGGTGGCGGTGAGCCACCCGTCATCAGCCCTGGCGCTGCTTGTGGCGCGGGTTCTCGCAGATGACCATGACGCGGCCGTGGCGACGGATGACCTTGCACTTGTCGCAGATCGGCTTGACGCTGGGGTTGACCTTCACTTCGGAGGGCCTTTCTGGTGTCGGCTGGCTTACTTGTACCGGTAGACGATCCGACCTCGCGTGAGGTCGTACGGGGAGAGCTCCACCACCACGCGGTCCTCGGGGAGGATCCGGATGTAGTGCTGGCGCATCTTGCCGCTGATGTGGGCGAGCACCTTGTGTCCGTTGGTCAGCTCGACCCGGAACATGGCATTGGGAAGGGCCTCCACGACGGTGCCCTCGATCTCGATCACGCCTTCTTTCTTCGGCATGTCCTCCACAATCTGTTGATCTGTTGTCTACCGTGGTCCGGGAACCTCCCCGCGGAAGACCCGCGCAGGTGGACCTCGTGAAGCCGGTGACCGCACCACTTCCCGATCCTCCTGGAAGGAGTCTCGGGCAGCCGTTCAGGCGCGGCCACACATGCCCACGTTGGACCGACTCGCCAGCCTACTGGCTCGGGGCAAGAAAGCCCAATCCGGAGCGGAGCTCGACGGATCAGGCGCCACCGAAGGGGACGCCCAGCTCGGCGAGCCTGGCCTCTCCCCCGTCCAGTGCGGTGAGGACCCAGGCGCCGGTGGGCGTGAGGGTGAAGGTGTGCTCGTAGTGCGCGGCCCACCGGCCGTCCGACATCGAGACGGTCCAGTCGTCGTCCTCGGTGTAGGTGTCCTGCGACCCCAGGGCGACCATCGGCTCGACGGCCAGCGCCATGCCGCGCACCAGCTTGGGGCCCCGCCGGGGCGACCGTAGTTGGGGACGTTGGGGCGCCATGTGCATCTGTGAGCCGATGCCGTGGCCGGTGTAGTCCTCGAGGATCCCGTAGGAGCCCTTGGAACGGACGTACGACTCGATCGCGTGGCTGATGTCGGTGACCCGTCCGCCGAGCCTGGTGCGGCGATGCCGCGCCACATCGACTCCTCGGTGACCGCCATCAGGCGGCCACCTCCTCGGCACCTCGCCCACCGCGACCGTGATCGCCGCGTCGCCGTGCCAGCCGTCGACGATGGCGCCGCAGTCGATCGAGATGATGTCGCCCTCGGCGAGCACCCGGTCGCCCGGGATGCCGTGCACCACCTGGTCGTTGACCGAGGCACAGATGCTGGCCGGGAAGGGCGGCGTGCTGTATCCCTTGAAGGAGGGCACGCCGCCCTTCGACCGGATGTTGTTTTCCGCGATCGCGTCGAGCTCGCCGGTCGTGATGCCCGGACGCACCGAGGAGCGAAGGAGCTCCAGCGTCTCGCCGACCAGGAGGCCGGCGCGCCGCATCACGGCGATCTGCTCGGGGGTCTTGATCTCGACCCCGCGGTCACGGAAACCCATGTCGTCGCTCAGGCTCCGGTGGCGCCGTCGATCGCGGCGAGGACGCGCTTGGTGACCTCGTCGACCTCGCCGAGGCCGTCGACCTCGACCAGCAGGCCGCGCTCGCGGTAGACGTCGATCAGCGGAGCGGTCTGCTCGGCGTAGACCTCCTGGCGGCGACGGATGACCTCCTCGGTGTCGTCGGCGCGACCCTCGATCGTGGCGCGCTGCAGCAGGCGCTGGACGATCTCCTCGCCGTCGACCGTCAGCACGACCGCCGCGTCGAGGGCGAGGGAGGAGCTGGCGAGCATGTCGTCGAGCTCGGCCACCTGGGCGACCGTGCGCGGGTAGCCGTCGAGCAGGAAGCCCGTCCGGGCGTCGTCCTCGGCGATCCGGTTGCGGACCATCGAGTTGGTGACCTCGTCCGGCACGTACTCGCCGGCGTCCATGTAGCGCTTGGCCTCGAGGCCCAGCGGGGTGCCCTCCGAGACGTTGGCGCGGAAGATGTCACCGGTCGAGATCGCCGGGATGCCGTACTTCTCCGCGATGAAGGCCGCCTGCGTGCCCTTGCCGGCACCGGGCGGGCCCATGATGATGAGGCGCATTTAGCTGAGGAACCCTTCGTAGTTGCGCTGCTGAAGCTGGCTCTCGATCTGCTTCACCGTGTCCAGGGCGACGCCCACCATGATGAGGATGGACGTTCCACCGAACGGGAAGTTCTGGTTGGCACCGATCACCGCGAAGGCGATCAGCGGGATGAGCGAGATGAGGCCGAGGTACAGAGCTCCGGGGAAGGTGATCCGCGAGAGCACGTACGACAGGTAGTCCTGCGTCGGCTTCCCCGCCCGGATCCCGGGGATGAAGCCGCCGTACTTCTTCATGTTGTCCGAGACCTCTTCAGGGTTGAAGGTGATCGAGACGTAGAAGTACGTGAAGAAGACGATAAGGGCGAAGAAGGTCGCCATGTAGATGGGGTGGTCTCCCCCGATGAAGTACTCGTTGATGAACTCCAGCACCGGGTTGCCCTTGGTGTTGGTGCTGAACGAGGCCGCCATCGTCGGCAGGTAGAGCAGCGACGAGGCGAAGATGACCGGGATGATGCCGGCCTGGTTGACCTTCAACGGGATGTAGGTCGAGGAGCCGCCGAACATCTTGCGGCCCACCATGCGGCGGGCGTACTGCACCGGGATGCGGCGCTGCGCCTGCTCGATGAAGATGACGCCCGCGATGATGATCAGGCCGATCACCAGGACGATGCCGAAGGTGGTCCACCCCTGGGTGAGCTGCACCTGCCACAGCGAGCTCGGGAAGGTCGCGACGACCTGGCAGAAGATCAGGATCGACATGCCGTTGCCGACGCCGCGGTCGGTGATCAGCTCGCCGAACCACATGATGACGGCGGTTCCGGCGGTCATGGTGATGACCAGCATCAGGAACGTCGCCGTGCTGTCGTTGTCGTGCAGCAGGTCGAGGTTGCAGGGCTGCAGCAGCATCTTGCTGCGCGCCAGCGCCACGATGCCGGTCGCCTGGAGGACCGCGAGGCCCAACGTCAGGTAGCGGGTGTACTGGGTGATCTTGGCCTGACCGGCCTGCCCCTCCTTCTTGAGGGTCTCCAGTCGTGGGATCACCACGACGAGCAGCTGCAGGATGATGCTCGCCGTGATGTACGGCATGATCCCGAGCGCGAAGATCGTCAGCTGGAGCAGCGCTCCGCCGGAGAACATGTTGATCAGGGCGTACACGCCGGAGTTCGACTGGTCGTCGAGACAGGCTCGTACGTTGGCGACGTCGACGCCCGGGGCGGGAATCTGCGAGCCGAGTCGGAAGATCGTGATGATCAGCAACACGAACAGCAGCTTGCGCCGCAGGTCCGGGGTGCGGAATGCGTTGGCGAAGGCGCCCAGCACTGGCTTCCTCTTTCTCAGCAGGGACTCATCCACGGGAGGACCGTGGCGTCGTGGTCAAGATCTCGGGGCAGGCTCGACGAACGAGCCCCACAGACCCGGGGAAGCGTAACAGGAGGTCCCCCACCCCACGAATGCCGCACGGGGTCACGGACGAGTGACCTGCAGCCGATCACGGGGTGGGACGAGTCAGGGCCCGCCCCCACCGAAGTAGAGACGGGCCCTGGCATGACACGTGGTCGTCGGTCAGACGATCAGGAGAGGGTGAGGCTGCCGCCGGCGGCCTCGATCTTCTCCTTGGCCGAGGCGGAGGCCGCGTCGACGGTGACCTGCACCGCGACGGAGATCTCGCCCTGGCCGAGCACCTTGACCGGCTGGTTCTTGCGAACCGCACCCTTGGCGACGAGCGTCTCGACGGTGACGGCGCCACCCTCGGGGAACAGCTCGTTGATGCGGTCCAGGTTCACGACCTGGAACTCCACCTTGAAGGGGTTCTTGAAGCCCTTCAGCTTGGGGAGACGCATGTGGATCGGCATCTGGCCACCCTCGAAGGCGACCGGAACCTGGTAGCGAGCCTTCGTACCCTTGGTACCGCGGCCAGCGGTCTTACCCTTCGACGCCTCACCACGACCCACACGGGTCTTGGCGGTCTTGGCACCGGGGGCGGGACGAAGGTGGTGCAGCTTGAGTGCGCTCACGTCACTCCACCTCCTCTACCGTCACCAGGTGACGGACAGTGTTGACCATGCCGCGGATCTCCGGGCGGTCTTCCTTGACGACGACGTCGCCGATCCGCTTGAGACCGAGCGTACGCAGGGTCTCGCGCTGGTTCTTCTTCAGACCGACGAGGCCGCGCTTCTGCTGGACCTTGAGCTGTGCCATCAGGAAGACACCTCCGCACGAGCCTTGAGGATCGCGGCCGGGGTGACCTGCTCGACCGTGAGGCCACGGCGAGCAGCAACAGCCTCGGGCTCCTCGAGCATCCGCAGCGCCTCCACCGTCGCGTGGACGATGTTGATCTGGTTCGAGGAACCGAGGGACTTGCTGAGGACGTCGTGGATGCCGGCGCACTCGAGCACCGCACGGACCGGACCACCGGCGATGACACCGGTACCGGGGGCCGCGGGACGCAGGAGGACGACGCCAGCCGCCTTCTCACCCTGGACCGGGTGCGGGATGGTGCCCTGGATGCGCGGGACCTTGAAGAAGTGCTTCTTGGCCTCCTCGACACCCTTGGCGATCGCCGCGGGAACTTCCTTCGCCTTGCCGTAGCCGACGCCGACGAGACCCTCGCCGTCACCCACGATCACGAGGGCGGTGAAGCTGAAGCGACGACCACCCTTCACGACCTTGGCGACGCGGTTGATCGCGACGACACGCTCGATGTAGGCGTTCTTCTCGGCGCTCTGGTCGCGGCGACCGTCACGGTTACGGCCGCCGGACTGGCGCTCGCCACCGCGCTGTCCGCGCTGGGCTCCGCTCATGAGATTTCCTCTTCCTTCTCTGGTCCGGCGATCAGAACGCCAGGCCGCCCTCGCGGGCGGCGTCGGCCAGGGCCGCGATGCGACCGTGGTACTTGTTGCCGGCACGGTCGAAGACGACCTGCTCGACACCGGCAGCCTTGGCGCGCTCGGCGACGAGCTGCCCGACCTTCTTCGACTTCTCAGTCTTGTCACCGGCGACCGAGCGGACGTCCGCCTCCATGGTGGAGGCGTACGCCAGCGTCTTGCCGACCTGGTCGTCGACCACCTGCACGGAGATGTGCTTGGCGGAACGGGTCACGACCAGACGGGGGCGCTCAGCGGTGCCCGCGATCTTCTTGCGACCGCGCATCTGACGACGCAGGCGCGAACGAACGCGGTTAGCGGTGTGCTTGTTGTTCGACAGCGAGATAGCCATGGATCACTTACCAGCCTTTCCGACCTTGCGGCGGACCTGCTCGCCGGCGTAACGCACGCCCTTGCCCTTGTACGGCTCGGGCTTGCGGAGCTTGCGGATCTTTGCGGCCGTCTCACCGACGGCCTGCTTGTCGATGCCCTGGACGCCGAGCTTGGTCGGGCCGTCCGTGGTGAAGGTGATGCCTTCGGGGGCGTCGAAGATGATCGGGTGCGAGTAGCCGAGCTGGAACTCGAGCTGCGTCGGGCCCTTGGGCAGGACGCGGTAACCCACGCCGACGATCTCGAGCTTCTTCTCGTAGCCGTCGGTGACGCCGACCACCATGTTGTTGATCAGGGTGCGGGTCAGACCGTGCAGCGAGCGAGCGGTGCGCTCGTCGTTCGGACGCTTGACCTCCAGCACGCCGTCCTCACCCTTCTCGATGGTGATGGGCGCGGGGATGGTGTGGTTCAGGGTGCCCTTGGGGCCCTTGACCGTCACCAGGTCGCCGTCGATCTGCACGTCCACGCCGGACGGAACCGTGATCGGGAGCTTGCCAATACGCGACATTGCTTAATTCCTCTCAGGTCTCGTCGTCACCAGACGTAGGCGAGGACTTCGCCGCCCACGCCCTTCTGGTTGGCCTGGCGGTCGGTCAGCAGCCCCTGCGACGTCGAGATGATCGCGACGCCGAGTCCGCCGAGCACCTTCGGCAGGGCCGAGGACTTGGCGTAGACACGGAGGCCGGGCTTGGAGATGCGGCGCACGCCAGCGATGGAACGCTCGCGGTTGCGGCCGTACTTCAGGGTGATGTGCAGGGTCTTGCCCACCTCGCCCTCACCGGGCTCGGTGACGTCGAAGGAGGTGATGTAACCCTCCTGCTTGAGGATCTCGGCGACGCCGGCCTTCAGCTTGCTGTAGGGCATCGACACCGCGTCGTGGTACGCCTGGTTGGCGTTGCGCAGACGAGTCAACATGTCTGCGATCGGGTCAGTCATGGTCATGGCCGGTCAGGCCCTTTCTCTCTGTGGTTTCGACCCCTACCCGAGGGTGGAGCCGACCTTCAGCGGTTGTTGGTCTAGAGGGTGGTCACCAGGAGGACTTGGTCACGCCGGGCAGCTCGCCACGGTGCGCCATCTCACGCAGGCAGATGCGGCACAGGCCGAACTTGCGGTAGACCGCCTTCGGTCGACCACAACGCTGGCAACGGGTGTAGCCGCGCACAGCGAACTTCGGCTTGCGAGCCGCCTTCACCTTCAGAGCAGTCTTCGCCATGTCAGTTCTCCTTGAACGGGAAGCCGAGCTGCTTGAGCAGGGCGCGACCCTCGGCGTCGTTGGTGGCCGTGGTGACGACAGTGATGTCCATGCCACGGACGCGGTCGATGCGGTCCTGGTCGATCTCGTGGAACATGACCTGCTCGGTCAAACCGAAGGTGTAGTTGCCACGGCCGTCGAACTGGTTGCCGTTGAGGCCGCGGAAGTCGCGGATTCGGGGCAGGGCCAGGGACAGCAGGCGGTCCAGGAACTCCCACATGCGGTCGCCGCGCAGCGTGACGTGCGCGCCGATCGGCATGCCCTCGCGGAGCTTGAACTGCGCGATGGACTTGCGGGCCTTGGTGACCATGGGCTTCTGACCGGTGATGGCGGTCAGGTCCTTGATGGCACCCTCGATCAGCTTGGAGTCACGAGCGGCCTCGCCGACACCCATGTTGACCACGATCTTCGTCAGACCGGGGACCTGCATGATGTTGGCGATGTCGAACTCGGACTTCAGCGCGGGGATGATCTCCTCGCGGTAACGAGTCTTCAGACGGGGGGTCTCAGCCATCTCAGATCTCCTTCCCGGTCTTGCGCGAGATGCGGACGCTGCGCTCAGCGGTGTACTCAGCACCGGTGCCGCTGCGCTTGGTGACCGTGTCGCGGCGGAAACCGACGCGGGTCACGCCGTCACCCTCGACGAGCATGACGTTGGAGACGTGGATGGGAGCCTCGGCGGTGATGATGCCGCCGGTGTTGCCCGAACCGTCGTTGACGACCTTGGTGTGGCGCTTGATGCGGTTCACACCCTCGACGATCACCCGCTGCTCCTCGCGGAGCACTGGATCACCTTGCCGGTGGCGCCCTTGTCCTTGCCGGCGATGACCTTGACGGTGTCGCCCTTCTTGATGTTCACGCTGGGTGCCTTCTTAGCCATCACAGCACCTCCGGCGCGAGCGAGATGATCTTCATGAACTTCTTCTCGCGCAGCTCGCGGCCCACGGGGCCGAAGATGCGGGTTCCACGGGGCTCACCGTCGTTCTTGAGGATGACGGCAGCGTTCTCGTCGAAGCGGATGTACGAACCGTCCGGACGGCGGCGCTCCTTCTTGGTGCGCACGACGACAGCCTTGACGACGTCGCCCTTCTTGACGTTGCCGCCCGGGTTGGCGTCCTTGACGGTGGCGACGATCACGTCGCCGATACCGGCGTAGCGACGACCCGAGCCACCGAGAACACGGATGCAGAGGATCTCCTTAGCACCGGTGTTGTCGGCGACACTGAGTCGCGACTCCTGCTGGATCATTGGTTTCTCCTGGATGTCGAGCCGGTTCTCGCCGCCCTCTCAGGCGGCGAGCCTTGCCGAACTAGTGGTTGGAAATCGTGGTTCGCCGAGGGCGAAAGGTCACTTGGCCTTCTCGAGGACCTCGACCAGGCGCCAGCGCTTGGTCGCGGACAGCGGGCGGGTCTCCATGATGAGGACCCGGTCGCCGATGCCGCACTCGTTGTTCTCGTCGTGGGCCTTCAGCTTCGAGGTCCGACGCATGACCTTGCCGTAGAGCGCGTGCTTCACACGGTCCTCGACGGCGACGGTGATGGTCTTGTCCATCTTGTCGCTGACGACCAGGCCCTCGCGGACCTTGCGGGCGTTGCGGTCACTCATGCGGTGGCCTCTTCCTTCTTCTCGGCACCCGGAGCCGTACGAATACCGAGCTCGCGCTCACGCACCACGGTGTAGATCCGGGCAATGTCCTTCTTGACCGTGCGCAGGCGGGAGTTGTTCTCCAGCTGGCCGGTGGCAGCCTGGAACCGGAGGTTGAACAGCTCCTCCTTGGCCTCACGCAGCTTGGCCTCGAGGTCACCAGCGTTCAGGTCGTCCAGCGCGGTTGCGCTCAACTTGTCGCTCATCAGAATTCACCAGCCTCGCGGGAGATGAACCGGCACTTCATGGGGAGCTTGTGCATCGCGCGACGCATGGCCTCGCGAGCAACCTCCTCGGAAACACCGGAAAGTTCGAACATGACGCGGCCGGGCTTGACGTTAGCCACCCACCACTCGGGCGAACCCTTACCGGAACCCATGCGGGTCTCGGCGGGCTTCTTGGTCAGCGGGCGGTCCGGGTAGATGTTGATCCAGACCTTTCCACCACGCTTGATGTGACGGGTCATCGCGATACGCGCGGACTCGATCTGGCGGTTGGTGACGTAGTGACCCTCGACCGCCTGGATGCCGAAGTCGCCGAAGGCGAGCTTCGTGCCACCCTTGGCAACACCGGTCCGCTTGGGGTGGTGCTGCTTGCGGTGCTTGACACGACGGGGCATCAACATGGAACTCAGCCCTCCTGTCCGGTGGAAGCAGCCTCAGCGGCCGGAGCCTCGGCAGCCGGAGCAGCCTCGGCGGCCGCGGGGGCCTCGTTGCGGGGAGCACGGTCGCCGCGCGAGCCACGGTTGGGACGGTCGCCGCCACGGGACGGACGTCCGCCGCGACCCGGGGCACCGGCGCGAGCAGCCTGCTGGGCCTGGCGCTCGGCACGGGAGCCGGACACCTCACCCTTGTAGATCCACACCTTCACGCCGATGCGGCCGAAGGTGGTGCGGGCCTCGTAGAAGCCGTAGTCGATGTCCGCACGCAGGGTGTGCAGCGGCACGCGACCCTCGCGGTAGAACTCCGTACGCGACATCTCGGCGCCGTTGAGGCGGCCCGAGCACTGGATCCGGATGCCCTTGGCACCGGAACGCATCGCGGTCTGCATCGCCTTGCGCATGGCACGGCGGAACTGCACACGACCGGAGAGCTGCTCGGCCACGCCCTGGGCGACCAGCTGCGCGTCGATCTCGGGGTTCTTGACTTCGAGGATGTTCAGCTGCACCTGCTTGCCGGTGAGCTTCTCGAGCTCGCCGCGGATGCGGTCGGCCTCGGCGCCACGGCGACCGATGACGATGCCGGGACGAGCGGTGTGGATGTCCACACGCACGCGGTCACGGGTGCGCTCGATCTCGACCTTGGAGATGCCGGCCCGCTCCATGCCCTTGGAGAGCAGTTTGCGGATCGCGACGTCCTCACCGACGTACGACTTGTACAGCTTGTCTGCGTACCAGCGCGACTTGTGGTCAGTGCTGATGCCGAGACGGAAGCCGTTCGGGTTGATCTTCTGGCCCATCAGGCACCCTTTCCGTTCGTGGCGACATCAGCCGGCTGGACGACCAGGGTGATGTGGCTGGTGCGCTTGTTGATGCGGGTCGCACGACCCTGCGCACGCGGACGCCAGCGCTTCATGGTGGGGCCCTCGTCGACCATCGCGACCGAGACGACCAGGTCGGCCTTCTTCAGGCCCTCCGTGGTCTCGGCGTTGGCGATGGCGCTCTCGAGCACCTTGTAGACGGTCTCCGAGGCGGCCTGCGGCGCGAACTGCAGCAGGGCCAGGGCCTCGTCGACGGGAAGACCGCGGACCATGTCGACGACACGGCGGGCCTTCATCGGGGTGATTCGCACGAATCGCGCGCTCGCGAAGGCGCCCGGCTGGTCGCCGAGCAGCGACTCGCGGCGGGCGCTGGTGCGCACGCGCTCAGTAACGCTCATTGCTCGTTATCTCCAGTTCCTGGTTCGCGCCGCGTCAGCGGCGGCGACCCTTCCGGTCTTCCTTCACGTGCCCGCGGTAGGTGCGGGTCGGGGCGAACTCGCCCAGCTTGTGGCCGACCATCGAGTCGGTCACGAAGACGGGGACGTGCTTGCGACCGTCGTGCACGGCGATCGTGTGACCGATCATGTTCGGCAGGATCATCGAACGGCGCGACCAGGTCTTGATGACGTTCTGGGTGCCCTTCTCGTTCTCGGCTTCCACCTTCTTGAGGAGGTGGCCGTCGATGAAGGGGCCCTTCTTCAGGCTACGAGGCATCTCAGTTACTTCCTACCCTTGCCGGACTTGCGGCGACGGATGATCTGGGAGTCGCTGGCCTTGCGCTTGCGGGTGCGACCCTCGGGCTTGCCCCACGGGGAGACGGGGTGACGTCCACCGGACGTCTTGCCCTCACCACCACCGTGCGGGTGGTCGACCGGGTTCATCACGACACCACGGACGGTCGGGCGCTTGCCCTTCCACCGCATGCGGCCGGCCTTGCCCCAGTTGATGTTCGACTGCTCGGCGTTGCCCACCTCGCCGACGGTGGCGCGGCAGCGCACGTCGACGTAGCGCATCTCGCCCGAGGGGAGACGCAGGGTGGCCTTGGTGCCCTCACGGGCGACCAGCTGGGCCGAGTTTCCGGCGGAACGAGCCAGCTTGGCGCCACCGCCGGGGCGGAGCTCCACGCAGTGGATCGTGGTACCGACGGGGATGTTGCGCAGCGGCAGGTTGTTGCCCGGCTTGATGTCGGCGTTGGGGCCGCTCTCGATGACCGTGCCCTGGCCGAGGTCCTTCGGCGCCACGATGTAGCGCTTCTCGCCGTCGGCGTAGTGCAGCAGCGCGATGCGCGCGGTGCGGTTGGGGTCGTACTCGATGTGAGCGACCTTCGCCGGCACGCCGTCCTTGTCGTAGCGACGGAAGTCGATGATGCGGTAGGCCCGCTTGTGGCCGCCACCCTGGTGACGCGTGGTGATGCGTCCCTGGTTGTTGCGGCCGCCCTTCTTCGGAAGGGGGCGGGTCAGCGACTTCTCCGGCGTGGTCCGGGTGATCTCGACGAAGTCGGCCACCGAGGAGCCACGACGGCCCGGGGTGGTCGGCTTGTACTTGCGGATAGCCATTGTCTATGTCCTATTTCTTCGCCTTCGTCGACCCGGTCAGGAGACCGGACCTCCGAAGATGTCGATCCGGTGACCCTCAGCGAGGCTGACGATGGCGCGCTTGGTGTCCTTGCGCTTGCCCAGACCGGCGCGCGTGCGACGGGTCTTGCCCTGACGGTTCAGCGTGTTCACCGAGGTGACCTTGACGCCGAAGATCTTCTCGACCGCGATCTTGATCTCGGTCTTGTTCGCGTCCGGGTGCACGACGAACGTGTACTTGTTCGCGTCGAGAAGGCTGTAGCTCTTCTCGGACACGACCGGCGCGAGCAGGACGTCGCGGTGGTCCTTGTGGAGCGTGCTCACTTGGTGCCCTCCTCGGAGGTCTTCGACTTGCTGGCGACGAACACGTCGTACGCACCCTGGGTGAAGACCACGTCGTCGGAAGCCAGCACGTCGTACGTGTTGAGCTGGTCGACGGCGACGATGTGCACCTGCGGGGCGTTGCGGAGCGAGAGCCAGGTCAGGGAGTCGCTGCGCTCGAGCACGACCAGGTAGCGGCTGCGCTCGGTCAGGGCGGACAGCGCGGTGATCGCGGCCTTGGTGGAGGGCTTGTCGCCCGACACCAGGGAGTCGACCACGTGGATGCGGCCGTTGCGCGCCCGGTCGGACAGGGCGCCACGGAGAGCGGCAGCCTTCATCTTCTTGGGGGTGCGCTGCGAGTAGTCACGCGGCTGCGGGCCGTGGACGGTGCCACCGCCGGCGAACTGCGGCGCGCGGGTCGAGCCCTGGCGCGCGCGGCCGGTGCCCTTCTGCTTGTACGGCTTGCGTCCACCACCACGCACCTCGGCGCGGGTCTTGGTCTTGTGCGTTCCCTGGCGGGCAGCAGCCTGCTGGGCGACGACGACCTGGTGGATCATCGGGACGTTGACCTCGACGTCGAAGATCTCGGCGGGAAGGTCAACCTTCACGGTCTTGGTAGCCATGTGGATCAGGCCTCCTGGGTCTTCTTGGCGGCGGAACGCAGCACCACGAGACCACCCTTGTTGCCCGGGACAGCGCCCTTGAGCAGGATCAGGCCCTTCTCGACGTCCACTGCGTGCACGGTCACGTTCTGGGTGGTGACGGTGTCGTTACCCATGCGGCCGGACATGCGGGTGCCCTTGAAGACGCGACCCGGGGTGGCGCAGGCGCCGATCGAGCCCGGCTTGCGGTGGTTGCGGTGAGCACCGTGGGAGGCGCCGACGCCGGAGAAGCCGTGACGCTTCATGGTTCCGGCGAAGCCCTTGCCCTTGCTGGTGCCGGTGACGTCGATCTCCTCGCCAGCGGCGAAGGTGTCGACGGCCAGCTCCTGGCCCACCGAGTAGGTGGCGGCGTCAGCGGTGCGGATCTCCACGACGTGGCGGCGCGGCGTCACGCCGGCCTTGGCGAAGTGGCCGGCCTCGGGCTTGTTGACCTTGCGCGCCTCGATCTCGCCGAAGCCGACCTGGATGGCGTTGTAGCCGTCCGTCTCGGGCTGGCGGACCTGGGTGACGACGTTGGTGGTCGCGGCCACGACGGTCACGGGGATGAGCTTGTTGTTCTCGTCCCAGAGCTGGGTCATGCCGAGCTTGGTGCCCAGCAGGCCCTTCACGTTTCGTTCGAAAGTCATCTCAGTGGACCTCAGAGCTTGATCTCGATGTCGACACCGGCAGGCAGGTCGAGACGCATGAGCGAGTCGACAGTCTTCGGCGTGGGGTCGATGATGTCGATGAGGCGCTTGTGCGTGCGCATCTCGAAGTGCTCGCGCGAGTCCTTGTACTTGTGGGGCGAGCGAATGACGCAGTACACGTTCTTCTCGGTCGGCAGCGGCACGGGGCCGGCGACCTTTGCACCCGTACGGGTGACGGTGTCCACGATCTTGCGCGCCGAGGTGTCGATCACCTCGTGGTCATAGGCCTTGAGCCTGATGCGGATCTTCTGTCCCGCCATAGGTCTCTCTCGTCCTTACTCTCGCACCCCGGAAGGTGCCGCGTCCTGGTCTGTTCTCTCGACACGGTCTCGGGTGAGTCCGCACCGCCTGTCTCTCACCACTCCGCTTCTCGACCCCCGCGGTCGGGCGTGTCGCTCATGTGAGGACAACTGACCAGGGATTGAGTTGTGGACTGTGGCATCCGACGGTTCGTCGGAATCGGATCGGGTCTCGGCCTGACAACTCAGGAGTGGTGCTTCAGCACACACGACCACCGAGTCCAGACACACGATGGCGAGCCATCGGGAGACGCGATTCAGTAGTCAAGGGTGTTGACGCACCCCGGCACCCGCCGGAGCAACTTGCCAATCTTGACAGATCTCTCCGCCAAGTTCCAAATCGTCCCGCGTGGTCGACGATCCGGGAGTGGCAAGCGGTCCGACCTGCTTGGATTGCGCCATGGTCGGACCAGAACAGACTCCCCCACCCGGGGCCCCGAACACCAATCCTGCGGGCTGGGCTCCTCCGGGGACGACGCCCGCGCCACCGGCGTACGGGCTCCCGCCGACCTACGGACCTCAGTCCTACCCGCAGCAGCAGTCCTACCCGCAGCAGCTCCCCCCGCAGCCTCCGCAGCTGGGCACCCGCCAGGCGGTGCACAAGCCCGGCGCGGTGCCGCTGCGCCCGCTGGGCCTGGGCGACGTGCTCGACGCCTCCGTCAAGATCATCCGGATCAACGCCGGCGCCACCATCGGCGCCAGCACGCTGCTCGGCGCCCTCGCGGTCGTGGTGCCCTCGGTCGTGAGCCTGGTCTTCGGGCTCAACGGCAACCTGGACGCGCTGCTCGCCGAGGAGGAGGTCTTCGTCAGCGACGCCGACGTCGTCGGGCTGGTGGCGACCGGGGTGTCCTGGCTCGCCGGCCTGCTGCTGCTCAGCCTGGGGGGGACGTACGTCGCAGCCATGGTCGCGCACACGGTGCAGGCAGCAGCGCTCGGCCGCACCCTCACGCTCGCCCAGGCCTGGGCGGCGACCCGTGGCCAGCGCGGCCGGCTGTTGGGGCTGGCGCTGCTGCTCGGCCTGATCGGCACGCTCCCCCTCCTCGTGCTGGCCGTCCTCGTCACGCTCTTCGCCCTCGGGGGGATGTTCGGCAGCGCCCTGATCGTCTTCCTCCTCGGCCTGCCGGTGATGCTGGCTGCCTACGCCTGGTACGTCGTGAAGGTCTACACGCTGGCGACGCCCGCCCTGGCCGTGGAGGGCCTCGGCCCCGTGGCCGCCATCTCCCGCGGGTCGCGCCTGGCCCGGGGCCACTTCTGGCGCGTGCTGGGGATCATGCTGCTGGTGACGGTCCTGGTGCAGGTCGCCGCCTCGGTGATCTCGGTGCCGCTCAGCCTGCTGGCCGTCGTCCCTGCCTTGGCCGGAGCCTCGGAGGCGACCGGCGTCGCGGTCATGCTCGGCCTCCAGGCGCTCACCCTGGTGGTCACCACCTCCCTGACCGTCCCGGTGATGGCGGCTGTCGCCGCACTGCTCCACCTCGACCTGCGGATGCGGCACGAGGCGTACGACGTCGAGCTCATCACCCGGTCCACCTCGGCGTGACCCCTGTCGTGACGCTCGTGACCGGCGCGGGCCCCGGCGAGGACGATGCCCGTGACCTGCTGCGCCGTGAGCTCCTGCGCCCCGAGTACCAGGACTCCGACCTGCTCGGTCGGGCGACGCGGTGGCTGGAGGACCTCTTCTCCTCACTCCTCGGTGACGCCGTCGAGGTCCCGCTCCTCGCCTTCCTGGCGATCGTCGTCGTGCTCTTCCTGCTCGTGCTCGCGGTGGGGCTGGTCCTCAGCCGGTGGCGCCGCTCGGGCACGGTCACTGCGGCTCCCCCCTCGGCGTTGCTGGTCGACCAGGTGGACGCCGCCGAGCTGCGCGCCCGGGCCGAGGCCGCGTTGGACTCGGGCGACGCCACGACCGCCGTCGTGGAGGCGTACCGCGCCCTGGCCGTGCGCCAGGTGGAGCGCCGCCGCATCGACGACGTGCCCGGGGCCACGGCCCACGAGGTGGGCGAGATGCTCGCCGAGGCGCTGCCGGCGCACGCGACAGCCGTGCGGGAGGCTGCGGCCCTCTTCGACGTGGCGCTCTACGGCGAGCACCCCGCCACGGCCGAGCAGGCGCGTACGCTGCTCGACCTCGACGACCGGCTCGCCGGCCGCTCGGGGGTGGCCCGGTGAGGCCGCGTGGGACCCGCGCCGGCTGGCTCATCGGCGCCGTGGTCGTGCTCACCGTCCTGGCCGCCGCGCTGCTGCGCCAGGGCGACGCCCGCACCACGGCGCCGCTCGACCCCCACAACCCGTCCCCCGACGGCGCCCAGGCAGTGGCACGTGTCCTGGCCGCCGAGGGGGTGGAGGTCGTGGTGATCCGCGGCCGTGACGCCCTCGACGCGGTCGCCGTCGGGAGCAGCACGACCGTCGTGGTCACCTCCAGCGACCAGCTCGGCCCGAGCACCGTGACCCACCTGCGGGAGCACGCCGCCGACGGGCGCGTCGTCGTGGCGGCGCCCCCTCCCACGGTCGCCGCCCTCCTCACCGACCGCGACCCGATCCGTACCGAGCTCCCGCGCCCCGTCGCGGCGAGGTGCGACGACCCGCGCCTCAGCGGCCTGCACCTGCAGGTCGACGACGCGTACGCCTACCCCGGCGACGGGTGCTTCGAAGTCGACGACGGCGCCCTGGTCGCCGACGTCGACGGGGTGCGCCTGCTCGGCGCGGCCGAGCTGCTCAGCAACGCCCGGGTCACCACCTCGGGCAACGCCGCGGTGGCGCTGGCGCTGCTGGGCGCGACCGACCAGCTCGTCTGGTACGTCCCCGACCTGCGTGACCTCGACCCCTCGGAGGTCGGCGGGCTGGCCGAGGCCCTGCCACCGTGGCTCGGCCCGGCGCTGTGGCTGGTCGCGCTCTCGGGCACCGCCCTGGTGCTGTGGCGGGCACGCCGCCTGGGCCCGCTGGCCGTGGAGCCGCTGCCCGTCCCGGTGCGTGCCATCGAGTCGACCGTCGGGCGTGGGCGCCTGCAGCAACGCGCCGGTGACCGCACCCACGCCGCCTCCGTGCTCCGCACCGCGACCCGGCGCCGGATCGGCCAGCACCTCCAGGTGCCGCCCGACGAGGTGACGCTGCTCTGCGCCGAGACCAGTCGCCGCCTGGCCCGTCCGGTGCCGGAGGTCGAGACGCTGCTCTCCCCCGACTCCCCCGCCCCCACGTCAGACTCCGCCCTGGTCCGCCTGGCCCAGGAGCTCGCCGCACTCACCGAAGAGGTACGCACACGATGATCGACGACCAGCAGCAGGCCCAGCAGCAGGACCCGCAGCAGGCCCAGCACCAGGCACGGGAGCGCCTCACCCAGGTGCGCAGCGAGGTCGCCAAGGTGGTCGTCGGCCAGGACGCCGCCGTCTCCGGGCTGCTCGTCGCCCTGCTGTGCGGCGGTCACGTGCTCATGGAGGGCGTGCCCGGCGTCGCGAAGACCCTGCTGGTGCGCGCGCTCGCGCAGGCGCTCTCGGTGGACACCCGCCGGGTGCAGTTCACCCCCGACCTGATGCCCGGCGACATCACCGGCTCGATGGTGGTCAGCCAGTCCCCCGACGGTGCCCGCACCGAGCTGACCTTCCGCGAGGGCCCGGTCTTCACCCACCTGCTGCTCGCCGACGAGATCAACCGGACACCCCCGAAGACGCAGTCGGCGCTGCTCGAGGCGATGGAGGAGGGACAGGTCTCCGTCGACGGCGTCACCCGTCCGCTCCCCCGCCCCTTCCTGGTGGCCGCCACCCAGAACCCCGTCGAGTACGAGGGCACCTACCCGTTGCCCGAGGCCCAGCTCGACCGCTTCCTGCTCAAGATGGTGCTCCCGGTGCCCGAGCGTGACGCCGAGCTGGAGATCCTCACCCGACACGCCGCGGGCTTCGACCCGCGAGACCTCGCGGCTGCCGGCGTACGACCGGTGGCCGGCGCCGACGACCTGCAGGCCGCGGCGGCCGGGGCCGCGTCGGTGACGGTCTCGCCCGAGGTGGTGGCCTACGTCGTCGACATCGCGCGGGCGACCCGCCGCTCCCCCTCGCTGCAGACCGGCGTCTCGCCGCGTGGCGCGACGGCCCTGATGCGGGCCGCCCGCGCGTGGGCGTGGCTCAACGGACGCGACTTCGTGACCCCCGACGACGTGAAGGCGTTGGCCCAGGCGACGCTCGTCCACCGCCTCACCCTGCGCCCCGAGGCCGAGCTCGAGGGCGTCGACGCCTCCGCCGTGCTGGCGAGCGCGGTGGGGTCGGTGCCGGTGCCCCGATGACCCTGACCGGACGCGTCCCTCTGCTCCTCCTGCTGGACTGGGGCCGGTGCTGGTGCGCCCGGAGGCGCTCACGGTCTGGCTCTGGCTCACGTTGGTGGTGCTGGCGGTGGTGGTCGACCTCGCCCTGGCGCCGGCGCCGGCGTCGCTCGAGGTGGAGCGTCGTCCGCTGGGCGCAGCCCGGCACGGCGAGGAGACCTCGACGACGCTGCTGGTCACGCACCGCGGCACCCGACGGGCCCGCGGGGTGCTCCGGGACGCCTGGCAACCGACCGCGGGCGACGTCGACAACCGGCACCGCATCGCGCTGGCCCCGAATGACCGGGTGCTGCTCACGACCGCACTGCGGCCCACCCGACGCGGCACGCTGCGCCCGGTGGGCGTGACCGTCCGACTGCTCGGGCCGCTGGGGCTGGCGGCGCGCCAGCAGACCCGCGAGGTGCCGGGCGAGCTCCGGTCGCTGCCCCGCTTCGACTCCCGCAAGCACCTGCCGTCGCGGCTGGCCCGGCTGCGCGACCTCGACGGGCGCTCGGCGGTCCGGGTGCGCGGCGCGGGCACGGAGTTCGACTCGCTGCGCGACTACGTACGCGGCGACGACGTGCGCTCCATCGACTGGCGGGCCTCCTCGCGCGCCCGCAACGTGGTGGTCCGCACCTGGCAGCCCGAGCGCGACCGACGCGTCGTGGTGGTCCTCGACACCTCCCGGACCTCCGCGGCGAGGGTCGACGACGTGCCACGCCTGGACGCGGCGATGGAGGCGGCCCAGCTGCTCACCGCGCTCGCCTCGCGCGCCGGCGACCGGGTCGACATGGTGGCCGGGGACCGCGTCGTACGCCGTCGCCTGCGCACCTCCGGCCCCGGGGCGACCGGCGAGGTCGCCCGCGCCCTGACCGACGTGCACCCCGAGATCGTGGAGGCCGACTGGCACTCGCTGGCCTCGGCCGTCACCGGGCTGGGGCGCCATCGGGCCCTGGTCGTGCTGCTCACGCCGCTGGAGCCCTCCGCCGTGGAGCTCGGCCTGCTCCCGGTGCTCGGGCCGCTCACCCGTCACCACCGGGTGGTGGTGGCCTCGGTGCGCAACCCCGAGCTGGTGCGCACGGCGCGCGAGGTCACCGACGCGGAGTCGGTGTGGACAGCGGTCGCGGCCGAGCAGGTGCTGGCACGACGTACGCACACCGAGCGGATGCTGCGGGCGCTCGGCGTCGACGTGCTCGACGTCGACGCCGAGGAGCTGCCCCCGGCACTGGCCGACCACTACCTCACGTTGAAGTCGCGCGGCCTGCTCTGAGCTCCCGCTCCCTGACCGCGCTGGGTGGCGGCCTCAGGCCCGGCTGGCCACCCGGTCCTCCAGGTGGCGGGCGTCGATGTCGCCGTCCTCCCCCTCGGCGACGGCCCTGCGGCCGACGACGAAGACGTAGGCGAGGAAGACGACCTCGGCCGCGACGCCGATGGCCAGACGGGCCCACGTGGGCAGCCCCGAGGGCGTCACGAACCCCTCGACCACGCCGCTGACCAGGAGCACCACCACCAGCCCCAGGGCGATGGTGGCGGCCGTGCGGCCCTCCCGCGCGATCGAGCGGGCGCGAGTGAGGTCGCCGGGCTCGATCCACGACCAGAAGAGGCGCAGCCCGGTGCCGGCGGCGACGAAGACGGCCGTCAGCTCCAGCAGGCCGTGCGGCAGCAGCAGCCCCCAGAAGTGCGCGCCGTGGTCGTAGCGGTGCATGATCGCGCCGATCACCGCGAGGTTGGCGATGTTCTGGAAGAGCAGCCAGAAGACGGGCAGCCCGAGGATCCCCAGCGCGATGCAGAGAGCGGAGACCCAGGCGTTGTTGACCCACACCTGGGCGGCGAAGTGGGAGGAGGCCGACTCGGAGTAGTAGTCCTCGAAGTCGTGGGAGACCAGGTCGTCGATCTGCTGCTGGCTCATCAGGGACTGCTCGACCGTCGGGTGGTGGAAGAGCCACCACATCATCAGGCCGGCCACCACCACGTTGCCGACCAGCGCCCCCAGCCACCAGAACCGCAGCCGGTAGAGCGCCGCCGGGAAGCGGTGGGTGAAGAAGCGCAGGAAGCCGGCGGCGGTGGAGGTGCGCGAGGCCAACGCCCGGGTGCGTGCGTTGGCGAGCAGCACCGACAGGTGCTGCACCAGCGCCGGGTCGGGGGCCTGCGCCCGCACGGCCGAGAGGTGGGTGCCGACCTGCTGGTAGAGCTCCGCGAGCTCGTCTGCCTCCGCACCGCTGAGTCCCCGGCGACGGGTCAACGCGTCGAGCCTCTCCCACTCCGCCCGGTGGGCCACCACGTACGCGTCCAGATCCACGGCACCACCCTAGGGCCGCCCCTATGCTGGGGCTGCCATGTCGACGAACCCCGGGCACGCGGCCCTCACCCTGGACGACACCGTCACCGGTGAGGCGGTCGCCATCGACCTGCCCGCCGCCGGCATCGGCGTACGACTCGTCTCCGGGCTGATCGACGTGGTCGTGGTCGGCCTCGTCCTCGTGGTCTGCGACTTCCTCTTCCTGCTGGCCTCGGTCAACCTCAGCGAGGCGCTGGTGCACGTCGCGGTGGTCTCGGTCTCGATCGTGTCGCTGCTCGTGGTGCCGACGACGATCGAGACGCTGACCCGCGGGCGCTCGGCTGGCAAGTGGATGATGGGGCTGCGCGTGGTGCGCGAGGACGCGGGGCCCGTCACCGCCCAGCACGCCTTCGTCCGCGCCCTGGTGGGCGTCGTCGAGATCTACCTCTTCGGTGGCGCCCCGGCGCTGCTGGCCGTGCTCTGCAACTCGCGCGGCAAGCGGCTCGGCGACTTCGCCGCCGGCACCTACGTGGTCCGGGACCGCTCCCGCCTGGTGCTGCCCACTCCCCCGACCATGCCGCCGGAACTGGCGACGTGGGCGCGGTCCGCCGACCTCGCGCCGCTGCCGACGGCAGTGACCCTGGGCGTACGCCAGTTCCTCGCCCGCGGCGCCAGCCTGACGCCGCAGGCCCGGATGGCCACCGGCACGGCGCTCGTCGCGCAGGTGCAGGCGTACGTCGCCCCGCCTCCGCCGCCGGGCACGCACCCGGAGGCCTACTTGGTCGCCGTGATGGCGGAGCGGCGCGAGCGCGACCTCGCGCGGCTGCGGCGCGAGCAGGCCGTCCGCGACCGGCTCAACGCGGCCGCCATCGGCGGCTGAGGCTCAGACGCGGCGGTAGGTCAGGTCCGTGATGACGCGGTCCTTGGCCAGGCCCTTGCGCTCGAACTTGGTGACCGGCCGGGCGTCCCAGCGGGGCACGACACCGCCGGTGAGCAGCGGCTCGGCGTCCAGGACCTCGAGCATCTGCTCAGCGTAGGGCGCCCAGTCGGTGGCCAGCCGCCACAGGCCGCCGACCTCCAGCCGCTCGGCGGCGACGTGGGCGAAGCCGGGGGTGATCAGGCGGCGCTTGTTGTGCTTCTTCTTGTGCCACGGGTCGGGGAAGAAGGTCCAGATCTCGTGGACCCCGCCCGGGGCGAGCAGGTGCTCGACCAGCCACGCCGCGTCAACGGAGCAGAAGCGGACGTTCTCGGCACCGGCCTCCGCGACCCGCCACAGGCTGTCGGCCACGCCCGGCACCCAGACCTCCAGCGCCAGCACGTTGACCTCGGGACGGGCGGCCGCCAGCGCCGCGGTCGCCTCCCCCACGCCCGGGCCGATCTCGACGACCAGCGGCGCCTCGCGGCCGAACCAGGAGGTGAGGTCGAAGTCGGGGGCGTCGACGGCCTCGTCCGGGATCACCCAGCCCTCGGCGTGGGCCTCCCACGCCTCGGCCTGGCGAGGGGTGAAGCGGGCACCGCGTCGGGTGTAGCTGAGCACCTCACGCATCGGGCGACCGTCGTCGGTCAGCTTGAAGTGCGGGCGAGCGGGGCGTACGGAGTCAGACACGAGGAGCCAGACTACGGGAGGTCAGAGGAAGAACGTGAAGAGCGGCGAGCCCGGGGGCACCTGCTCGATCTGCATCGGGCTGACCTCCATGCGCTCCAGCAGGCCGGTGATCCGGTCGGCCTGGTCGAGCTCGATGCCGACCAGTGCGGGGCCGGTCTCCCGGTTGTTCTTCTTCACGTACTCGAACAGGACGATGTCCTCGCCCTCGCTGAGCACCTTCTCCAGGAAGTAGCGCAGGGCGCCGGGCTCCTGGGGGAAGGTCACCATGAAGTAGTGGCGCAGGCCCTCGTGGAGCAGCGAGCGCTCCACGATCTCGGCGTAGCGGCTGACGTCGTTGTTGCCGCCGGAGACGACGCAGACGACGGCCTGGTCGGCCGGCAGGGTGCCGGCCAGGGTCAGCGCGTAGGTGCTGGCCAGGGCGCCGGCGGGCTCGGTGATGATGCCGTCGACCTGGTAGAGCTCGAGCATCTCGGTGCAGATCGCGCCCTCGGGCACGGTGACGACCTCGTCGACCAGGTCGCGCACGACCTCGTACGTCAGTGCCCCGACCGTGCCGACCGCGGCGCCGTCGACGAAGGTGTCGACGCTGGGCAGGGTGACGGGGCCGCCGGCGGCCAGCGCGGCGGTCATGCTGGCCGCGCCTGCGGGCTCGACGCCGACGATGCGGACGTCGGGGTGGCGCTCCTTGAGCCAGGTCGCCATCCCGGAGACGAGGCCGCCACCGCCGAGCGGGACGACGACGGTGCTGACCTCGAGCCCCGCCTCGGCGGCCTGCTGCATGACCTCCACCGCCACCGAGCCCTGGCCGAGGATGGTGGCGGGGGCGTCGAAGGGGTGGATGAAGACCGCGCCGGTGCTCTCGGCGTGCGCGTGGGCGGCGTGCCCGGCCTCGTCGTACGTCGACCCGGTCACGACGAGCTCGACGTCCGGGCCGCCGAGGGCGAGGATGCGCTGCCGCTTCTGGCGCGGGGTGTTGCTGGGCACGTAGATGCGCCCCTTGATGCCCAGGCGCGCGCACGACCAGGCCACGCCCTGGGCGTGGTTGCCGGCGGAGGCGCAGACGACGCCGCGCGCCCGCTCGTCGGCGTCCAGGGCCTGGATCGAGTGGTAGGCGCCGCGGACCTTGTACGACCGGGCGATCTGGCGGTTCTCGCGCTTCAGCAGGACAGGCGCGCCCACCAGCTGGCTGAGGCGCGGGGAGTGCTCGAGGGGTGTGGTGTGCACGATGTCGGCCAGCACCTCGGCAGCAGCCTCGACCCGAGCGGCGGTCAACTGTTCTGAAGTCACCCGGTCAGGGTAGGACGCCGGATCCCCGTCGACCCAACCGGGGACGGGGCGTGAAATGCACTGCGGCCCCGGACCAGTGGTCCGGGGCCGCAGCAGGTGAATCAGAGCGTCACTTGATGATCTTGGTGACGCGGCCGGCACCAACGGTGCGGCCACCCTCGCGGATCGAGAACTTGAGGTTCTCGTCCATGGCGATGGGCTGGATGAGCTCGACAGTCATCTCCGTGTTGTCGCCGGGCATGACCATCTCGGTGCCCTCGGGGAGGGTCACGACGCCGGTCACGTCCGTCGTACGGAAGTAGAACTGCGGGCGGTAGTTGTTGAAGAACGGGGTGTGACGGCCACCCTCCTCCTTCGACAGGATGTAGACCGAGGCCTCGAAGTCGGTGTGCGGGGTGGTGGTACCCGGCTTCACGACGACCATGCCGCGCTCGACGTCCTCGCGCTTGGTGCCGCGGAGGAGCAGACCGACGTTCTCACCAGCCTGGCCCTCGTCGAGCAGCTTGCGGAACATCTCGACACCGGTGACGGTGGTCTTCTGCGAGGTGTCGCGGATGCCGATGATCTCGACCTCCTCGTTCACCTTGACGATGCCGCGCTCGATGCGACCGGTGATGACGGTTCCACGACCGGTGATCGTGAAGACGTCCTCGACGGGCATGAGGAAGGGCTTGTCGGTGTCGCGCTCGGGCTGCGGGATGTACTCGTCGACAGCCTTCATGAGCTCGCGGATCGAGTCGGCCCACTTCTCGTCGCCGTTCAGCGCCGGGAAGGCAGCGATACGAACGACCGGGACGTCGTCGCCCGGGAACTCGTACTCGTTGAGGAGCTCGCGCACCTCCATCTCGACGAGCTCGATGAGCTCCTCGTCGTCGACCATGTCGCACTTATTGAGCGCGACGACCATGGCCGGGACGCCGACCTGGCGGGCCAGGAGAACGTGCTCACGGGTCTGCGGCATGGGGCCGTCAGTCGCGGCAACCACCAGGATCGCGCCGTCCATCTGGGCAGCACCGGTGATCATGTTCTTGATGTAGTCGGCGTGACCCGGGCAGTCGACGTGGGCGTAGTGACGCGCCTCGGTCTGGTACTCGATGTGAGCGATCGAGATCGTGATACCACGCTGACGCTCTTCGGGGGCCTTGTCGATGGAGTCGAACGGCGACGCCTCGTTCAGGTCCGGGTAGGTGTCGTGCAGCACCTTGGAAATCGCCGCGGTCAGCGTCGTCTTTCCGTGGTCGATGTGACCGATGGTGCCGATGTTGACGTGCGGCTTGGTCCGCTCGAACTTCGCCTTAGCCACTGTGGGCTCCTCCTGTTGTTGTTACTTGACTCGTGATGGGGTTTGGTGCAGCCGAGGATCCGGGCGAGGTCACTCGCCGCGAACCTTCTTGATGATCTCGTCGGCGATGTTCGAAGGAACCTCGGCGTACGAGTCGAACTCCATCGAGTACGAGGCCTGGCCAGAGGTCTTGGACCTCAGGTCGCCAACGTACCCGAACATCTCGGAGAGCGGCACAAGGGCGCTCACGACGATGTCGCCGTGGATCGTCTCCTGCGCGCGGATCTGGCCACGGCGCGAGTTCAGGTCGCCGATGACGGTGCCGAGGAACGAGTCCGGCGTGGTCACGTCGACGGCGAACATCGGCTCGAGCAGCACGGCCTGTGCCTTCTGCGCGGCCTCCTTGAAGCCCTGCAGACCGGCGATCTTGAACGCGAGCTCCGAGGAGTCGACGTCGTGGTAGGCGCCGTCCTCGAGGGTCACCTTCACGTCGACCATCGGGAAGCCGGCCTTGACGCCGAACTGCATGGCCTCCTGGGCACCCTGGTCGACCGAGGGGATGTACTCCTTCGGGACGCGACCACCGCTGACGGCGTTGACGAACTCGTAGCCCGCACCCAGGCCGGTCTCGGGGTCGATGTTCGGCTCGATCGTCATGACGATCTTGGCGAACTGACCCGAACCACCGGTCTGCTTCTTGTGGGTGTAGCCGTGGTTCTCCACCTTGCGGCGGATGGTCTCGCGGTAGGCGACCTGCGGCTTGCCGACGGTGGCCTCGACGCGGAACTCACGCTTCATGCGGTCGACCAGGACCTCGAGGTGGAGCTCGCCCATACCGGCGATGATGGTCTGGCCGGTCTCCTCGTCGGTCTTGACGGTGAAGGTCGGGTCCTCGTCGGAGAGGCGCTGGATCGCGGTGCCCAGCTTCTCCTGGTCGCCCTTCGTCTTGGGCTCGATGGCGACCTCGATCACCGGAGCAGGGAAGGTCATCGACTCGAGCACGACGGGCTTCGCGTTGTCGGACAGCGTGTGACCGGTCTTGGTGTCCTTGAGACCCATGACGGCCACGATCTGACCGGCACCGACCGACGCGATCTCCTCACGCTTGTTGGCGTGCATCTGGTAGACCTTGCCGATGCGCTCCTTGCGGCCGTTGCTCGAGTTGAGCACGGTCGAACCGGCCTCGAGCTTGCCCGAGTAGACGCGGACGAAGGTCAGCTTGCCCAGGTGCGGGTCGGCAGCGATCTTGAACGCGAGCGCGGCGAGCGGCTCGTCGTCGGCCGGCTGGCGCAGGACCTCGGTCTCCTCGTCGTTCGGCTTGTGGCCGACGATCGCCTCGATGTCGAGGGGCGAGGGGAGGTAGTCGACGACGGCGTCGAGCAGGGGCTGGACGCCCTTGTTCTTGAACGCGGTGCCGGTGAGGATCGGGTTGAGCAGACCGGCGAGGGTCGCCTTGCGGATGGCGGCCTTGAGCTCGGCGACGCTGAAGTCGTCACCGTTCTCGAGGTAGCGCTCCATGAGCTCGTCGTCGGTCTCGGCGATGGTCTCGACGAGCTTCTCGCGGTACTCGGGCGGCTTGTCGGCCAGGTCCGCGGGGATCTCCTCGACGACGTAGTCCTCACCCTGCACGGTCTCGCCGCGCCAGGTCAGGGCACGCATCTCGACGAGGTCGACGACACCGATGAAGTCACCCTCGGCGCCGATCGGCAGCTGCAGCACCAGCGGGGTGGCGTTGAGCTTGTCGATGATCGTCTGGAGCACGAAGTAGAAGTCGGCACCCGTGCGGTCGAGCTTGTTGATGAAGCACATGCGCGGGACCTGGTACTTGTTGGCCTGGCGCCACACGGTCATCGACTGCGGCTCGACACCGGCCACACCGTCGAAGACGGCGACGGCGCCGTCGAGGACGCGGAGCGAACGCTCCACCTCGACGGTGAAGTCGACGTGCCCGGGGGTGTCGATGATGTTGATCTGGTGGTCCTTCCACCAGCACGTGGTGGCGGCGGAGGTGATCGTGATGCCACGCTCCTGCTCCTGCTCCATCCAGTCCATGGTGGCGGAGCCCTCGTGCGTGTCACCGATCTTGTAGTTGATGCCGGTGTAGAAGAGGATGCGCTCGGTCGTGGTGGTCTTGCCGGCGTCGATGTGCGCCATGATGCCGATGTTGCGAACCTTGGTGAGGTCCGTGGTGATTTCAACGGCCACTGAAAGTCAGTTCCTTAGGAAGTCGGCGGTTGGTGGGAGCGGGGCGCACGCAGCACATGCTACGTACGCCCCACGACGTCACCAGCGGTAGTGGGCGAAGGCCTTGTTCGACTCGGCCATCTTGTGCGTGTCCTCGCGCTTCTTCACAGCGGCGCCGAGGCCGTTGCTCGCGTCGAGGATCTCGTTCATCAGGCGCTCGGCCATCGTCTTCTCACGACGGTCGGCGGCGTAGCCCACGAGCCAACGCAGGGCCAGGGTCGTCTGGCGGTTCGGCTTGACCTCGATCGGCACCTGGTAGGTGGCGCCACCGACGCGGCGGGACTTGACCTCGAGGGCGGGCTTGACGTTGTCGAGCGCGCGCTTGAGGGTCAGCACGGGGTCGGTGCCGGTCTTCTCACGGCAGCCTTCGAGGGCGGAGTACACGATGCGCTGGGCAACCTGCTTCTTGCCGTCCTGGAGGACCTTGCTGACCAGCTGGGTGACGATCTGCGAACCGTAGACCGGGTCGACGACGATCGGACGCTTCGGGGCGGGACCCTTGCGCGGCATCAGCTCTTCTCCTTCTTCGCGCCGTAGCGGCTACGAGCCTGCTTGCGGTTCTTGACACCCTGGGTGTCGAGGGTTCCGCGGATGATCTTGTAACGGACACCCGGAAGGTCCTTCACACGACCGCCGCGCACGAGCACGATCGAGTGCTCCTGGAGGTTGTGGCCCACACCCGGGATGTAAGCGGTGACCTCGACGCCGGACGAAAGGCGCACACGGGCGACCTTGCGGAGGGCGGAGTTCGGCTTCTTCGGGGTGGTGGTGTAGACGCGCGTGCAGACGCCACGGCGCTGCGGCGATCCCTTGAGGGCAGGCGTCTTGTTCTTGGACACCTTGTCCTGGCGGCCCTTGCGGACCAACTGCTGAATGGTGGGCACCTGGTGGTTCCCCTTCTGTCTTTTCCTCACGGCCCTGCACGGTGCTGGGCTCGGGTCATGCGTTGTTGCTCTGTGCCTTGAAGAAGCGCGGCACACGGGCCAGAGGGCCGGGCGCGCGCATGGGTCTGGGCATACCAGACACGAGGACTCAGGCTACTCGGTTCGCCACAACAGGGTCAAAACGAGGTACCGGACGCCTGAGGAGGAGCCAGCGTACCCCCACCGCAGCCACCACGCCGACCACCGTGACGCCCCCACCGAGCAGCAGCGTCCACCGCGCGCCGAGCACCTCGCCGACCCAACCGAGCAGCGGTGCACCCAGCGGCGTGCCGCCCATCATCACCATCAGGTAGAGCGCCATCGCTCGCCCCCGCACCTCGGCATGGGTGTTGACCTGCATGTAGCCGTTGGCACTGGTGATGAGGGTCAGCGCGGTGACGCCCAGCACCGGGCACATCAGGGCGAAGGTCGTGTAGGTCGGCAGCGCGCCCGCGACCGTCACCGCCGCACCGAAGACCACGGCCGAGACGACGACCGTACGCAGCGTGAACTCGGCCCGGCGGGCGGCGACCAGGGAGCCGGCGAGCGAACCGACCGCCAGGAAGGAGCCCAGCAGGCCGTACTCGGTCGACCCCTTGCCGAAGACCTCCGTGGCCATCAGTGCCGAGGTCATCTGGAAGTTGAGCCCGAAGGTGCCGGCGAAGAAGACCACCGCGAGCACCAGCAGCAGGTCGGAGCGACGGCGTACGTAGCCGATCCCCTCCCGCACCGCCCGGAGCCCCTTGGCGGCGACCGGCGCCGGCACGGCCAGGCGCGAGGCGTCGAGCCGCTGCAACGTCAGCACCGGCGCCGCGTAGGTCAGCGCGTTGACCAGGATGACCCAGCCCGTGGCCACCTCTCCCCCGCCGAGTCCGGCGATCAGCACGCCGGCCAGGCCCGGGCCGACCAGGCGCGCCGCGTTGAACGAGGCCGAGTTGAGGCCCACCGCGTTGGTCAGGTCCTCCGGCTCGACCATCTCCGAGACGAACGCGTGCCGGGCCGGGGAGCCGAACGCCGAGGCGATGCCCAGCACGAGTGCCAGGACGTAGACGTGCCAGATCTCCGCGGTGCCGGTGACGGCCAGCACGCCGAGCGCCAGCGCCGGGACCGCCATCGAGATGTTGGTCAGCTGCAGCACACGGCGCTTGGGCAGCCGGTCGGCGAGCAGCCCGGCGAAGGGGCCCAGCAGCAGGAACGGCAGGAACTGCAGGCCGGTGGTGATGCCGAGCGCGGCGGCACTGTTGCCGCTCAGCAGCAGGACCAGCCAGTCCTGGGCGACGCGCTGCATCCAGGTGCCGACGTTGGAGACGACGCCGCCGGCTGCGTAGAGGCGGTAGTTGGGGTTGGCGAGTGATCGGAACGTGGGGCTCAAGTCAGGTGGTCAGTCTTCCTGCGCCAGTCGTTGGAGGATCGGGGTGGCCCGGCGCAGGGCGTCCCGTTCGTCAGGGGTGAGGTCGGCGAGCCGGTGGGCGAGCCAGGCGTCACGCCGGTCGCGGTCGGCGGCCAGCACGGCGCGCCCGGAGTCGGTCAGCGAGACCACGGCGACCCGGCCGTCGGTGGGGTGCGGGCTGCGTACGACGTGCCCGTCCTGCTCGAGGCACTTGACGGTGCGGGTCATCGACGGAGGCTGGACCCGCTCCCACGCGGCCAGCTCCCCCAGGGTCAGGTCGCCGCGCCGGTTGAGGGCGGCCAGCACCGACATCGCAGGGATGGAGACCTGGTTGTCGGGGTGACGCTCGCGGGCGAGGCGTCGGCGCAGCCACATCACGGCCCACCGGAGGTCGGCCGCCAAGGCTGTGGAGTCGTCGTGCGTGCTCATCTGCTCACCCCAAGTCATTACCTTCGCTAAGTATTCCCTCCGGACGCACGAAGGCCCGTCGCGCTGCTGCGCGACGGGCCTTCGGAGGTGTGCGTGACTCAGTTGATCCAGGCGGTGATCGGCGAGATAGCGAGTAGATGATGAAGAGCGCCGCGATGACCCACATCAGGGCGTGCACCTCACGCACCTTGCCGCGGACCACCTTGATCAGGACGTAGGCAAGGAAGCCTGCGCCGATGCCGGCCGAGATCGAGTAGGTGAACGGCATCAGGACGATGGTGAGGAACGCCGGGACGGCGATCTCCATGTGTCCCAGTCGATCTGCTTGACCTGCTGCATCATCAGGAAGCCGACGACCACCAGGGCGGGAACGGCCGCCTCCGAGGGGACGATCTCGACGATCGGCGCCAGGAAGATGGCCAGCAGGAAGAGCACGCCGGTGACGACGGCCGACAGGCCCGTGCGTGCACCCTCGGCGACACCCGAGGTCGACTCGATGAACGAGGTGTTGGAGGAGACCGATCCGGCACCACCGGCGACGGCGGCCACGGAGTCGATCACCAGGATGCGACGGGTGTTCGGCGGGACGCCGTCGGCGTCGTTGAGGCCGGCCTCGGCACCCACCGCGGTCATCGTGCCCATGGTGTCGAAGAAGTCGGTGAGCAGCAGGGTGAAGATCAGCAGGAAGACGGTGACGACGCCGAGGTTCTCCCAGGAGCCGAGCAGGTTGAACTCACCGAGCAGGCCGAAGTCGGGCATCCGCACGACGTCGCTGGGCAGCTCGGGGATGTTGAGGCTCCAGCCCGGGGTGACGAGCGCACCGGACTTCTCGTCGATGACGTGGTTGCCCAGGTTGGCGAACTTCTGCACGACGATCGCGACCAGGGTCGTGACGGCGATGGAGATCAGCAACGCGCCACGGACCTGGCGCACGAAGAGCGCGATCATCAGCACGAGGCCGAAGCAGAAGACGAAGACCGGCCAGCCCTGGAGGTTGCCGTAGAACCCGAGGTTGAGCGGGGTGCCGCCGAACTTGGAGACGAAGCCGGAGTCGACCAGCCCGATCAGGGTGATGAAGAGGCCGATACCGACCGAGATCGCCACCTTGAGTGCGGCGGGGACGGCGGTGAAGACCGCCTCGCGGAAGCCCGTCAGCACCAGCGCCAGGATCACCAGGCCCTCGATGACCACCAGGCCCATGGCGTCGGCCCAGGTCATCTGGTTGGCGAGGGTGAAGGCCACGAAGGCGTTGAGGCCCAGACCCGCGGCCAACGCCATCGGGAAGTTGGCCACCACGCCCATCAGGATGGTGAGGACACCGGCCACCAGGGCCGTGCCGGCCGCCACCGCGGCGAAGCTCAGCTCGTCGCCGTTGATGTCCGGCTTGCCCGACAGGATGATCGGGTTGAGCACGAGGATGTACGCCATGGTCAGGAAGGTGACCAGGCCACCTCGGAGCTCCTGGCCGACGGTCGAGCCGCGCTCGGTGATCTTGAAGAAGCGGTCGAGGCCACTGGGAGCAGCCTTCGCTGGGGAGTCGACGTTGTTGGTCACGGGGGCTGATCCTGCCACGCCGTTTGGCTGCTGGGTGTACTGAGGCTGGACGGGACCGGGTCCGCCCGGTTGGTAGGTTGCTCGTGTGCGCGACGAGCAGAAGCCTGACCACGGGCTCTTCAACGTGGCTGAGGTGCAGCCCCTCGACGTCGACGGCATACGCACCGTCGAGATCGGGACCGCCCTGTGGGCGGTGGCCTTCGTCGGCCTGCTGCCCTTCTGGTCCTCGCTCGCCGAGAGCGGTCGCCTGTGGTGGCTGTGGACCTGCATGGCCGGGTTGGGGCTCGGCCTCCTCGGCATCGACCACTGCCGACGCCGCCGCGCCCGCGGCGAGCTCACCCGTACGCCGGCCCCTCGCGGCGGTGGCGGGGGCGGGCGACGCCGCGCACGCTGAGCGCGCGGGCCACGTTCAGCGGCTCAGAAGGTCTCGAGGTCGACGGAGAAGCTGTCGAACGCGTGCTCCGGCACGGGCGCGGGCTGCTGCTTGCGCGCGAGCTTGACCTCGGAGTGCGCGCCGCACCCGTGGTCGTACGTCACGACGCGGCCGTCGTCGTTGGCGTTGCCGTTGGCACAGACGCCGAACATCTCCGAGAGCGAGCCCGACAGGCGCACCAGGAAGCCGCAGGACCAGCAGGACTCCGGCGCCGACTTGGCGATCGGGGCTCGGGGCCGCCGTCGCCGTCGTGCCAGCGCTGGGCAGCCAGGTCGAGGCCCTCGACGGAGAGGGTGCGCACCCGCCCCAGGCCCAGGTCGGCGGCGACGCCCTTGATCTGGGCGCGGTCGACCTCGCCGGTCTCCTCGCCCACCAGGTAGGTGGGGACCAGGCGCGGGTCGTCGTCGTCGACCGGCAGGAGGTCACCGGGCGAGAGGTCGCCGGGCTGCAGGCGCTCCTTGTAGGGCACCCACGGCGGGGCGACGATGGCGGAGCCACCGGGCAGCAGGACGACCTCGTCGACGGTGATCCGTCCGTCGCCACCGGCGATGGTGACGGCCCACTCCCACCCGACGTATCCGGGGTGGGTGGAGGCGAAGACGTGGGTGAGCGCGCCCTCCTGCTCGACGTACGAGGTCAGGTGCTCGCCGACCTGGTCGGCCGGCACCTCCTCGAGCAGCGCCGCGCGGGCGACGTCGACGGCGTCGACGAGCGCAGGGTCGACGGCGGGGTCGACAGTGGTGGTGGCGTTCACGTGGTGGATCCTCTCACGCTCAGCGGTCGAGCTCGTCGGCCAGGGCGCGGAGCAGCTTGGCGGTCGGGCGAGCCGTCCTCGCCTCGGGGTGACGGCCGTGGCGGTAGCCCTCGCCGAGGTCGTCGAGGAGCCGAATCAGGTCCTCCACGATCGTGACCATCGCCTCGGGGCTCTTGCGGGAGGCGTTGCGCTGGTTGCGCGAGACCGAGGTCGGCGGGTCGAGCAGACGCACCTGGAGGCCTGCTCACCGCGGCGGCCCTGGGCGATGCCGAACTCGACGCGGGCGCCGTTCTTCAGGGTGGTGACCCCCTCGGGCAGGGCGTCGGCGTGCACGTAGACGTCCGGACCGCCGTCGTGGGACAGGAAGCCGAAGCCCTTCTCGGCGTCGAACCACTTCACCTTGCCAGTCGGCACTTCTTCCACGCTCCTCGCAACGGTCGCGCCCCACGGCGCGACTCACGGCAAGGGTAGGACCTGGGAGGGTGCGGGGCCACTCGGTTCCACGACCGTGTCGTGGTCGGAGCGCCCGCAGACCCGCATCCACCGGTCGCCGACCCGGATCCGGTCCCCCGGCAGCACGGTGGTGGGACGCCCCGGCGTCAGCGTGCGGGCTGCGCCGCCGCGCACCAGCAGGGTGCCGTTGCGTGATCCCCGGTCGCGCAGCACCAGGCTGCCGTCGGGCAGCGCGGCCAGCTCGGCGTGGGTGGCCGACAGGCTGCCGTCCGCGGAGACGAGCCGGGCCCAGCCGGGCTCAGCCGGTGCGTCGGCCGCAGCCGCAGGGCGGCGGCCCACCACGAGTCGGTCGACGACGTCGAAGGTCTCGCCCCGGTCGCACTCCACCTGCCACCGCTGGGGCAGCACCGGGCCCGACCCGGTCCGTGGGTGCGGCACCTCGACCCGCTCGACGGTCTGGCCCAGGCGCAGCGCCATCAGGTTGACCGACGGGGGCTCACTGACCGTGGGTGAGGGCGGGAGGGCGCCTCCGACGCCGCGGACCCGGGTGCCGAACCACCGGTCGTGCCAGCCGCGCCGGCCCCCGGCCGGGTCGGTGGCCGCACCGAGTGCGAGGAGCGCCCAGGCGAGGCCGGCGGTGGGCAGGCCGGCGAGGGTGAGGCACGTCGTACGCAGCACTCCGCGCCCCGCGCCCGGCGGCCGGCCGCTGCGGTGGTCGACCAGGACGGTGCGGGCGAGCAGGCGCCCGGGCGTCCGGCCGGTCGCGCCGTCGCACGCCCCGAGGACCAGCACCACGAGAGCCGCGGCGGCCGGCACAGCCACGGGTGAGGCGCTCGGCGCCAGCCACCAGGTGGTGGCGGCCGTGAGGGCGACGAGTGCCTGGTCGAGGGTGAGGCCGCGCAGACGCGCGTCGAGGTCGGGCAGTCGTGACGCGACCCCCGCGGTCACGGCCGACGGACCTCGATCGTCACGCCGTCACCCAGGTCGATCACAGCACCGGGGAGCAGCGAGACCGGCGAGCCGGGGCGGAGCTCCTCCTGGGAGAGGCCGGGCTGGGCCACCACGGTGCCGTTGGTGGAGCCGAGGTCGGTGACCACGGCCGTACCGAGGTCGAGGCCCTCGCCCGGACGGATCTCGACGTGGGTGCCGGAGACCTCCTGGTGCGGGCTGGGCACCGTGACCAGGCGGGCGTCCGGGCTGCCCGGCCGCGCCGTCGGGCCACGCCCGACGAGGACCGGACCGTCGACCGGCACGGTGGCGCCGTGGTTGAAGACGAGCAGGGCCACGGCCTGGCGCTGCGGCGTGGTGACGGCGTCGGGCAGGTCGGGCGACTCCTCGGCCGGGACACCGAAGCCGAGCACGCTCAGCCCGCCCTCCTCGACCGGCGGGAGGTGGCTGGTGACCTCCTCCTGCCAGGCCGGCGTCAGCGGCACCGAGGAGAGCGGGACCGTCTCGAGCGGCTCCTCCTCGGTGGGCGGCGGGGAGGCCTGCGCCGGAGGCACGATCGGAGGCACGATCGGAGGCACGATCGGAGGCACGATCGGCGTGATCACCGGCTCGACCACCCGGACCTCGGGTCGGGCAGGAGGATCGGCAGGAGCCGGGACCTCCCCCCACATGAGGGCGCCGACGCGCGTCAGGCCCGGACGCAGGGTGAACTCCGCGGAGCCCTCCGGCCGACCGGGCAGCTCGACGACCAGTGCGACGATCCCGCTGAAGGAGTCCTCCGACCACACTCGGTCGCCGGCACGCACGCGCACGTGGCCGTCGTGGGTGTGGGCGACCACCTCGACCTCGCCGCGCACCAGCACGCGCACCCGGTCGTCGCGGGTCTCCACCAGCGCCAGGTCGCCGAGCGCTGAGATGCCGTCGGCCAGCAGCGCGTCGAGCACCGCGACCAGGTCTGCCCCGTCATCCACCAGCGGCCAGAGCGCCGCGGCCCTGGCGCGGTCGGCGGGCGGCAGGACCACCGTCACCGACGCGCCGACGACGCCGAACCAGCTCCCTGCCTGGGCGGTGCACTCAGTCATCCCTGCTCCTTCGACCCGATCGCCTCTCCTCTCCCCCACATCGACGACGAGCGCCGTCGCGTTGTCCGTGCCGCCTGCGGAGAGGGCTGCCGCGACCAGCGCGTCAGCCACCTCCTGTGGACGGGAGGTGGCGGTCAGCGCCGCCAGCACCGCCAGCTCCTCTCCACCGACGATGGCCGCTGACCCCGTCCGTGCACAGGAGCAGTCGCGCGCCGCGGACAGCGGCAGCTCCAGGAAGTCGGGCTCGGCACCTCCCTGCTGCTGAGCGCGCGGGTGACCACGTGGCGCTCGGGGTGCACGGCCGCCTGCTCCGGCGTCAGCTCGCCGCGGGCCAGGAGCTGCGCGACCACCGAGTGGTCGGCGGTGACCTGCCGGGCACCGGAGGGCTCGACGGCGTACGCCCGCGAGTCACCGACGTGGGCGAGCAGCCAGCCGGCCCGTCGGCACCGCTGACCAGGACCGCGACGACGACCGTCGTGCCGGCGTACCAGATGCGTGAGTCCTCGCTGTGCCGCTCGACATATGCCCTCAGCCGAGCCTGCGCCCGGACCAGCAGCGAGCACCGCGTCGCGGCGCCTGCCGGCGTGAGCTCGCGGCCCGCGAGACGGGCCAGCTCCTCCACGGCGATGCGGCTGGCCACGTCTCCCCCGGCGTGGCGCCCATCCCGTCGGCGACCACGAAGACCGGGGAGGAGGCCGCCCAGGCGTCCTCGTTGACGGTCCGCACGTGCCCCACGTGGCTCGCGCCCGCGTGCGTCACACGTGACGCCGACCCGCGCCCCACCTCAGATACATTGCCGTCCTGCCTCGACCCGGCCCCCGCACGGGGACTCGCCGAGTAGCGTAGGAGGGATGTCGGCACGCTGCACCGTCCACCCCCGCCCGTGGGGGCGACCGCCTGCCCCCACCCTCTCCGAGCACCTGCGCAGCTGGTCGGACGAGCGCCTGGCCCACCTCTTCGCCCTCCGCCCCGACCTCACCACCCCGGCACCCCAGGACTCCGGCCAGGTGGCCTCCCGGGCCGGCACCCGGGCGTCGGTGCTGCGTGCCCTCGACGACCTGACCCGGCTCGAGCTGGCCGTGCTCGACGCCGCGGTCGTCCTGGGCCACGCGACGCGCGAGGAGCTGCTGGCCGTCGTCAACGCCGACGACGACGCCGCCGGGGAGGCGCTCGACCACCTGCTCGCCGTCGCCCTGGTCTGGCCCTCGACCAGCGGCCTGCGCGCGCTCAACGGGGTCGCCGACGCGTTGCGCGGCGACACCGCCAGCGGCGTCAGCGGGCTGCGTCCGGTCGCGCCGCACGCGCTCACCCGCGAGCAGGCCGTCGAACGGGTCGCCGCCCTCTCGCCCCAGGCGCGGGCGCTGCTCGCCCACGTCGCCGACAGCGGCGGTGAGGCGACCACCGGTCGGGCCCGCACGCCCCGCTCGGTCGAGGAGGCGACCACCCCGGTGGAGGAGGTGCTGGCGCACGGACTGCTCGTGCCCAACCAGAACGGCGCCTTCCAGCTGCCGGGCCAGGTCGGCCTCGCCCTGCGCGGCGGCACCACGACCACGGCGCTTTGCGACGACGTACCACCGGTGGCCACCAGCGAGCGCGACCCGGCCCTGGTCGACCGGGTCGCCGCCGGCGCCGCCTTCGAGCTCGTACGCCGCACCGAGCTGCTGCTCGACCACTGGGGGCTGCGGCCGCCCACCGTCCTGCGCAGCGGCGGCCTGGGGGTGCGCGAGCTCAAGGCGGTGACGACCGAGCTGCACGTCAGCCCCCACGAGGCGGCACTGGTGCTCGAGGTCGCCGTCGCCGCCGGCCTGCTCGCCGAGGGCCCCGACGCCGACGGCGTGAGCGCCTGGCTGCCCACCCACGCCTTCGACACGTGGAGCGCCTCCGACCCCGCCGAGCGGTGGCTGACCCTGGCGCGCGCCTGGTGGGCCAGCCCCCGCCTGGCCGGCCTCGTCGGCACCAAGGACCCAGCAGGCAAGACCCGCAACGCGCTGGCCCCCGACGCCTCCAGCGTCTTCGCCCCCGAGGCGCGCGAGATGGCGCTCCGCGAGCTCGTGGGACTGCCCCGCGGACAGGCGCTCGCCCCGGGCACCGGCCTGCCCTCGCTGGTCGAGCGGATCGGCTGGCTGCGGCCGCGCCGCCCCCGCAGCCGCGACGAGATGGTCGTCTGGGCGGTGGCCGAGGCCGCGATGCTGGGGCTCACCGGCATGGACGCCGCTGCGTCGTACGCCGCCCCCTTCCTGGCCGAGGACCACGCGGCCACCGTCGCAGCCCTGGCGCCCCTGCTGCCCAGCGCGGTCGACCACGTGCTCGTCCAGGCCGACCTCACCGCCGTCGCCCCCGGACCGCTCACCCCGGACCTGGCCCGCACCCTGCACCTGGTCGCCGACGTCGAGTCGCGCGGTGGCGCGACGGTCTACCGCTTCACCCCGGCCTCGGTCCGCCGGGCGCTCGACGCCGGCTGGTCGGCCGCCGAGATCCACACCTTCCTGGCCGAGACCTCGCGCACGCCCGTTCCGCAGCCGTTGAGCTACCTGGTCGACGACGTGGTGCGCACCTTCGGCACGGTGCGCGTCGGGCACGCCGAGTCGTTCCTGCGGGCCGACGACGAGCAGGCGCTGACCGAGCTGCTCCACCACCCCCAGGCCGCCTCCCTCCACCTGCGCCGCATCGCCCCGACGGTGCTGATCTCCACCCTCCCCCTCGACCTGCTGCTGCCGCGTCTGCGTGAGCTCGGCCAGGCGCCGGTCGTCGAGGCTGCCGACGGCACGGTGCACGTCGCGCGACCCGACCTGCAGCGGGCGCGCACACCGCGTACGACGCCGGCACCGGCGACCCGGGCCCGCGAGACCGCGCGGGTCACCGCCGTGGTCGCGGCCGTGCGGGCCGGCGACCGGGCCTCCGACGCCGCCCCGGCACGCTCCACGACCGCGACCACCCCCACCTCCGCGCTGGCCGTGCTGCGTGAGGTGATCGAGGCGTCGGGCACCGTGCTCATCGGCTACGTCGACAACCACGGCACCACCACCGAGCGCATCGTCGACCCGCGCCGGCTCGAGGGCGGCCAGCTGACGGCCTACGACCACCGCACCGAGGACGTACGCGGCTTCTCGGTGCACCGCATCACCGCCGTCACGCCGGTCCCGCAGCCCTGAGGGACGCCCCCGTAGTCTTTCGGGGTGAACGACGGCCCCTTGATCGTGCAGTCCGACAAGACGCTGCTGCTGGAGATCGACCACGAGCGCGCCCAGGAGTGCCGCCGGGCGATCGCCCCCTTCGCCGAGCTCGAGCGCTCCCCGGAGCACGTGCACACCTACCGGCTCACCCCGCTCGGCCTGTGGAACGCGCGCGCCGCGGGCCACGACGCCGAGGAGGTCGTGCACACGCTGCTGGAGTACAGCCGCTACGCCGTGCCGCACGCACTGCTGGTCGACGTCGCCGAGACGATGGCCCGCTACGGCCGGCTGCGCCTGGAGAAGCACCCCACCCACGGGCTGGTGCTCTCCAGCACCGACCGCCCCGTGCTCGAAGAGGTGCTGCGCGCCAAGAAGGTCAAGGGCATGCTCGGCGAGCGGCTCGACGACGACACCGTGGCGGTGCACCCCTCCGAGCGCGGCAACCTCAAGCAGGCGCTGCTCAAGCTGGGCTGGCCAGCGGAGGACTGGGCCGGCTACGTCGACGGCGAGGCCCACGCGATCGACCTGGCCGAGGACGGCTGGAGCCTGCGCGACTACCAGCGCGACGCCGCGGAGTCGTTCTGGCACGGCGGCTCGGGCGTGGTCGTGCTGCCCTGCGGCGCCGGCAAGACGATCGTCGGCGCCAGCGCGATGGCGCACGCCAAGGCCACCACCCTGATCCTCGTCACCAACACCGTCTCGGCGCGGCAGTGGAAGGACGAGCTGGTGCGCCGCACCACGCTCACCGAGGATGAGATCGGCGAGTACTCCGGCGCCGTCAAGGAGATCCGCCCGGTCACCATCGCGACCTACCAGGTGCTGACGCTGCGTCGCAAGGGCGTCTACCCGCACCTCGAGCTGCTCGACGCCCGCGACTGGGGCCTCATCGTCTACGACGAGGTGCACCTGCTGCCGGCGCCGATCTTCCGGATGACCGCCGACCTCCAGGCCCGTCGCCGCATCGGTCTGACCGCGACGCTGGTGCGGGAGGACGGCCGCGAGGGCGACGTCTTCTCGCTGATCGGCCCGAAGCGCTACGACGCCCCGTGGAAGGACATCGAGGCGCAGGGCTGGATCGCGCCCGCCGACTGTGCCGAGGTGCGCGTGACGCTCACCGACGCCGAGCGGCTCACGTACGCCGTCGCGGAGAACGAGGACAAGTACCGCCTCGCAGCCTGCACCCCGGCGAAGCTCGCGGTGGTCAGGCGGTTGGTGGAGCAGCACGCCGACCAGCCCACCCTGGTGATCGGTCAGTACATCGACCAGCTCGACGAGATCGCGGAGATGCTCGACGCCCCCGTGATCAAGGGCGACACCTCGGTGAAGGAGCGCCAGCGCCTCTTCAACGCCTTCCGCTCCGGCGAGATCTCGCTGCTGGTCGTCAGCAAGGTCGCCAACTTCTCCATCGACCTGCCCTCGGCCGAGGTGGCCGTGCAGGTCAGCGGCTCCTTCGGCTCACGCCAGGAGGAGGCCCAGCGCCTCGGACGGCTGCTGCGCCCCAAGGACGAAGGGAAGACCGCGCACTTCTACACGCTGGTCTCGCGCGACACCGTCGACGCCGAGTTCGCGGCCAACCGGCAGCGCTTCCTGGCCGAGCAGGGCTACGCCTACCGGATCGTCGACGCCGCCGACGTGTGAGGCGTCGGGCCGGAGGTCAGCTCGACGGGCCCAGCTGGAGGTAGAGGGTGAAGCGGTCGCTGCGGTAGGCCGAGCGTGACACCTCGACCACCCGCTCGCCGTGCACGGCGCGACGCGAGACGCGGAGCACCGGCGCCAGCTCGCCGGCGGCGAAGTCGAGCAGCTCGCGCTCCTCGTCGCTGGCCAGGTCGGCCTGGATGGAGTCCTCCGACCAGGTGGGCCGCAGGCCGCGCAGGCAGAGCGCCTCGTACAGGCTCTCGGGCATGACGCTCTCGAGCACGCCGGGCAGTACGTCCGGCGCGAGGTAGACATCCTGGACGCAGATCGCCTCTCCCCCGGCGCGCCGGAGCCGCCGCCAGTGGACGATCGCGGAGCCCGCCTCCACCTCGAGGGCGCGGGCCACACCGGGACCGGCCTGCTCGACGCGGGCCAGCAGGGTGACGGTCTCGGCCACCTGGCCACGGCGTGCCACGGCCTCGCTGAAGCTGGCCACCTGGGTCTGCTGGCGACGGGGACGGGCGACGAACGTGCCCCGTCCGGGCATCCGCTCCAGCAGACCCTCGACGACGAGCGCGTCGAGCGCCTGGCGCACGGTCATCCGGGCGACGCCGAACTGGCTGACCAGCTCGCGCTCCGACGGGGCCGGGGTGCCCGGGGCCGCGCCCTGGACGAGCTTGCGCACGTGCTCGCGCACGACGACGTGCTTGAGCTCGCGCGCTGTCTCGACGGTCTGTCCCACGCGCCGCAATCTAGGACGCCGACCCCCTCCGCGTCCGGCGAATGCGACAACGTCACACCGCCGACCGCCTCACGCGGTCGAGATCGCCTGCAGCACGTCGAGCCTGGCGGCCCGTCGGGCGGGCAGCACCGCGGCCAGGACCCCGACCAGGAGGGCGACCGCCCCGAAGAGGCCGAGCTGTCCCAGGGCACGGCGATGACCTCGAGGCCCTCGTCGCGCAGCGACTTCATCAGCGCGATCCCGAAGCCGACGCCGAGGCCGATGCCCAGGCCGGCGCCCAGCAGCGCGATCACCACCGACTCGACGGTGATCATTCGGCGCAGCTGGCTGCGGTTGAGGCCGATCGCCCGCAGCAGCCCGATCTCGCGGGTGCGCTCGATGATCGACAGGGCGAGGGTGTTGACGATGCCGAGCACGGCGATGAAGAGGGCGAGACCGAGCAGGGCGAAGATCATCAGCACCATCTGGTCGATCGGTTCGCGCTGCTCGGCGGCGAACTCGCTCTGGTCCTGCAGGATCACCGTCGGGAGCTCGGCGACCACCTGGGAGAGCCGGTACTCGACGATCGCCGACGGCGACTCGACGTCGATGATGAGGAAGTTGTCCCGGTCGCCCAGCTTGAGCCGCTCGAAGGTCTTCGGCGAGGTCACCACCGGGAACGGCACCACCGGTGTGTCGGCGAAGATGCCGACCACCTTCAGGGTGACCCTGCGCGAGTTGATCAAGCTCCTGAGCCGGCCGCCGACGCGCACGCCGCGCTCACGGGCGTACGTCTCGCCCAGCACCGCCTCGCCCGGGCGCAGGTCGGTGGTCCGGCCCACGACCCGCTGGAGGCCGACGAGCCCCTGCAACGCGCCCGGCGGGGCGGCGGTGAACCCCTGCGGCGTGGGCTCGCCGTCGAGGACGACCTGGCCCCAGGCGAAGCGCAGGGCTGCCACGTCGCGCACACCCTCGACCTTGCGCATCTCCTGCGCGACGGTCGCCGGGAACGACTGCCCCGAGACGTTGGAGGCCACGTAGTCGCCGCGGAAGTTCTCCGCGAGCGCCCGGTCGACGCTGGCCTTGGCGGAGTCGCCCACGATGGCCATCGTGGTGGCCAGGGCGAGCCCGATCATCAGGGCCGAGGCGGTGGCCGTGGTGCGGCGCGGGTTGCGCAGGGAGTTCTGGCCGGCCAGGTGGCCGACGGTGCCGAGCAGCTCCGCGAAGAACCACCGTGCGGCCAGCAGGAACGGCTGGCACAGCACCGGCGCCGCCGCCGCGACCCCGAGCAGGATCGCCAGGATGCCGCCACCGACGTACCAGACCGCATTGGCGACGTCGTCGCCCAGGCCGTGCCACAGCGAGAGCCCACCGAGCGCGACCAGCACCAGCCCGCCGGCGAAGCGGTTGCGCAGCGACGTCTCCGGCATCGCGACGTCGTCGCGCATCGCCTGGACCGGCGCGATCTTGGTGGTGCGCCGGGCGGGCAGGCCGGCGGCGGTCATCGTGACCAGGATGCCGACGACGTACGCGACGACGAAGGTGCGTGGGGCGAAGACCAGCGGCTGCCCCGACAGGTCGAGGCCGAAGGTGCCGAAGAGGGCACGGATGACCATCGCCATCACGATCCCCAGGCCGATGCCGAGGGTGGAGCCGGCGATCCCCACGACCAGCGCCTCCAGCAGCACCGAGGCGCTCACCTGTCGGCGCGATGCCCCAAGCGCGCGGAAGAGCGCCAGCTCCTTGCTGCGCTGGGCGACGAGGATCGAGAAGGTGTTGACGATCAGGAAGGCGCCGACCACCAGCGAGATGCCGGCGAAGATCAGCAGGAACGTGGTGAGGAAGGAGATGCCCCTGAGCAGACCGGAGGCCGACTCGTCGGCGACGTCGTCACCGGTCCGGGCCTCGTAGCCCTCGGGGAGCACCTTCGCCACGGCGTCGCGGAGCTCGGCCTGGCTGACTCCGGGCTCGGCGGTCACCCAGGCGGTGTGGAAGGTGTCGGGCTCGGGGAGGAAGAGCTTCTGGGCGGCCTTGGTCTCGAAGCCGACCCAGGTGGCGCCGCTGAACGACCCGCCCTCGGCGAAGTCGGCGACCCCGACCAGCGTGGTGGTCACCACCTCGTCCCCGACCACGACGTTGACGTCACCGCCGATCGTGTGGCCCGAGCGGGTGGTGGTGATGGCGTCGAGCACGATCTCGCCCGGCCCGCGGGGCTCGCGTCCGGTCACGATCTCCAGGCCGGTGAGGCCGTGGCCGGCGGGGGCCCCGGTCCAGTTGCCGGCCAGCGAGGGTGCGCCGAGCGTGCCGAGCGGCTTGTTCTCCTTGTCGAAGACGATGACGCTGGTCGCCAGCACGTTGCCGTCGGCGCGGGCGGCGCCGTCGACCTTGGCCAGCTTCGCCACGAGCGAGACGGGCAGCGTCGACGGACGGGGGGCGCTGGCGCCCTGGCCCGGCGTGCCGGCGACGACCTCCTCGGCGTCGGCCTTGACCGGCGAGACGACGACGTCGCCGACGGTCGAGGCGAAGAGGGCGGTGAAGCTGCGGCCCAGGGTGTCGGTGAAGACCAGCGTCCCGGCGACGAAGGCGACGCCGAGCACGACGGCGAAGGTGCTCATGAGCAGCCGGACCTTGCGGCCGAGCAGGCTCTTCAGGGCGGCCGGAACACCTCAGCCCCCGTGCGCGACCGCAGTCATGGCGGTCATGATCTCCAGGACCCGCTCGCGCGTGGGCTGGCGCAGCTCCTCGACGATGCGCCCGTCGGCGAGGAAGACCACCCGGTCCGTGTACGCAGCCGCGACCGCGTCGTGGGTGACCATGACGATCGTCTGCTGGTGCTCGTCGACCGAGCGGCGCAGCAGTGACAGTACCTCGGCGCCGGAGTGGGAGTCGAGGTTGCCGGTGGGCTCGTCGGCGAAGACGATCTGCGGCCGGCTCACCAGCGCCCGGGCCACGGCGACGCGCTGCTGCTGGCCGCCGGAGAGCTCGTTCGGCTTGTGGTCGAGGCGGTCGCCGAGGCCCACGGTCCGGATGACGTTGCGGTACCACCGTCGGTCGGGCTTGCGCCCGGCGATGGAGAGGGGCAGGAGGATGTTCTCCTCCGCCGTCAGCGTCGGGACCAGGTTGAAGGACTGGAAGACGAAGCCGATCTCGTCGCGCCGCAGCCTGGTCAGCGCGTCGTCGCCGAGCCGCCCGATCTCCTGGTTGCCGATCCAGACCTCGCCACGGTCGGCGGTGTCGAGAGCCGCGCAGCAGTGCATCAGGGTCGACTTGCCCGAGCCGCTGGGGCCCATGACGGCGGTGAACTCACCGGCCTCGATGTCGATGCTGACCCCGTCGAGCGCCCGGACCGCCGCCGGGCCGTGCCCGTAGGTCTTGCTCAGGTCACGCACGCGCGCTGCTGGGGGGCCGAGCCCGTACGGGTGCCCGGCCGCGTGCCTCGCGGCGCCACTCATGCTCCAACCCTCCCTTGCCGCGCCAAATGACGCGGTCCCTCCCTCGGTGAAACCATAGGGGGCCGACGGCTGTGCGCAACTCGGGTGACCGTAAAGCTTGCCGCATCGAACACCTGTTCGATACGGTGGGGTGGTGGAGTACCAGACGACGCTCTTCGCCCTCGACGCCCCCGGGACGGCCCCGCTGGCGCCCGAGCGGCGCGTGCTCAGCCACGGCGCCTGGGTCGACGTGCAGCGCAGCTGGCTCGGCGAGGCCGACGACGTCTTCCGCACCATGGTCGACGAGGTCCCGTGGCACGCGGAGCAGCGCCAGATGTACGACCGCGTGGTGGCGGTCCCGCGTCTCCTGCACATGTACGGCGTCGGCGCGCCGTTGCCGCACCCCCGGCTGGCCGAGGCGCGCGAGGCGCTGTCGGCGCACTACCTGCCCGAGCTCGGGGAGCCGTTCGTGACCGCCGGGTGCTGCTTCTACCGCGACGGCCACGACTCCGTCGCCTGGCACGGCGACACGATCGGCCGGGGCCGCAACCACGACACGATGGTCGCCATCGTCTCCCTGGGCGACCCGCGCCGCCTGCTGCTCCGACCGCGTGAGGGCGGCCGGTCGATCGCGGTGACGATGGGTCACGGCGACCTGGTCGTCATGGGCGGCAGCTGCCAGCGCACGTGGGAGCACGCCGTGCCGAAGCAGGCGCACGCCGGCCCGCGGATCTCGGTCCAGTTCCGTCCGCTCAACGTGTTCTGATCCGGGCCGCGAGCCGCCGCCCGGCGTTGGTCCGCTTGACGGTGAGGCCCGGGCGCACGGCCGGCAGCGCGAACGCCGCGAAGGCGCCGGGCACCAGGGCGACCAGCGACATGTGGGGGCCCAGCAGGACCAGCCACACGGCGTACGCGACCAGGGCGGCGACGACGCCGAAGGCGATGCCGCTGCGCGGCCCGGCGGCGCTGACCAGCCCCTCCCGGGTCGCCCACCCACGCAGCTCGGCGGTGGTCGCCGGGTCAGGTCCCCGACCGCTGAGCAGGTAGGCCGCCTGCTCCGGGCTCACCCCCTCGACGGGCACGGCGTCCGCCGCAGTCGCGTCGTCGAAGGAGGCACCCAGGGCGATCCGCCGTCCGAGCCATCCCGCGAAGACGACGGCGGCCGCCACCGGTGCCAGCAGCCACGGCCACGGGCTGAGCACCGGGTTCATCCACACCGGCCAGAGCTGGCGCGTCCGGGCCTCGGATGCAGCCACGGGCAGGCTCGCGGTGACCGTCACCGGCGTACGCGGCGCCAGCCCCTGGGCCGTCACGGTCACCGTGGCGCCGTCGACGTCGGCGGCGCAGCCGGTCTCGCCCTGCGCGCAGGTGACCTCGGCATCGGGGGCGGCGGGGAGCCGCAGCGTCAGCTCCGCGACGTCGACGGCCTGCGCGATCGTGTCCGGGACGAGCTCGGCCCTCACCTCCGAGGCGCCGCTCCCGCTGGCCAGCTGGACGTCGTCGATCTCGTACTTGAGAACCACGGTGTGCTGGCCGGGCTCACGCAACCGACCCCCGACCTCGACCACGTGGAAGCGGCCGCCCTGCTCGGTGCGCCACTCGAACTCCCCCGGGCGCCCGTCGACGACGACGGCGACCTCACGAGGCACGCGTCGCAGGCGCGGCTGGTCGGCGTCGTACTCGTCGAAGACCCGCGAGACGGCCGCGCCGCCGTCGCCGACGTCGAGCACCAAGGTCTCGGTGGCGACCAGGTCGGCGTCGTCGTCGACCTCCAGCACCGCGTTGTAGCGGCTGACCCGGACCTCCGCACCACCCGCGCTGGGCGCGTCACCCACGAGGTAGCGCAGCGCAGGGAGGCAGGCGAGGGTCACGAGCGCGGCGAGCACCAGCCACGGCACCACTCTCGTCATGGGCCCGACCCTAGTTCCCGGAGGGCAGGAGTGGTCAGCGGCGCCCCGCGGGCTCGTCCCAGCCGCGTCGGGGGCTGCGGCTGCCCATGGCCTCGTCCCGCGAGCGGTAGACGATGTAGGGCCGGGTGAGGTAGCCGACGGGCGCCGAGAAGACGTGGACCAGGCGGGTGAAGGGCCACAGCGCGAAGAGGGCGAAGGCGACCAGCGCGTGCAGCTGGAAGCCGATCGGGGCGTCGGCCATCAGCGAGGCGTCGGGGTTGAAGGCGAGGAACGAGCGGTACCAGACCGAGACGCCCTCCCGGTAGTTGTACTCGCCCCCGAGGGTGAAGATCGACCCGGCGATGGTGTTCCACATCCCCAGGAAGATCGCGGCCGCGAGGAAGAGGTACATCACCTTGTCCATCCCCGTCGTGGCGCTGAAGACCGGCCCGACCGTGCGCCTGCGGTAGATCAGGATGACCAGGCCGACCGTCGCGGCGATGCCGGCCAGGAGCCCTCCACCGACCGCCACGTAGTGGTACATGTGGTCGTCGATACCGACCGCGTCGGTCCACGACCGCGGGACCAGCAGCCCGATCACGTGGCCGCCGACGACCCCGAGCATGCCGAAGTGGAAGAGCGGGGAGCCGAGCCGCAGCATGCGGTCCTCGTAGAGCTGCGACGACCGCGTGGTCCAGCCGAACTTGTCGTAGCGGTAGCGCCACACGTGGCCGACCACGAAGGTGGCGAGGCAGAGGTAGGGCACGATCACCCACAGGAAGACGTCCATCAGGGGGCTCCCACCGGGATGCGGGCCGACGAGATCAGGGTGGGGCCGCCCGGTGGCGGGGCCAGGGCCGGGTCGCCGTAGCCCCCGAGCCCCACCTCCTCGGCCGGTGGGCCGGCCTCGACCAGACGGCGTACGGCGTCGGCGTCGTCACCGTCGAGCGGCGGCAGGGTCGCGCAGACCGCGGCCACCACGCCCCACCACGGCGAGCCCAGCCCGTCGTCGAAGCCGGCCAGGGCCAGGCGGAGCATCTCCAGGCCCGCCCGGTGGTCGAGCAGCAGCTTCAGCGCACCCGCCGTGTCGACCAGCGCCCCGAACTGCAGCACCACGCTGACGTGGTCGGGCAGCTCGTCCTCGTCGGGGTCGAACTCGACGCCGGCGGCGCGGTAGGCCTCCTTGAACTCGACCAGCGCCAGCCCGCGGCGGCGGGTGTCACCGTGCGAGAAGTAGGTGAGGTAGGGCGAGCACTTGCGGGTCAGGTCGAACGCCTTGACGTAGTCGACCTGCAGCTCGCGCAGGTCGTGCGTACGCAGGTGGTCGATCACCGGCTGCAGGTGCGGGTCGTCGGGCACCAGGGCCTCCAGCCCGTCGAGGGCGGCCAGGAGCCGCTCGTCGGGGTAGTCGAGCAGGGCCGCGCAGACCGCCCACACCGGGCGCACGTCCCGCTGCGTCCCGCGACGCGTACGTCGTGACCTCACCGCGCACCTCCCGACTTCGGCGGGAAGAGTCCCTCGGGGACTCCCCGGCCGTCCCAGTTGAGCAGGTTGACCCGCCCCGCCTCCGCGCCGCCGCCGGCCAGCTCGTCGCTGGTGTCGGAACCCTGCCGTTCCTTGAGCATCTGGAGGTTCTCCGCGGCGACCGGGTTGAGCCGGCCCGAGCCCTCACCGAAGAGGCTCTGCTGCTGGCCCCCGCCGTACTCCGAGACGGGGCAGTCGGTCGCCAGCTCCTCCAGCGCGTGGGCCTGCTCGGCGTGGGCGGTGGGGATGACGTAGCGCTCGGAGTACTTGGCGATCGCCAGCAGCCGGAACATCTCGTACATCGTCTCGCCGTCCATCCCCACGGAGGCGGGGATCGACTCGTCGGGGTCGCGCCCCAGGTTGATGTCGCGCATGTAGGAGCGCATCGCTGCGAGCTTGCGCAGCACGTCGTTGACCGGCGTGACGTCGCCGGCGGTGAAGAGGTTCGCCAGGTACTCGACCGGGATGCGCAGGGTGTCGATGGCCGCGAAGAGGTTCTCCGCGTCCTCAGCGTCGTGGCCGGTCTCCTTGATCACGTCGACGACCGGTGAGAGCGGCGGGATGTACCAGACCATCGGCATCGTGCGGTACTCCGGGTGCAGCGGCAGGGCCACCTCGTAGCGCGAGATCAGCGCCCAGATCGGGGAGCGTCGCGCGGCCTCCATCCAGTCACCGGGGATCCCGGCCTCCTCCGCCGCGGCCTGCACCTGCGGGTCGAACGGGTCGAGGAAGCACTCCCGCTGCGCCCGGTAGAGGTCCTGGTCGTCCTCCACCGAGGCGGCCTCGAGCACCTTGTCGGCGTCGTAGAGCACGAGCCCGATGTAGCGCAGCCGACCGACGCAGGTCTCCGAGCAGACGGTCGGGATGCCGACCTCCACGCGGGGGTAGCAGAAGGTGCACTTCTCGGCCTTGCCGGTCTTGTGGTTGAAGTAGACCTTCTTGTAGGGGCAGCCCGAGACGCACATGCGCCAGCCGCGGCAGCGGTCCTGGTCGACCAGGACGATGCCGTCCTCGCTGCGCTTGTAGATCGCGCCGCTGGGGCAGGAGGCCGCGCAGGACGGGTTGAGGCAGTGCTCGCAGATCCGGGGCAGGTAGAACATGAAGGTCTGCTCGAACTCGAGCTTCACCTTGTCCTCGATGCCCTTGAGCATCTCGTCCTTCACCGCGTGCTTCGTGGAGCCGGCGAGGTCGTCGTCCCAGTTGGCCGACCACTCGATGTTCATCGTCTTCCCGCTGAGCAGGGAGACCGGGCGGGCGACCGGGAAGGTCTTCGACGCAGGCGAGCGCAGCAGCGTCTCGTAGTCGTAGGTCCAGGGCTCGTAGTAGTCCTGGATGGAGGGCAGCTTGGGGTTGGAGAAGATCGTGACCAGCTTCTTCATCCGGCCGCCGGCCTTGAGCTTGAGCCGCCCCTTGGGGGTGCGGACCCAGCCGCCCTTCCACTCCTCCTGGTCCTCGTAGGTCCGCGGGTAGCCGAGGCCCGGCCGCGTCTCGACGTTGTTGAACCAGACGTACTCGGTGCCGCTGCGGTTGGTCCACGCCTGCTTGCAGGTGACCGAGCAGGTGTGGCAGCCGATGCACTTGTCGAGGTTCATCACCATGGCCATCTGAGCCATCACGCGCATGTCGTCGCCCCTGTCCCTCAGTACTCCACCGGCGTGCGCCGCTTGCGGATCGTGGTGACCTCGTCGCGGTTGTTGCCGATCGGACCGATGTAGTTGAAGAAGTAGGCCAGCTGCGCGTAGCCGCCGACGATGTGGTTGGGCTTGAGCAGGATCCGGGTGAGGCTGTTGTGGATGCCCCCGCGCTTGCCGTCGCGCTCGGTGAGCGGCACGTCGATCAGCCGGTCCTGCGCGTGGTGCATGTAGACGGTGCCCTCGGGCATCCGGTGGCTGACGATCGCGCGGGCCGCCACGACGCCGTTGCGGTTGACCATCTCCACCCAGTCGTTGTCCTCGATGCCGACCTTGGCCGCGTCGCGGTCGGACATCCACACCGACTGCCCGCCGCGGGAGAGCGAGAGCATGAAGAGGTTGTCCTGGTACTCCGAGTGGATCGACCACTTGTTGTGCGGGTCAGGTAGCGCACCACCACGCCGAGCTCGTCGGTCGTGCCGAGCGTCGGCTCGCCGAAGAGGTGCGACATGTCCAGGGGTGGGCGGTAGACCGGCAGCATCTCGCGCGTCCCGAGGAACCAGTCGTGGTCGACGTAGAACTGCTGGCGCCCGGTCAGCGTGTGGAACGGCTTGCCGCGCTCGATGTTGATCGTGAACGGGCTGTAGCGCCGGCCGCCGCTCTCCGAGCCGGACCACTCCGGCGAGGTGATCACCGGCACCGGCGCCACCTGGGTGTCGGCGAAGGTGATCTGCTTGCCCTCGTGCTCGGCGGCCAGGTCGGCCAGCTCCATCCCCGTGCGCTTCTCCAGGAACTTGAACCCCTGGGTGGCCAGGTGGCCGTTGGAGACCCCGGCCAGGTGCAGCATCGCGTCGGCCATCTGCACGTCGGTCTCGACCTTCGGCTGCCCGTCGCCGGCGCCGCCGCGCACCACGCCGTTGCGCTTGCGCAGGATCTCGACCTCACGTCGTACGTCGTAGGCGACGCCCTTGGTGAGCATGCCGACCTTCTCCAGCAGCGGCCCGATCGACGTCATCTTCTCGAAGATCGCGGCGTAGTCGCGCTCGGCGACCGCGATCACCGGCATCGTGCGGCCCGGCACCGGGTCGCACTCCCCCATCCGCCAGGTCCTTGACCACGCCGTGCTCGGTGGCCATCGCCTCCGGGGTGTCGTGCCACAGCGGCTTGGCGACGACGTCCTTGCGGGTGCCGAGGTGGGTCGCGGCGAGCTCGGAGAAGCGCTTCGCGATCACCTTCCAGGTGTCCCAGCCGACTTGGCTGCCACGGCGGGGCGATCGCCGGGTTGAAGGAGTGCACGAAGGGGTGCATGTCGGTGGTCGACAGGTCGTGCTTCTCGTACCAGGTCGCGGCCGGCAGGACGACGTCGCTGAAGATCGTGCTCGAGGTCATCCGGAAGTCGATCGTGGTGAGCAGGTCGAGCTTGCCCTCCGGCGCCTCGTCGGCCCAGCGCACCGAGGTCGGACGGTGCTCCGGCCCGGCCTCGGCGGCGGTCGCCGAGCTGTCGGTGCCGAGCAGGTGGCGCAGGAAGTACTCGTTGCCCTTCGCCGAGCTGCCCAGCAGGTTGGAGCGCCACAGCGACAGGATCCGGGGGTGGTTCTCCTCGGCCTCAGGGTCCTCGACCGCGAACCGGAGCCGGCCCTCCTTCAGCTCGTTCGCGACGTACGCCGGGACCTCCATGCCGGCAGCCTCGGCGTCGTCGGCGAGCGTCAGGGAGCTGCGGTCGAAGGTGGGATAGCTGGGCGTCCAGCCGAGCCGCACCGACTGCGCGAGCAGGTCCATCACGGTCTTCCCGGCGAAGTAGCCGGTGCCGGAGTCGAGGTCGTCGGCGGAGAAGGTGTCGTAGCGATACTGGGACGTGTTCACGTACCAGTACGCGGTCTGGTTCATGTGGCGCGGCGGGCGCTGCCAGTCCAGCGCGAAGGCCATGTGCTGGAAGCCCATGATCGGGCGGATCTTCTCCTGCCCGACGTAGTGCGCCCAGCCGCCGCCGTTGCGGCCCTGCGTGCCGGTGATCGTGGTGAGCAGCAGGATCGTCCGGTAGAGCTGGTCGGAGTGGTACCAGTGGTTGACGCCGGCTCCGAGCAGGATCATCCCGCGGCCCTCGGTGTCGATCGCGTTGCGCGCCCACTCCCGCGCCAGCCGGGTGACCTGCTCGGCCGGGACGCCGGTGTGCTGCTGCTGCCACGCCGGGGTGGCGGGCACCGAGGGGTCCTCGTACGACGCGGGCCACTGTCCCGGCAGCCCGTCGCGGGCGACGCCGTACTGGGCGAGGAGCAGGTCGAGGACGGTGGTGACCAGCCGGTCGCCCACCTGCACCGCAGGCACGCCCCGGCGCTCGTGCGCGACGCGGCCGTCAGGTGCGTCGAAGCGGGGCAGCTCGACCTCGTACGCCCGTGCCCCGGCCAGCCCGTGGAGGGTGAGCAACGGGTCGATGTCGCCGAGGTCGAGGTTCCACTGGCCCTCCCCCTCGGCGCCGAAGCGGTGGCCGATCGAGCCGCGAGGGATCCGCACCTGACCCGCGGCGTCGATCACCGCGGGCTTCCACATCGCGTTCTCCTGGCCACCCTCGGGGTGGTCGACGTCGCCGGCGACCAGGAACTTGCCCGGCCGGACCGCACCGTCCTCCCCCACCTCGAGGGAGACGAGGTGGGGGAGGTCGGTGAAGCGCTTGTTGTAGTCGACGAAGAACGGCACCTGGGAGTCGACGAAGAACTCCTTGAGGATGACGTGGCCCATCGCCATCGCCATCGCCCCGTCGGTGCCGGGCGCCGGGCTCACCCACTCGTCGGCGAACTTCACGTTCTCCGCGTAGTCGGGCGCCACCGCGATCACCTTCTGGCCGCGGTAGCGCGCCTCGGTCATCCAGTGCGCGTCGGGGGTGCGGGTCATCGGGACGTTGGAGCCCCACATGATCAGGTAGCCGGCGTCCCACCAGTCGCCCGACTCGGGCACGTCGGTCTGGTCGCCGAACATCTGCGGCGAGGCGTTGGGCAGGTCGGCGTACCAGTCGTAGAACGACAGCATCGGTGCGCCGATGAGCTCCAGGAAGCGGGCACCCGAGGCGTAGGAGACCGGCGACATCGCGGGGATCGGCGAGAAGCCGGCGATCCGGTCGGGCCCCCACCGCTTGACCGTGTAGACGTGGGCGGCGGCCACGATCTCGGTGACCTCCTCCCAGGTCGCCCGGACCAGGCCGCCCTTGCCGCGGGCCGCCTTGTAGCGCTTCGCCTTCTCCGGGTCCTGGACGATCGAGCCCCAGGCGACCACCGGGTCGCCGTACTGGGCCAGCGCCTCGCGGAACATGTCGAGCAGCACGCCACGGACGTACGGGTGGCGCACCCGCGTCGGGCTGTAGGTGTACCAGGAGAACGCGGCACCTCGGGGGCAGCCGCGGGGCTCGTACTCCGGGCGGTCGGCGCCGGCGCTGGGGTAGTCGGTCTGCTGCGCCTCCCAGGTGATGATCCCGTCCTTGACGTAGACCTTCCACGAGCAAGAGCCGGTGCAGTTGACGCCGTGGGTGGAGCGGACCACCTTGTCGTGGGCCCACCGGTCGCGGTAGAACGCGTCGCCCTCGCGGCCGCCGGTGGTGGTGATCGTGCGGCGGTCGTCGCTCACCTCGCTGCGGGTGAAGAACCGACGGGTGCCGACCAGGGCGTCGCTCAGCCCGCCGTCGAAACCAAGCTTCGCGTCGCTCACAGGTCTTTCCCTTTCGCCGCCGTACGCCGTCGATCGAGGCTGTGTCGCAGGTCACTATTCCCCCAGGTTCGGTACACCGCAAGGGTTGACACGGCAGCGCAAGTTGTCTTGTGTGGACCGCGACAGACCGACGGATCCGGACGCCAACGGCGTCCACTTCGAGACGTGCGCCCCACGTGACGCGCGAGCAAAGGCTTCCTCCAGGAGAGCCCATGACGGCTGCGCCCCCTGCCCCCTCCCCCGCGTCGACCAGGCCGGGCCGCCACCGCGTGCTCTGGCTCTCGACCATCGCCTTCACGCTGATGTTCGCGGTGTGGCTGATGTTCGGCATCCTCGGCAACCCGATCCGCGAGGAGTTCGGCCTCAGCGAGGTCCAGCTGTCGTGGATCGTCGCGGCGGCCGCGCTCAACGGCTCGTTGTGGCGCCTGCCCACCGGGATGATCGCCGACCGCGTGGGCGGTCGGGTGGTGCTCACCGCCCTCCTGGTCGCGACGGCGGTCCCCACCTTCCTGGTCTCCCGCGCCGACTCCTACGCCACCCTGCTGGTGCTGGCCTTCCTGATCGGCTTCGCCGGCAACGGATTCTCCGCCGGCATCTCGTGGAACTCGGCCTGGCAGCCTCGCGAGTCGCAGGGCTTCGCCCTGGGCCTCTTCGGCGCCGGCAACGTCGGCGCCTCGGTCACCAAGTTCATCGGGCCCCCGCTGATCACCGGGACGGCCGGAGCCACCTACTTCGGGATCATCGACGGCGGCTGGCGCCTCGTCCCGGTGGTCTACGCCGTGCTGCTGCTGGTGATGGCGGCGGTCGTCTGGTTCGGGACCCCGCGCCACGACCTGAAGCCCGGCACCGGGGCCCCGCTCGACCAGCAGCTGGCACCGTTGCGGCAGATGCGGGTCTGGCGCTTCAGCCTCTACTACGTCGCGGTCTTCGGGGCGTACGTCGCGCTGGCGGCCTGGCTGCCGCTCTACTACATGGACAACTTCGACGTGTCGCTGCAGACGGCGGCGCTGCTCACGGCGACCTACATCTTCCCGGCCTCGTTGCTGCGTCCCTTCGGCGGCATGGTCGCCGACCGGTTCGGGGCTCGGCGGGCGATGTACTGGACCTTCGGGGTCATGCTGGTGACCACCGGCATCCTGATGATGCCCAACGGCCACATCACCGTCGTGCACCCCGACGGCACCCAGACCGACCACCTCGCCTACGAGCTGGGCCTGGTGCCGTTCGTGCTCCTGGTCTTCGTGCTGGGGTGCGCGATGGGCGTGGGCAAGGCCGCGGTCTTCAAGCACATCCCGGAGTACTTCCCCGACAACGTCGGCCCGGTCGGCGGCCTGGTCGGCATGCTCGGCGGCCTCGGCGGCTTCGTGCTGCCGCTCCTCTTCGCCTACACGAAGGAGTGGTCGGGCTTCCCCTCCAGCACCTTCGTCGTCCTCTTCGTGCTCACCGTCGTCTGCGCGCTGTGGATGCACTGGACGGTCGTCCACATGCTCCACCGCGAGTCGCCCGAGCTCGCGCACCACCTCGACCACCCCACGCCTGAGGAGGCACCGGCATGAGCAAGTCGACGAGCCAGAGCTCCGGAGAGTGGCTGCAGTCCTGGGACCCGGAGAACGAGGCGACCTGGGACAAGCCGCTCGCCTGGCGCACCCTGTGGGTCACCACGTTCGCCCTCTTCCTCGCCTTCGCCGCGTGGTTCCTGCCCAGCGCGCTGATCCCCAAGCTCAACCCGCTGGGCTACTCCTTCACGACCTCCGAGCTCTACTGGATGGCGGCCATGCCCGGCCTGTCGGCCGGACTCTTCCGGCTGGTGTGGATGGTGCTCCCGCCCATCATGGGGACCCGCAAGATGGTCGCCCTCACCTCGCTGCTCCTGGTCTTCTCGACCCTCGGGTGGGGCGTGCGCGTGCAGGAGCCCACCGCCCCCTACTGGGAGCTGATGGTGCTGGCCTTCCTCGCCGGCGTCGGCGGCGGCGCGTTCTCGGGCTTCATGCCGAGCACGTCGTACTTCTTCCCGAGGTCGAAGCAGGGCACCGCACTCGGCCTGCAGGCCGGCATCGGCAACTTCGGCGTCTCCGCGGTGCAGCTGCTCACGCCCTACCTGATCGGCTTCTCGTGGCTGGCCTTCTTCGGGAGCTCCCAGACCATCTCGATGCCGGGCAAGGAGGCGCAGGAGGTCTGGTACCAGAACGCGGCCTTCATCTGGATCCCGCTGATGGTGATCGCCGCGATCCTGGCGTGGACGATGCTGAAGTCGGTGCCGATCAAGGCCAACATCCGCCAGCAGTTCGACATCTTCGGCAACGTCGACACCTGGCTGATGACGCTGCTCTACATCATGACCTTCGGCACCTTCGCCGGGCTGGCGGCGCAGTTCGGCCTGCTGATGGCTGACCTCTACGGCATCTCCAACCCCGACATCGTCTCCGGGACCGGCGGCGAGGCGACCGTCCTGGTCGACGGGTACGCAGTGCCCGACGTCGTGAAGTACGTCTTCCTGGGCCCGTTGGTCGGGGCCGGCGCCCGCGTGCTCTTCGCTCCCCTCACCGACCGCACCGGCGGGGCTGTCTGGACCCTGGTGTCCGGGATCGGCCTGATCGTCTCGATCGCCTTCACGATCCCCGCGCTCACCCCCGACACCACCTCGGCCGCCACCCTGGAGAGCGGCTTCAACCAGTTCCTGTGGGGGATGCTGGCGATCTTCCTCTTCTCCGGCATCGGCAACGCCTCGACCTTCAAGCAGATGCCGATGATCTTCGAGAAGCGGCAGGCCGGTGGCGTGATCGGGTGGACGGCGGCGATCGCGGCGTTCGGACCGTTCTTCTTCGGCATCGGCGTCACGACGCTGGGCCCGGTCGGCTTCTACGCCATCGGCATCGCGTGGGCCGTGATGTGCGTGGTGATCACCTGGGTGCGCTACGCCCGCAAGGGTGCCCCGAAGCCGAGCTGACGCCCGGCGGCGAGCTCAGCGCAGCGGGTCGAAGGGGGCCAGCTCGCGGGGCGACGTCCCGGTGACGATCGACTCGGCGAGCAGGCGCCCGGTGACCGGTCCCAGCGTGATGCCCCACATCCCGTGGCCGCCGGCGACGTGCACGCGCTCCGACCTCGTACGCCCGACCAGCGGCAGCCCGTCGGGCGTGCAGGGCCGCGACCCCACCCACTCGTCCCGGCGGCGGTCGAGGTCGGCACCGCGCAGGAACGGCCGCGCGGCCTCCACGATGGCGGTGATGCGGCGGGTGTCGAGGCCGGCGTCGGCCGGGCGGAACTCCATCATCCCGGCCACCCGCAGCCGGTCACCCGCGGGCGTGCAGGCCACCCGCTGGGCGGGCAGGTAGACCGGGCCGTGCGGCACCGACTCGACCGGCACCGTGAACGAGTAGCCACGTCCGGCCTGCACGGGCAGGCGTACGCCGAAGGGTCGCGCGAGCACGTTGAGCCAGGCGCCGGTCGCCACCACCGCTGCGTCGTAGGACTCGCCCGCCACCACCACGCCCGAGCCGGTGTCGGTGATCGCACCGACGCGCAGTCCGGCGACGATCCGTCCGCCGCGCTCCTCCACCGAGGCGCCCAGGGCGAGCAGGTAGGAGTTGGGGGTGACGTAGCGCTGTCCGTGGAGCCGCAGCGCCACGCCCACCTCGTCGGAGAGCGACGGCTCGATCGCGCGGGCCTCGTCGCCGGTGAGCACGTCGTACTCCAGCGGCTGGCCGCTGGCGCGGATGTGCTCGATCTCCTCCAGCAGGGTCGACCGCTCCTCGGCCGTGCGGTAGGCGGCGATGAACGACTCCGCCTCGTGCGTGGGCGCCTCGACGCCGCCCGCGGCGAGCAGGTCGAAGGCGTCCAGGGCCAGCGAGTTCACCGGGACCAACGCTCCCATCGCGCGGCGCCAGCGCGGCATCGTCGAGTTGCGGGCGAAGCGGACCAGGAACTCGAGCAGCCGCCGGTCGGCCGTCAGCGGCACGTAGACCGGCGAGCTCGGGCTGACCACCGCCCGGATGCCGTAGCGCAGCACCGCCGGCTCCGGCAGCGGGGTGGCAAGCCCGGGCGTCAACCAGCCGGCGTTGCCCCACGACGACCCGGCCGCCACACCGGTCCGGTCAAGGACCGTGACCCGGACGCCGTGCTCCTGCAGGAACCAGGCGGTGGAGAGGCCGACCATGCCGGCTCCGACGACGACGACGTGCTGGGGTGCGTAAGGCATGCCACAGCATCACCTGTGATCGGCTTCTGCGCCACCCTTCGCGTCGGACTTCGCGTCAGGCTCCGCCTCGGACTCCTCGGTGGCCCGCGGGGCGCTGGTCGACCAGGTGGCGAGCGCCGCGACCACGCCGAACCAGAGCCGCGGGTGCCGCACACCCTTGCCGCGCAGCCACCCCTCGAGACGGCGGTCGGCGGCCATTCCGAGCACGCTGGCTCCGGTGACCGTGGCGCCGACCAGCGCACCGGCCGCGGCCCGCTGGCCCGGGGAGGCCGACTCGCCGATCGCGAGGGCACCTCCGGCCACCCCTGCCAGGCCAGTGAGGGCGTGCACCGCGTTCAGTGGGCGGCCCTGGAGCCGGCGCGGGGAGACGAAGACCGTGAAGAGACCGGTGGCGGCGGCCTGGACGAGGCGGGACTCGGTGGACTCGAGGTCCCGTACGCGGGTGAGGAGGTCGCTCATGGCGCCAAAGGTAACCGGGGTGCCGAAAAGCGAGGACCCCGCCGCACTCGCGTGCGACGGGGTCCTGCTGTGACCGGAGCGGTTCCCGGTCAGGGATGCATCAGAAGCTGGGCTCCGATCAGAAGTCCATGCCACCCATGCCACCGGTCGGGTCGCCCATCGGGGCGGCCTTCTCCGGCTTGTCGGCCACGACGGCCTCGGTGGTCAGGAACAGCGCTGCGATGGAGGCGGCGTTCTGCAGGGCCGAGCGGGTCACCTTGGCGGGGTCGATGATGCCGTTGGCGATCATGTCGACGTACTCACCGGTGGCCGCGTTGAGGCCGTGGCCGGCCTCCAGGTTGCGGACCTTCTCCGCCACGACGCCACCCTCGAGACCGGCGTTGATCGCGATCTGCTTGAGCGGGGCCTCGGTCGCCACGCGGACGATGTTGGCACCGGTGGCCTCGTCACCGTCGAGCTTGAGGTTGTCGAAGGCGACGGCAGCAGCCTGCACCAGCGCGACGCCACCACCGGCGACGATGCCCTCCTCGACGGCAGCCTTCGCGTTGCGGACGGCGTCCTCGATGCGGTGCTTGCGCTCCTTGAGCTCGACCTCGGTGGCCGCGCCGACCTTGATGACGGCCACGCCGCCGGCCAGCTTGGCGAGGCGCTCCTGGAGCTTCTCGCGGTCGTAGTCGGAGTCGGACTTGTCGATCTCGGCGCGGATCTGGTTGACGCGGCCCTCGATCTGGCCGGCGTCGCCAGCGCCCTCGACGATGGTCGTCTCGTCCTTGGTGATGACGACCTTGCGGGCCTGGCCCAGCAGCTCGAGACCAGCGGTCTCCAGCTTGAGGCCGACCTCCTCGGAGATGACCTGGCCACCGGTGAGGATCGCGATGTCCTGCAGCATGGCCTTGCGGCGGTCACCGAAGCCCGGGGCCTTGACGGCGACGGACTTGAAGGTGCCACGGATCTTGTTGACGACCAGGGTCGACAGGGCCTCGCCGTCGACGTCCTCGGCGATGATGACCAGCGGCTTGCCGGACTGCATGACCTTCTCGAGGAGGGGCAGCAGGTCCTTGACGTTGGAGATCTTGGAGTTGGCGATGAGGACGTAGGGGTCCTCCAGCACGGTCTCCATGCGCTCGGGGTCGGTGACGAAGTAGGCCGAGATGTAGCCCTTGTCGAAGCGCATGCCCTCGGTGAGCTCGAGGTCGAGGCCGAAGGTGTTCGACTCCTCGACGGTGATCACACCCTCCTTGCCGACCTTGTCCATCGCCTCGGCGATGATCTCGCCGACGGTGGTGTCAGCGGCCGAGATCGAGGCGGTGGAGGCGATCTGCTCCTTCGTCTCGACGTCCTTGGCCATGGAGAGCAGCTCGTCGGAGACGGCGGCGACCGCAGCCTCGATGCCGCGCTTCAGACCCATCGGGTTGGCGCCGGCGGCGACGTTGCGAAGACCCTCGCGCACCATGGCCTGGGCCAGGACGGTGGCGGTGGTGGTGCCGTCACCCGCGACGTCGTCGGTCTTCTTGGCGACCTCCTTGACGAGCTCGGCACCGATCTTCTCGTACGGGTCCTCGAGCTCGATCTCCTTGGCGATGGAGACGCCGTCGTTGGTGATCGTGGGGGCGCCCCACTTCTTCTCGAGGACGACGTTGCGACCCTTGGGACCGAGCGTGACCTTGACCGCGTCGGCGAGCGTGTTCATTCCGCGCTCGAGGCCGCGGCGGGCCTCCTCGTTGAAAGCAATCAGCTTAGGCATGACTCCTGCGATTCCTTTTCGGAGTTCGTGGTTGTCGCGCCGGCGGGCTGCCCGCGACGGACGACCCCGGACGTACGACGGACCCTTCCCGCCGCAGTCGGTGCCTCAGCGTCACCGGTGCGCGTTGTCACTCTCGTGGCGAGAGTGCCAATGCCAGTTTTAGCACTCGACCCAAGCGAGTGCAAACGCCTCGTACGCGGCGACGGCGCCGCCCCGGAGTGGGGCGACGCCGTCGACGAGTCGTGCGTGGGTGACGAGCGCGCTCAGGCGGGCATCTTCATGAGCTTGATGCCCTTGCTGAGCGAGCCGAAGGCGGAGCGGAAGATCGTCTCCAGCTCCGAGCCGCTGGCGGCGCAGAAGAAGTAGTCGCCGTCGGCGTTCTCCTGGGTGCGCTTGACCGGGTCGCTGCAGTCGGAGGCGGTGGACGGGTTGCCGTCGGGGGCCTTGGACGCCACCCGTGCGAGCACGTCGCGCAGCCGGGAGGTGCTCGTGTTGCCCGAGATGCAGCGGCCGGTGCTGGTGTTGCTCACGGCGGCGCCGAAGCCGATGGTGATGATCAGGACGTCCTTGGCCTTGACCTCGTCGGCCATCTTCTCCAGGTTGTTGCAGCCCTGCTGACCGTAGGTCGCGTTGCGGCCCGCGCCGAAGTCCGTGGAGTTGGAGAGGCGGTAGTAGCCGTTGGTCAACACCTCGTCGGGCGAGCCGTCGGTCTCGAAGATGATGACCTTCTTCGGCGCCGGGCCGGGACGGGCCGGCAGCGACGAAAGGTTGTTGGGCGTGTTGCCGAGCAGGTAGCGGGCACCACCCTTGAGCGCCGACGCCAGGTGCGTGCCGTAGTTGCCGCTCTTGGCGCCCGGCATGCACTTCACCGACTTGACCAGCGGGTCGGTGGCCACGATGGTACCGCTGGGCCCGGTCAGGTAGCCGTTGGAGAACGGCGACGCGATCCAGCTGCCCGAGGTCGGCGAGTTGGTGGTCTCCAGCTTGGGCGTGTTGTCGGTGTTCCACAGGGGGCTGTAGGGCCAGCTGCTGCTGGTCTGCTGCTGGACGCCGGACTCCGCGCTCGTGCAGACCTCCGTGCTGAGCTTGTTCATCCGCCGCGGGTCGCTCTTGTGGATCGTGCCGAGCGCGACGTACTGGAGCTCCGGGTTCATCACGGTCAGCGAGCTCTCGATGGCGGCCTTCATCTGCTCACGGTCACCGTCGACCATCGAGGGCGTGCGGTCGGCCATCACCAAGATGTCGAGCGGGTTGGGCACGTCGTTGCCGCACGTGCCCTTGCAGGCGATCGAGACCACCGCCCCGGTGTTGCCCTCGTCGTAGCCGATGGCTGGCGCGAAGGCGTAGGGCACGACCTTGGAGTCGGCGACGCGCACGGTGTTGCACTTCACCGCACCACCCGTGCTGGCCGTGCGGGACGGGTCGCAGGGGATGAAGCAGACGAACTCGTCGCACTTCGTGCCCACGTAGGGCCGCGTGCCGTGCGGGTTGCACGTGGTCGGGATCTGGGTGTACTGCGGGGCCTTGGTCGCACCCGTGGAGGCGATGACGCACCACAGGTCGGTGGTCACGCTGGTGTTGATGTCGTTGGCGCGCGCCATGTCGCCGACGATCGTCTGGATGTCGCCCTGCTGCTCGGGCAACGCGTAGGCGCCGGCGTGCGCCGCGGCGTCCAGCGTGTCCTTGAGCTGCTGGCGAGCCGAGACCTGGCTGGCGATGTCGACGGAGATGGCGGCCAGCGCGATGAGCAGGACCAGGACCATCGAGAAGAGGATCGCGTAGGCGCCCTTCTCGTCACGGCGGCCCGCCACGCGGGCGGCGAAGCGGGAGAGCACGTTCCTCGTCGTCATTCGATTCTCATCTCTGCCTGGCGGGTGAGGTCGAAGCCGCCCGGGAAGAAGATCCCGACCGGCGTCAGCATCTTGTGCTGGTAGGCGATCTTCACGACCGCGGTGTCGCCGCTGAGCCGGTTGGCGTCGTAGGCGCCGCACGACGTGTTGGCCGGCGGGCGCTTGCAGGAGACGGTCACCGTCACCGCTCCGACCGAACGGGTCGCGTTGGTGGCCACCGCCACCACCTCGGCCTGGGTGGACTTCAGTGAGGCCGCGCGAGCGGCGTCGCGCGCAGCGTTGTTGATCATCGAGCCCCGGTTGATCATGTAACCGAAGTCGATGATGCCGAAGAGCAGCATCAAGAAGATGGGCAGGATCAGGGCGAACTCCACCGCCGCTGCACCACGCTCACCACGCTCACCACGCCTCTTGCGTCCGAGCACCATGCGTCCCTCCGCTTCCACTCCCAGACTGACGGCGCGCCCAGGGTCCAGGGCACCGCATCCTGAAGATTAGGCACCAGCCGCGGGCCAGTCCTCGGAAACCGAAATTTGCTGCGTACGCGGTCTAGTCCGCCGCACGCACGGGTGCCGGGAGGCGCCGCAGCAGGGCGTCGACGTACGGCTCGACGTTCTCCTCGCAGAGCTCGAGATAGAGCGCGGGCTCGATCAGCTCGACCTCGCTCACCTGCCACCGGCCGTCGTGGTGGAGCAGGTCGACGCGTCCGTAGTCGAGGGCGCGTCCGACCGCGGCGCCCGCCGCCTCGAAGCCGGCCAGTGCGGTGCCGACCACCGTCTCGTCGGGGGCGACACGGACGTAGGTGCCCCCGAGGTGCTCGTGGACCCGCACCTCGCCGGCCGCCGGCACCTTGTGCACCTGGCTGGCGGCCCGACCGCCGAGCACGAAGACCGACATCTCGCCGACGTCGCGCACCGAGGCCACCAGCGGCTGCACCATCAGTGCCCCGTCGGGGAGGTCGAGGGTGTCGAGGGGCTGCGCGGACTCGACCACGACCACCCCACTCCCCCGGCACCCACGCGCGGCTTCACCACCACGTCGCCCCAGTCGGCGCGCGCCCGCGCCAGGTCGTCGGGCCCGTGCAGCAGGCGCGAGGGCACCACCGGCACGACGCCGGCCTCCGCCAGTGCGACCAGGTAGGCCTTGTCCATGTTCCAGGCCATCACGTCGCTGCCGTGGGTGAGCAGGGTGACGCCCTCCACCCGTCGCGCCCACGCCAGGAACTCCTCGGGCCTCTCGATGTAGTCCCAGGTGGCACGCACCGCGACCAGGTCGGCGGCGGCCCAGTCGACCTCGGGGTCGTCCCAGACCGACCACTCGACGTCGGCACCGCGGGCGGTGAGCGCCGCGTCGAGCCGCTCGTGGCCGGGCTCGCCGGCGGGGAAGGCGCTGCAGGTCGCGAGCACGATCTTCATGCGCCGATGCTAGACACGCGTGGCTGAGTAGGGCACCTCATGGTCAATCGGTGAGTTCAGCGGCACTCTTGCCCCATGACGACGACTGTTCCCACGCCCGAGCCGGCGAGCCCACCGGTCGAGGCGGTCTCCGGGCGGCAGCTGGAGTGGCTGCGCAACGAGGTGGCCGAGTGGCGGGCCGAGGGCCTGCTCAACGAGGAGCAGGCCGCTGCCATCCTCGGCCGCTACCACGAGTCGCGGGTCTTCTCACTGACCCGGCTCCTGCTCGCCCTCGGCGCGGTCTTCGTCGGGGTCGGCCTGATCTGGCTGGTCGCGGCCAACCTCGACGCGGTGCCGCCGCTGCTCCGCTTCCTCGGCGTGACCGTGCTGTGGCTCGGCCTGCTCGTCGGCGCCGAGGTGGCCGCCTCCCGCGGCGCCGGTCGCCTGCTGGTCGGCGCCCTGCGGCTGATGGCCGCCTTCGCGATCGGCGGCGTCATCTTCCAGGCGGCGCAGAGCCTGCAGGTGCCGGCGTACGAGCCCAAGCTCGTCGGCCTGTGGGGGGCGGCGGCGCTGATCCAGGCGTACGCCTTCCGGGCCGTCGGTCCGCTGGTCATCGGCGTGGCCGGCTTCGCCGGCTGGAGCATCTCCCAGGGCCTGGTGCACGGCCCGAGCTTCGCCGACGTGGTGCTGGTCGTGGCGCTGACCCCGCTCGTCGCCCTCGGCCTCGCCGCCCTGGACGACACCCGACGCCCGGCCTTCGCCTGGGTGTGGCGTGCGGTCGGTGCAGCCCTGCTGCTGGTCGCCCTCTTCATCTCCGCCCTGCCGGTGGACGACGACGTCGAGCTCACCACCCGCTGGTGGAACCTCGCCCTCATCGCCCTCGCGGGGGTGGCGCTGGCCCTCGGCGCGCTGCGGGCCAGGGAGACGATGTCGCGGCTCGAGCTGCTGGGCGGTGTCGCCGCCCTGGGCGTCGCCATGCTGCTGGCGGCCTGGCAGGCGGGCGAGTCCGCCGACGAGATGACGCTCGCGACCTGGGCGCACACCGCGGTCGCCGTGGTCGCCTACGTGCTCGTCGCCGCGGGGGTCGCCGTGGTCGGGACGCTGCGTGACTCGGGGGCCCTGGCCGCGATCGCCACGCTGGCCCTGGTCATCTTCACGACCTTCCAGAGCTTCGCGGTGGTCGCCGCCGTGATCCAGGGGGCGTGGCTCTTCCTCGTCCTCGGCCTGGTCTTCCTCGGCACGGGGTGGGCCTTCGACCGTGGCCGGCGGCGACTCGCCGCCGCCCTCGAGGACGGAGCAGACCGATGAAGCCCACCAAGAGGCGCAGCCTCCTCGTCGCCGGCGTCGCCGTGGCCCAGCTCGTGCTGGTCGGTGTCGCGGTGGCCCCCCAGCTGTCGGCCCGGACGACCGGCGAGACCTACGAGCTCGCGGTCTCACCGGTCGACCCGATGGACCCGTTCCGCGGGGCGTACGTCGACCTCGACTACCCCGACCTGCAACCGCCGGACTCCTGGCGCCAGCCCTCGTACGACCAGGACGTCTTCGTGGTCATCGAGGAGTCCGACGGCCTGATGAAGGCCACCGACTGGACGACCGACCGGCCCGACTCCGGCACCTACCTGACCTGCTCCCCCGCCGGGTGGCCGTTCAGCTGCGGCATCGAGTCGTGGTTCGCCGACTCCGCCGAGGCCCGCCGCCTCGAGGAGGCGATGCGCGACAAGGGCGCGATCGCCGAGGTGAAGATCGACTCCCGCGGCAACGCCGCGATCGTGGGCCTGCGCGAGCGGTGAGGCAGCTCAGCCGGTGGCGACGTGGGTGACCGGCTCGTGCTCCACGGGGAAGTTGACCGACGAGGCGATGAAGCACGCCTGTGAGGCCTCGTGGTGCAGCTGCGGCACCAGCTCGACGTGCGCCGGGTCGACGACGGTGACCTCGGGGCGCAGCAGCACCCGGGTGAAACGCCCGCCGATGCCCTCCTGGCTCATGGTGCCGACCGGTCGGTCCGCGTACGCCGTGACCGTCACCCCGTGCACCACTGCGACGTGCAGGAACGACAGCAGGTGGCACTCGCTCAGTGCGGCGACCAGCAGCTCCTCGGGGTTCCAGCGGCCGGGGTCGCCGCGGAAGGGCTTGTCGGCCGAGAGCAGCAGCTCCAGCTTGTCGCCGGCCCGCGCGCTCGCGACGACGTCGCGGGCGTAGTCGCGGTAGCCGGAGGTGCCGGTGCCGCGGTTGCCGGTCCAGGCGAGGGCGAGCTCATAGGTGTGCTGGGCCACCGCCCTCACCCGGCCTGCGGGCCGAGGTCGGCGACGAGCCCCTTGAGGAAGTCGACGACACCCTCAGGGCCGTCGACGACGTGGTCGGCGATCTCCTCCAGCTCCTCGGGTCCGTCGCCGCCGTGGGAGCAGACCGCCATGGTGGCGATCCCGTCGTCACGCATGGCGCGCAGCTCGGTAAAGGCCTCGACGTCACCCAGGTCGTCACCGGCGAAGAGGAAGCCCTTGGCACTCCACTCCTCGGCCAGGCGGCTCACTGCGAGCCCCTTGTGCATGCCGGGCGCGCGCACCTCCACGACGAGGCGGCCCGGCTCCACGGCGAGGCCGTGCCGGGTGGCGGCGTCGGCGACCAGCGGCAGCAGGCGGGCGAAGGAGCCGACCGGGTCAGGCAGGCGCCGTGTGTGCAGCGCGACCGCGAGGCCCTTGGGCTCGACGTAGGCGTCGGCGGCGTCGGCACGGCGTACGAGTGAGGGCACCTCGCGCAGGAAGCCGGCCAGGCCGGCAGGGGGCCGGGGCGAGACGACGCGGCGGTCGACGGCGGTCCACCGCTCGTTGCCGTACTGCCCCAGGACGATGAAGGAGCGGTGCCGCTCGGCGATCCGGGTGCCGACCTGGTCGAGGTCGCCGAGGGCGAGCGCCTGGCGGACCGGGCGGCCGGTGACCACCGCGACGCCGCGCACCCGGTCAGCCAGCGCAACCAGGAGGTCGGGGACGTCGGGGTGGACGTGCGCCTGGGTGGGGTCCTCGACGATGGGGGCGAGGGTGCCGTCGAAGTCGAGACCGACCACGAGGTCACCGCCCGAGCGCACCACGGCCTCGTACAGCGCGGATGCCGTGGGGTCGTTGAGCTCCATGCGCCCTACTCAACCAGACGATCCCCAGCGGTCGAGCGTGAACGTGGTCACGCCGACGCGGGCGTGGTGCGCGCTCAGCCGGTCAGGATGACGGTGAGGCGGTCGAGCTTCATCGGCGCGACGGCGACCTTGGTGCGGCGGATGCCGAGGTCGAGGGCCAGCTGCTTGGCCTCGGCCTTGAGCCGCGGCGGGTGGTAGACGGTCGGCTCGGGGATGTGCCCGACCCAGTTGTCGGAGCCGACGACCTGCCAGCCGGCGGCGGTGATCTTGGAAGCCGTACGCCCGGCGAGGCCCGTGATGCCCGAGTTGTTGTAGACCTCGACGTAGACCTTGCTGCGGTCGAGCTTGGGCTTGGGCTTCTTGGTCGGGGTGGCCGACGGGGTGGGCGTCGGGGTCGGGGTGGGCGCGGTCTTCGCGACGTTCTCGACCTTGCGCTCCTGCTCGGGGGCGTCCTTGGTCGCGACGAAGGCGAAGCCGGCCATCGCCACGGCGATGACGCTCAGCATGACGACCGGCGAGGGGAAGGCGACGCCGCGCTCGTTGCGACGGCGCGAGTTCAGGGGGCTCACGACCACGCCTCAGATCTCGAAGCCGAGGCGGCGGGCGGAGCGCTGGCGCTGGCGCTGCTGACGCAGGCGGCGGAGGCGACGCACGAGCAACGGGTCGGCCTCCAGCGCAGCCTGGGAGTCGATGAGCGCGTTGAGCACCTGGTAGTAGCGCGTCGAGCTCATGTGGAACTTCTCGCGGACCGCCTGCTCCTTGGCGCCGGCGTACTTCCACCAGTGGCGCTCGAACTCCAGGATGTCGCGGTCGCGCTCGCTCAGGCCGGTGGCCTGATCGGCTCCGTTGCCCTGGAGGGCGTTGGCGGCGTCCATGTGCGTCTCCCCGTGGGTGCGTCGATCCGTGCTGCTGCGTCCACTGTAGGTGACGAACCACAACGATGTCATTCGCTTGGCGGCGCGCCGGGCGACGCGCCGCCGCCGCCCGGCACAGCCGTAGGTGCACGCGATTGGACGCGCTGCATAGGGTGTACCCGTGACCACCGCCACAGCAGACCTTGTCATCGTGGCCAACCGTCTCCCGGTGGACGAGGTCATCAACCCGGACGGCACGACCACCTGGGGCCGCTCCCCCGGCGGCCTGGTGACCGCGCTCGAGCCGGTGCTGCGTGCCCAGCACGGCGCCTGGGTCGGCTGGCCCGGCGGCATCGACCAGGAGATCGAGCCCTTCGAGTCCGACGGGCTCACGTTGGTCCCGGTGGCGCTCAGCGCCGAGGACGTCGAGGATTTCTACGAGGGCTTCTCCAACGCCACCCTCTGGCCGCTCTACCACGACGTGATCGCCAAGCCGCAGTTCCACCGCGAGTGGTGGGACGCGTACGTCGAAGTGAACCGCCGCTTCACCGAGCGCGCCGTCGAGGTCGCGGCGCCCGGTGCGACGGTCTGGGTGCAGGACTACCAGCTCCAGCTGGTGCCGCAGATGCTGCGCGAGCTCCGCCCCGACCTGCGGATCGGCTTCTACCTGCACATCCCCTTCCCGCCGGCCGAGCTCTTCGCCCAGCTGCCGTGGCGCCGTCAGATCCTCGAGGGCCTGCTCGGCGCCGACCTGATCGGCTTCCAGCTGCCGGGCGCCGCACACAACTTCATCCGTCCGTGCGCTCCCGTGTCGGCCACCGCACCCACAAGGACACCGTGCAGATGCCGGACGGGCGCGTGGTGCGCGCCGCGGCGTACCCGATCTCCATCGACGCCGAGGAGTTCGAGACCCTCGCCCGTTCGGAGGGCGTCGAGGCCCGCGCCAAGGAGATCCGCGAGCAGCTCGGCAACCCCGAGACGCTCTTCCTGGGGGTCGACCGGCTCGACTACACCAAGGGCATCTACGCGCGACTGCGTGCCTACTCCGAGCTCATCGCCGAGGGGCACCTCGACGTGCACGAGTCGATCTTCGTCCAGGTCGCCACCCCGTCGCGCGAGCGCGTCGAGCAGTACCGGCTGCTGCGCGACGAGACCGACCGCCTGGTCGGGCGGATCAACGGCGACCTCGGCCACTTCGGCCGCCCGCGATCGACTACCAGCACGCGTCCTTCCCCCGCGAGGAGATGGCCGCGCTCTACCGGGCCGCCGACGTGATGGTGGTGACCCCGCTGCGCGACGGCATGAACCTGGTCGCCAAGGAGTACGTGGCCTGCAAGTTCGACGACGAGGGGGCGCTGGTCCTCTCCGAGTTCGCCGGTGCCGCGCACGAGCTGCGGCAGGCCTGGATGGTCAACCCGTACGACATCAACGGCATGAAGGCGACCCTGCTGGAGGCGCACCGCGCCAGCCCGGAGGAGCGTCGCCGCCGGATGCGCGCGATGCGGGCCCAGGTCAAGGAGAACGACGTGGCCCGCTGGGCCGCCAACTTCCTCGGTGACCTCAGCGGCCCTTCTGGTCCTCGCCCAGACGCGCCATGACCTCGACGAGCTCGTCGCGCAAACCGGGCCCGAGCTCGCCCCACCCCGGCTGGTAGCCGTAGAGCTCGCGCAGCGGCACGGCCGAGCGCTGACCGTCCAGGATGTCGATGTCGTCGGGCGTGAGCAGGCCGGGGTGCACCACGCCGACCGCCTCGGAGACCTTGAGCAGGTCGCGGCGCAGGGCCAGGACGTAGCTGGCCAGCCGCTGGGTCTTCGACGTCGGGTCGAGGCCCCGGGTGTAGCGCGGGTTCTGGGTGGCGACGCCGACCGGACAGTGGTCGGTGTGGCACTTCTGGGCCTGGATGCAGCCGATCGACAGCATGGCCTCGCGCCCGACGTTGACCATGTCGGCACCGAGCGCGAAGGCGACCAGCGCGTTCTCCGGCAGGCCGAGCTTGCCAGCCCCGATGAAGGTGACGTCGTCGGTCAGCCCGGCGGCCGCGAACCGCTTGTGGACCTCGGAGAAGGCGACCCGGAACGGGTAGGCGACCGAGTCGGCGAAGACCATCGGCGCAGCGCCGGTGCCGCCCTCGCCGCCGTCGATGTTGACGAAGTCGACGCCGCGGGTGCGCGGCTGCATGAGCTCGACGAGCTCGTCCCAGAAGTCCATGTTGCCCACGGCCGACTTGATCCCGACGGGCAGGCCGGTGGCGTCGGCGATCTCCTCGACCAGGTCGAGCATGGAGTCGACGTCGTCGAAGGCCGTGTGGCGGCTCGGCGAGGCACAGTCCACGCCCACCGGGATGCCGCGGATCTCGGCGATCGTGCGGTCCACCTTGGCCGCGGGCAGCATGCCGCCCAGCCCCGGCTTGGCCCCCTGGGAGAGCTTGATCTCGATCGCCTTCACCGGGGCGGAGGCGACCAGGTCGACGAGCCGGTCGAGGTCGAAGCGTCCGTGCTCGTCACGGCAGCCGAAGTAGGCGGTGCCGATCTGGAAGATGAGCTCGCCGCCGTGCCGGTGGGCCGGGGCGATCGACCCCTCACCGGTGTTCTGCAGGCAGTCGACCAGGGCCGCGCCCTGGTTGAGCGAGCGCAGGGCGGGCTCCGACAGAGCCCCGAAGCTCATCCCGGAGATGTTGACCACCGACGCCGGGCGGAAGGCGTGGCGCCGTCCACGCGGCCCACCGAGCACCTTCGCCGACGGCACCGCGACGCCCTCGCTGCCGTGCCGAGCGGTGGTGGCGCCGGGGCCGGCGAAGGTGCGGTGCTTGATGATCGGATATCCGGCCAGCCCCTCGACGTCGTTGTCGGTGCCGAAGCCGAAGTAGTTGTTCTCGCCCTTCGCGCTCGCGTAGATCCAGCGTCGCTGGTCGCGGGAGAAGGGGCGCTCCTCGTCGTTGCTGGTGACGATGTACTGCCGCAGCTCCGGGCCCACCGTCTCGACCCAGTAGCGGAAGTGCCCGATGATCGGGAAGTTGCGCAGCAGGGCGTGCTGCCGCTGGGTCAGGTCGCGGACGACCACCCCGCCCAGCGCTGCCGCTGCGAGTCCCGCCACCTTGCCACCGGTCGAGATGCGTCCCATGCGTCAGGTCTAGTCGGCCCGACCAACTCTGTCGAGAGTTGCCGGTCGTTCTCGCACCGCTGGGGCTGCGGCGCCCCTAGTGTCGACCCATGACCACTGACGTCCCGAGCGTCGGGCAGTCGACACTGCCGCGCGCCGTCCGGCTGGGCTACGGCTCCGGCTCGGTCGCCACCGGCGCCTTCGGGACCGTGCCGGGCCTGATGCTGCTCCCCTTCCTCACCGACAGCCTGGGGATCGCCGCGCTCTGGGCGGGCCTCATCGTCTTCGCCCCGAAGGCCTGGGACGTGCTGCTCAACCCGGTCGCGGGCCGGATCAGCGACCGCACCGTCGACCCCCGCGGCCCACGCCGTCCGTGGCTGCTGCGGGCCGGGGTGCTGCTCGCGGTCGGCTTCGCGGTGATCTTCGCGGTGCCCGACCTGGGGTCGAAGGGGCTCGAGGCGACCTGGGTGCTCGTCGCCTTCCTGGCGACGGCGACGGCGTACGCCTTCTTCCAGGTGCCGTACGTCGCGATGCCTGCGGAGATCACCGACTCCTACGACGAGCGCACCCGGCTGATGACATGGCGGGTGGCGATCCTGGCCTTCACGATCATGCTGGCCGGGGACGGCCCACTGATCCGCGACGCGTTCGACGGCCGCACCGGCTACGCGGTGATGGGCGTCGCGATGGCCGGCGTGATCCTCCTCGGGGTGGTGGCGGCGTACGTCGGCACGCGCCGCGCACCCGTCGGCACCGTCGCCGCGGGGAGCGGCACGATCGGCGAGCAGCTCAGGGTGGTCGCCTCGTCGGCCAACTTCCGGGTCCTGCTGACCACCTTCGTCATCCAGGCGCTGGCGCTGGGCGCGATGCTCGCCGGGGTCGACTACCTGGCCGAGGAGGTGCTCGGCAGCGCCGGCCGCCACCACGATCCTCTTCCTCTGCTTCGTCGGTCCGGCGCTCGTGCTGACCCCGGCCTGGGCCCGGGTCGGTGAGCGGATCGGCAAGCGAGCGGGCTGGACGATCTCGTCGCTGGTGCTGGCGTCCGGGGCGTTGCTGGCCGCGACCGCCCAGGTGGCACCGGCGGGGCTCGTCTTCGCGGCCGTCGGGCTGGTCGGCGTCGGCTACGCCGGCTGCCAGGTCTTCCCGATGGCGATGCTCCCCGACGCCGCCGCGGTCGACGCGCACCTCACCGGCGAGAACCGGGTCGGGGTCCACACCGTGTGTGGACCGCGGGCGAGACCTTCGGGCTGGCCCTCGGACCGAGCCTGTACGCCCTCATCCTCACCCTCGGCGACTACCGCTCCTCCACCGACGGCAGCGCGGTGCAGCCCGACTCGGCGCTCACCGCGATCACCGTCGGCTTCAGCGTCGTCCCAGCCCTGCTCATCCTGGCCAGCCTCTGGTGGCTGCGTCGCTACACCTTGACCGCCGACGACGTGCGGGCCGCCCTGGCCGCGACGCCGGCACCCGCAGCTCCGACCTCGAAGGACGCACGATGAGCACCCCTGACGCCCTGGCCCGACTGCGCGCGTTGCAGGCCGACGACCTGCCTGTGCACGGTGGCCGGACGCTCGCCTACGTCTACGACTCCGGCCTGGCCGACGTCGACCGGGTCGGGCGGGAGGCCGTGGCGGCGTACGCAGGGTCGAACGGCCTCGACCCGACCGCCTTCCCGAGCCTGCTGCAGATGGAGAACGAGCTGGTGGGCTTCGCCGCCGACCTGCTCAACGCGCCCGACGAGGCGGTCGGCACGGTCACCTCGGGCGGCACCGAGTCGATCCTGCTGGCGGTCCAGGCCGCGCGGGACTCGCGCCCCGAGGTGGTCTCGCCGTCGATGGTGATCCCCGAGACCGCCCACGCTGCCTTCCACAAGGCTGCGCACTACTTCGGGGTCCGGACGGTCGTGGTGCCGGTCGGCGACGACTTCCGCCCCAACCCGTGGGCGATGGGCCGGGGCGATCGACGGGACCACGGTGCTCGTCGTCGCCTCGGCGCCGGTCGTACGCGCACGGGGTCATCGACCCGGTGACCGAGATCGCGGCGCAGGCGAAGTCGAAGAAGGTGCGCTGCCACGTCGACGCCTGCATCGGCGGCTGGGTGCTGCCGTACGCCGAGCGCCTCGGCCGCGACGTGCCCGAGTGGGACTTCCGGGTGCCCGGAGTCACCTCCATCTCGGTGGACACCCACAAGTACGCCTACGCCCCCAAGGGCACCTCGGTGCTGCTGCACCGCTCGCCGGAGCTGCGGCGGGCGCAGTACTTCGCCTCGGCCCGGTGGCCGGGCTACACGATGCTCAACGCGACCACGCAGTCGACGAAGTCGGGCGGCCCGCTGGCCGGAGCCTGGGCGGTGGTCACCACGCTCGGCGACGAGGGCTACCTGGCACTGACTGAGCAGGTGCTCGACGCGGTCGAGGCGATCGTCGCCGGCATCGGTGAGGTCGCCGGCGTACGCGTGGTCGTGCCACCGGACTCGACCCTGGTCGCGATCGCCTGCGACGAGACCCTGGACCCCTTCACGTTGACCGACGAGATGACCTCGCGCGGCTGGTACGTGCAGCCGCAGATGTCGTTCGCCGGGCGCCCCGCGACGGTGCACCTGTCGGTGAGCGCCGCGACGCTGGCCGGTGTCGACGACCTCCTGGTGGCGCTGCGCGACTCGGTGGCGGCCGCGGTGAAGGCGGGCCCGGTGGTCGTGGACCCCGGTGTCGTCGACTTCATCGCCGCGCTCGACCCCGCCCGCCTCACCGACGACGACTTCGAGGGGCTGCTGGCCGCGTCCGGGTTGATGGGCGACCCCGACGCCGGGTTGGCCCTGCCCGAGCGGATGGCCGAGGTCAACGCGCTGCTCGACGTGGCGTCGCCGGCGATGCGCGAGGCTCTGCTGGTGGCCTTCCTGGATCGGTTGGCGCGGCCGGCTCGCGAGTGAGGTCGCAACTGGTCGATGGATGTCGATTCCCCGTCCAGAGTCTGCATCCATCGACCAGTTTTGCTGGCCGCGAGGGCTGCACAGGCGCGCGGCGGTCCACAGGCGGTGAGTGACCGTGTACGCCCGGGCGCGCCGCCCGCCACGCTCGTGCCATGGAGCCACTCCTCACCCGTAGCGGGCAGCGCGCCGGCGTGCACTGGACCCGCGTCACCCACGGCGTCCATCGACCCCGCGACGCCGCCGATCCCGGGCTGGCGGACCTCCACGCCTGGCTCCGCGTGCTGCCGCCGGGCGCGCGGTTCACGCACCTCACGGCGGCACGGCTCTGGGGGTTGTGGCTGCCACCCCTCCCCGGCGACCTGCCTGTCGTCGCTGCCTGTGCTCCGACCGGTACGCGGCCGCGTCGCCCGGGGCTGCACGTCGTACGCCCCACGTCGCTGGCGCCACCCGCGGTGGTGGCGGGCCTCCCGGTCGACCCGGTCGAGGTCGCGCTGTTGACCGCGTGCCGCCACGTGGGCGACCTGGATGCGCTCGTGATGGTTGACTCAGCTCTCGCCACCGGGCTGACGACGCCGGACGCCCTGGCTGCGACGGCTGCTGGCCGGAGCCGGGGTGCCCCACGACTGCGGCGGGTGCTGGCGCGTGCCGACGTACGCACGGAGTCGCCGTGGGAGACAGTGCTGCGCGACTTCCACCGAATCGTCGACGCCGAGGTGGAGCCGCAGTTCGAGGTCACCGACGATCGGGGTCACTTCGTGGCGCGCGGCGACCTACGGCTGACGGGTCACCGTGTCCTGCACGAGTACGACGGTGGGGATCACCTGACGGTGGAGCAGCAGCGGGCGGACCTCCGCCGTCTCCGGCGTCTCGCTGCCGCCGGCTGGGTGCGACGCGGCTACACGAGTGAGGACCTGGTGCACCGCGCGACCAGCGTGCTGCGCGACGTGGACCTCACGCTGGGGCGGCCACACGACCCCGGCCGCGTACGCCCGTGGCACGCGCAGCTGCGTGCGTCGTGCTTCACGCGCGCCGGCCAGAGCGAACTCCTGCAGCAACTGTCGTCGAGCGCATGACCGCAACTGGTCGATGGATGCAGTTCTGGGCAGCCATTTCGACATCCATCGACCAGTTCTCGCTAGGTTGCGCCCATGAGCGGACTCCCCGACCTCGTGGACCGAGGCCTGATGGCCCCCGACTGGGCGGAGGCACTGGTCGCGGTCGACCCGGAGATCGACGCGCGGATCACCGCAATGGGGTCCTTCCTCCGCGGCGAGCTCGCCGCCGGGCGCGGCTACCTGCCGGCGGGCGACGCGGTCTTCCGGGCCTTCGAGCGTCCGCTGGCCGACGTACGCGTGCTGGTCGTCGGGCAGGATCCCTACCCCACGCCCGGCCACCCGATCGGGTTGAGCTTCGCGGTGGCCCGGGACGTACGCCCCCTTCCGCGCAGCCTGACCAACATCTACCGCGAGCTCGAGGCCGACCTGGGCGTCGCGCCGGCGTCGCACGGCGACCTGACGGCATGGTCGGCCCAGGGCGTGATGCTGCTCAACCGGGTGCTCACGGTGGCGCCGGGCGCGGCCGGCTCGCACCGCAGGCGCGGGTGGGAGCAGGTCACCGACGCGGCCATCGCCGCCCTCGTACGCCGCGGCGGCCCGCTGGTCGCGCTGCTGTGGGGTCGCGACGCGCAGCAGCTCAGGGGCGCGCTGGGCACGACGCCGGTCATCGAGTCCGCGCACCCCTCGCCCCTGTCGGCGTCGCGCGGCTTCTTCGGCTCGCGCCCGTTCAGTCGCGTCAGTGCCATGCTGGAGGAGCAGGGAGGAGGTCCGATCGACTGGCGACTGGAATAATGTTGAAGGTTGAATCATTATGGATGACATGAACCGCATGCCCGCCCTCTTCATCGGCCACGGGGCCCCGCCACTGCTCGACGACCCGATCTGGTCGGGCGAGCTCAAGCAGTGGGCCGCGGCCCTCCCCCGCCCCACGGCGATCCTGATCGTCTCCGCGCACTGGGAGTCCGCGCCGATCAGCCTCACCGCCAGTGGCGCCGAGCTGGTCTACGACTTCGGCGGCTTCGCGCCGAAGTACTACAACATGCGCTACGACACCCCCGACTCCACCGCGCTGTCGGCCCGGATCGCCGCGATGATGCCGGCCGGAGTCCCGGTCCACCAGCACCGCAGCCGCGGCCTCGACCACGGCGCCTGGGTGCCGCTCAAGATCATGTACCCCGACGCCGACATCCCGGTCGTGCAGATGTCGCTGCCCACCCACGACCCGGCGACGCTCATGTCGCTCGGCGAGCGCCTGCGCCCGCTGCGCGACGAGGGCGTGCTGATCATCGGGTCGGGCTTCCTCACCCACGGCCTGCCGTTCCTCAAGGAGTTCCGCATCGAGGCGGCCGCCCCGGGCTGGTCGAAGGACTTCGACGCCTGGGCCGCCGAGGCGATGCGCCGCGGCGACGTCGACGAGCTCGCGCAGTACCGCACCAAGGCGCCCGGCATGCCGTACGCCCACCCGACGGTCGAGCACTACACGCCGCTCTTCGTGACGCTCGGCGCCGCGACGAAGGCCGACGACCCGGCGCGACCAGCGCATCGACGGCTTCTGGATGGGCCTGTCGAAGCGTTCCCTCCAGGTCGCCTGAGCCTGCCTCGCACCCGGCCCCGCCGGTGTGAGAGGATGCCTCGGTGAAGATCCTGTCGATCCAGTCCCACGTCGCCTCACGACGTCACGTCCGGAAACTCCGCCGCCGTCTTCCCGCTCCAGCGCCGTGGCCACGAGGTGTGGCCGGTGCTGACGGTGAACTACTCCAACCACACCGGTTACGGCGAGTGGGGTGGCCCGATCATCGCTCCGGCTGACGTCGCGAGCGTCATCGACGGCATCGAGGCGCGTGGGGATTGCTGGGCCAGGTCGACGCCGTGCTGTCGGGCTACCAGGGCGGCGCCGGCATCGCCGACGTGATCCTCTCCGCGGTCGACCGCGTCAAGGCGGCCAACCCCGGCCGCGACCTACACCTGCGGACCCCGGGATGATGGGCAACGCCAAGTCGGCTGCTTCGTGCACCCCGACGTGCCGCCGCTCATCCGCGAGAAGGTCAGTCCCGAAGGCCGACGTCATCACGCCCAACCAGTTCGAGCTCTGGGCTTCCTCACCGAGACCGAGCCGAGCGACCTCGACTCCACCCTGGCCTCGGCCGACATCGCCATGGAGATGGGCCCGAGCACCGTGCTGGTGACCAGCGTCGAGCGGCCCGACCCCCCGAGGGGACCATCGAGATGATGGCCGTGACCCGCGAGGCCGCGTGGATCGTGCAGACCCCGCACTGCCCTTCAAGGCCAACGGCTCCGGCGACGTGACGGCAGCCCTCTTCACCGCCCACCTGCGCGAGACCGGCTCGCCGGCGCAGGCGCTGGCCGCCACGACGTCCAGCGTCTTCGACCTGCTGCAGACCACCCTCGACTCGGGCGAGCGCGAGCTGCGCCTGGTCCAGTCGCAGGAGTTCTTCGCCGAGCCGCGGATGCAGTTCGAGGTCACGCAGGTCCGCTGAGCGGACCCGCGGGGCTCACTGGCCGCGGTAGGGCGAGGAGGCGATGAGGCCGCGCGTGCGCTTCATCATGAAGGGCGAGGCCTGGCGGTGCAGCCAGGGGCGTCCGACCCACATGTAGGCGTCGACGTACTTCTCGGCGAGCTGGCGCGTCCTCTGGTCGAGCCCCCACGCCGGGTTGCCGACGTCGGTGGTCGGCGGGATGCCCAGCGTGACGCAGGTGCCCTTGAGCTTCTTGCCGCAGACGAAGGCGTGGTCGGGGTCCGGGCCGGTGTACTTGCCGAACTCGAAGCCCTTGCCGTTGGACGACGTGTTGACGATGCCCTTGCGCCCCTTCAGGCCCTTCTTGGCGAAGGCCTCGGAGATGTCCGCGATGCGCTGCACGTCCCACTCGGTCTTGTTGTAGTGCGTGGTGTTGGTGACGACGCCGTCGGCGTGCTCCATCCCCATCGCGGAGAGCAGGCGCACGGCCTCCTTGACGCCTCCCTGCCCCGGCGCGGGCCAGTCCCAGCCGCCGGTCTCGAGGTAGACGCGGGTGTTGGGGAGGGCGCCGTACTCCTTGGCCGCGAAGCGGATCAGGCCGGCGGAGAGCTTGAAGTTGGGCACGGTGCGCAGGAACGTCGAGTCGGGCTGCAGCATCAGTGCGGTCGGGGTGTCACCGATCGCGGCGGCCGACGCCTTGATCCACCGCTTGTAGCTGGCGATCTGCTTCTTCGTCGGGGCCTTCGTCCTCGACTCGGTGTACCAGGGATGCATCCGGAAGATCGTGATCTGCACGAGCGCGTCCGGGTTGCCGTTCTGCGAGAGCTCGATGTAGCGCTTCGTCTTGGCCGCGATCTCGTGGTCGGGGATCCAGGCACCCATCCAGCCGGCGCGCGGCTGGTCGATCATCCACTTGAGGTCGGCCCGCTGGACCGCGTTGGCTCGCTCGTACGCCGCGGAGGCCATGTCAGCGGGGCCGTTGTAGACGCCCCAGGTGCCGGCGAGCTTCGAGGAGCTGGTGCCGGCGTCCATGACCTTGTTGCCGTTGGCGGTGTAGTCGCCCGACGTCGTGCGCTTGACGATCTTGGCGCCCGCAGCGTTGGCGGCGACCGGGGTCACCGTCGTCGTGGGCGTGGAGAGCGCCGCTGCGGCGAGCGCGGCGGAGGCGAGCAGGGCGAGGCGTTGGAGGGCCACGGAAATTCCTTCGGAGGCGTGACATGCGACGTCAATCACGGTAGAGGTCGGCAGGCGCGCGCGTGGAATTACCGAAAATGAGGGACGACCTGTGCTGCATAGACCGGCCGGTGGGGCCGCGTGTCGGAATCGAACCGACGACATCCGTATTACAAGTACGGTGCTCTGCCAACTGAGCTAACGCGGCGTACGCCCGTGCGAGCGCGTGCCGATCCTAGTCACCGACAGGTGCGGTGCAGCGCCGACCCTCGTACGCTGCTCGGCATGGCGCTGCGCATCGTGGCCAGCCGGCCGGACCCCGCCGTGGTCCGCCTGCCCTGGCACCTCCCGCTGGAGGAGTGGGGCGATGAGTACGTCGTCCCGCTCCCCCGCGGCCTCTCGCGCCACGTCGTACGGATCGTGCGGCTCGGGTCGAAGGTGTACGCCGTCAAGGAGACCCAGGAGCCGATCGCCTTCGCCGAGTACCGGCTGCTGCGGGACCTGCAGCGGCTCTACCTGCCGGCGGTGAAGCCGCAGGGCGTCGTCACCGGGCGCACGGCCAGGGACGGGTCGCCGTTGCCGGCCTGCCTGCTGACCGAGCACCTCGCCTACTCGCTGCCCTACCGCAGCCTCTTCAGCCACGGGGTCACCGCCGACCGGGTCCCCTCGTTGGTCGACGCGATCGTGGTGCTGCTGGCCCGCCTGCACCTGGCGGGCTTCTACTGGGGCGACGTGTCGCTGAGCAACGTGCTCTTCCGCCGCAACGCCGGCGAGTTCGCCGCCTACCTGGTCGACGCGGAGACCGGCGAGCTGCGTGACTCGGTGAGCGACCGGATGCGCGAGCACGACCTGACCGTGGGCGGGGAGAACATCTTCGCCGAGCTGATGGACCTGCAGGCCTCGGGGAAGATGTCCGGCCAGCTGGACGCCCGCGAGATCGTGGCCATGCTGCACGAGCGCTACCGCCTGCTGATGGCCGAGCTCACCGGCACCGAGGAGTTCGGGCTCGACGAGATGTGGCGCATCGAGCAGCGCATCGAGCGGCTCAACGAGCTGGGCTTCGACGTCGACGAAATCGACATCGTCACCGACTACGACGGCCAGCGGGTGGAGATCCAGCCCAAGGTCGTCGACCTCGGCCACCACGCCCGCGAGCTGCAGGGGCTGACCGGCCTCAGCGTCGAGGAGAACCAGGCTCGCCGGCTGCTCAACGACCTGGCCGCCTACACCGCCTCGCACGACCTCGGTCGCGAGGACCGCCACGTGGTGGCCAGCCGCTGGCTCACCACCGTCTACGAGCCGATCGCCGCGATGGTCCCCGACGAGGCTCGCAGCAAGCTGGAGCCGGCCGAGCGCTTCCACGAGATCCTCGAGCACCGGTGGCACCTCTCCGAGGAGGCCGGCCACGAGGTCGACATCTTCGAGGCGGCCCGGGACTGGGTCGACCAGGTGCTGCCGGCGCGCCCCGACGAGGCGATCGCCAGCGACGACGCCTGACGGCTCAGCCCCGCGGCTCGAGGCCGAGCCTGGCCAGGACCATCGCCGCGATCCGCTCCGGCGGCTGGGCCACGTCGACGACCATGCCCTCCTCGTAGGGCTGGAGCTGCTCGAGGGTGTCGAGCTGCGACTCGAGCAGCGACGACGGCATGAAGTGCTCGCGCGACTCCATCCGCTGCAGCAGCAGCCCCTTGTCGCCGACGTTGTGCACGAAGAAGGTGCGCTCGCCGCCGCGTCGCAGCACGTCGCGGTAGACCTTGCGCAGGGCCGAGCAGCTGAGCAGCGTCGGCCGACCAGCCTCGTCCCGCTCCCGCGTCCAGTCGGCGAGCGACTCGAGCCAGCCCCACCGGTCGGCATCGGTCAGGGGACGACCGGAGGCCATCTTGGCGACGTTCTCCGGGGGGTGGAAGTCGTCGCCCTCGGCGAACTCCCAGCCCAGCAGCTCCTGCACCGCCATCATCGCGGTGCTCTTGCCCGAGCCGGAGACCCCCATGAAGACGAGGTGCCACGGCGCCTCGGTCGTCATCCGACCAGCCAGATCCCGCAGGCCAGCACGAAGACGGAGAGACCCAGGGTCGTCTCCATCACCGTCCAGGTGCGCAGGGTGGTCTTGACGTCCATCCCGAAGAAGCGGCTGACCAGCCAGAAGCCGGAGTCGTTGACGTGGCTGAGCACGGTGGCGCCGGCGGCGATGGCCATCACCAGGGCGACCAGCTGGACCGCACTGGGGTCGGCCGTCTCGACACCGGCCGCGATCAGGCCGGCGGCCGTGGTCAGCGCCACCGTCGCCGAGCCCTGCGCCACGCGGAGGATCGTGGCGATCACGAAGGCCGACACGACCAGCGGGAGTCCCAGGTCCTCCAAGGAGTCGGAGAGCGCGGCGCCGATGCCGCTGTATCGCAGCACACCGCCGAACATGCCGCCTGCGCCGGTGATCAGGATGATCGCGCAGATCGGCGCCAGGGCGTCGTTGAGGATCGACTCGAGCTGGGCCAGCGAGCGGCGCTTCGTGCCGAGCGTGTAGGTGGCGTAGAGCAGCGTGAGCAGCAACGCCACAGGAGTCTGGCCGAGGAAGATGAAAGTGTCGACGACCAAGCCGTCCGCACTGATCGTCTCGTTCTTGCGCAGGGTGTCCAGGACGGTGTTGGTACCGATGAGCACCAGCGGCAGGAGCAGCACCGAGAGCACGTGCAGGAACGACGGCAGGCGCGGCGCCGTGGCGGTCTCCGCCGTCGTGGGGGCGGAGTCCGTGCCCCCGGCATCCCCCATGCCACCGGCGCCGACCGCGCCGGCCGGCACCCGCTCGCCGGTGAGGACGGAGGCGTCGATCGGGACGTAGATCCTGCCGGCGTAGGCGAGCGTGAAGAGGTGGACGCCGACGAACCAGGCGATGACGGCGACGGGGAGACCGATCAGCAGGGTGAGGCCGACGCTCGCGTCGATGGTCACGGCGGCGGTGACCGGGCCGGGGTGGGGCGGCACCACGGCATGCATGGCAGCGAAGGCCCCGGCCGCGGGGAGGGCGTACTTCAGCACCGAGCCACCGAACCGGGTGGCCACCGAGAAGATGATCGGCAGGAAGACCACGAGCCCGGCGTCGAAGAAGATCGGGAGGCCGAAGAGCAGCGCGGCGACGCCGAGGGCGAAGGGCGCCCGCGCTTCCCCGAAGCGGGCGATCATGGTGTCGGCGAGCACCTGCGCGCCGCCGGTGACCTCCAGCAACCGCCCGATCATCGCCCCCAGCCCCACCAACAACGCCACGGTCCCCAACGTGCTGCTGAAGAACGAGATGGCGACGGGGGCGACGTCGGCCATCGGGATCCCTGCGGCGACCGCGGTGCCGAGACTGACGAGCACGAGTGCCACGAAGGCGTGCATCTTCAACGCGATGATCAGGACGAGCAGCACGGCGACGGCCGCCGCGGCGATGAGGAGCAGGGTCGTTGCTCCGTAGACGGGTTCCATCGGATCCATGCGGACACCTCCTGTGACCTGCTTCACACCGTAGCGGTAGGTGCCGACAGCCACGAGACTTGAGCTGACTGCCAAGGTGGGCATCGTGGGCAAGCAACCGTTCCTCCAGCGACTCGGTCGTCACTCGGCGCGGCACCGGGCAGCGTACGTCGCCACCTGGGCCGTGCTCGTGGTGGCCGGGTTCGTCACGAGCCTGGGGCTGCTCGGCGGGCAGTCGCTCTTCGACCGGCTGGAGACCGGCGACATCGTCGCGCCCGGTCAGGCGACCCAGGTCCGTGACCTGGTCACCGAGAACGACGACGGCGCCCTGCCGGTCATGCTCCGGGTCGACGGCGTCGACTTCACCGACCCCGAGCTGACGCTCGCCGTGCGCCACGCGGTGTCACGGCTCGAGCGGATCGACGGGGTCGGCAAGGTCTCCTCCCCGATGACCCACCCCGGGTGGCCCAGGGCGCCGGAGGCCTGGGCGCTGGTCGGCGACAACGACCCGGCGTCGGGGCGGTTCCTGATCGTCGTCGAGGCCGGCTCCGAGCTGGACAGCGACGTGCAGCAGGAGGTGGTGCGCGAGCTGCGCGGCTCGAGCAGCTACTTCATCGCGCCGTACGCCGAGGACCTCCAGGTCGGTGGCACCGGCCTCCTGGTCGACGACATCGTGCAGCAGATCAAGGACGACCTGAAGGTCGGCGAGGGCATCGCCATCCCGCTGTCGCTGCTGCTCATGGTGGTGGTCTTCGGCGGGTTCGTCGCCGCTGGCATGCCGATCGTCGGCGCAATCGCCTCGATCTCCGGGGCGCTGGCGATGCTGCTCGGCTTCTCCCACGTCATGACCCTCGACGCGACCGTGGTCAACATCGTCACGGTGATGGGGCTGGCGCTCTGCATCGACTACGGCCTGCTGCTGGTGAGCCGTTTCCGTGAGGAGCTGGCGCGGGTCGCGCCGGGTGTCGCCAGCAGCGAGCTCACGCGTACGCAGGTCGAGGAGGCCGTCGGCGGCGCGGTCGCGACTGCGGGACGCACCGTGCTCTTCTCCGCGGTGATCGTGGGCATCTCGCTCTCGGGACTGATGCTCTTCGAGGCCCCCGTGATGCGGGCCATCGGTGCTGCCGGGGTCTGCGTCGTCGCGGTGGCGCTGCTCGTCGCGCTGACCTTGGTGCCCGCGCTCTGCTCGCTCGGCGCTCGGCGACTGGGCAACCGGCGTGGCGCCGAGGCCGCCCCCGACGAGGGCGTCTTCAGCCAGCTGGCGCGGCTCACCCAGCGCCGCCCGGCGCTCACCACACTCGCCTCGGTGGCGGTCCTGCTGGCGCTGGCGCTGCCGGCGCTCGACCTGCGACTCAACGCCTCAGGGGTCGAGATGCTGCCGGCGAAGGCCGAGCAGCGGACCTTCTTCGAGGGCCTCGAGCGCGACTTCCCGCTCTTCGCCCCGCCCACCGTCACCGTCGTGGCCGAGGCCGACGAGGACGAGGCCCGGCGGTGGGCCGACGAGCTCGCCGAGAACGAGCTCGTCACCCAGGTCCACCCGCCCCGCGCGCTCGGCGAGGGGACCGGGCTGGTCGTCGTCGACCTCTTCACCGAGGGCGGGTCGATGGGTGACGACGCCCGCACGGTGGCCGCCGAGCTGCGGCAGGCCGACCCCGGGTTCCCGACCTGGACCGGGGGCCAGGCCGCGTCGTTGGCCGACTTCACCGACTCGGTCAAGGAGCGGGCCCCGTGGGCCGTCGCGTGGATCGCGGGCGCGACCTTCCTGCTGCTCTTCCTGCTGACCGGCAGCGTGGTGATCCCGGTCAAGGCACTGCTGCTCAACGTCGTGTCCCTGGGCGCCAGCATCGGCGTCCTGGTCTGGGTCTTCCAGTACGGCAACCTCGAGGGCCTCCTGCGCTTCGACAGCGTCGGCGGCATCGAGTCGGTGATCCCGTTGCTGGTGCTGGCCTTCGGGTTCGGGTTGTCGATGGACTACGAGGTCTTCCTGCTCGCGCGGATCATCGAGCTGCACGAGCAGGGGTTCGACGACGACACGGCCGTACGCCTGGGGTTGCAGCGCTCGGGCCGCATCATCACGTCGGCGGCGCTGATCATGGTGATCGTCTTCGCGGGCTTCGCGGTCGGGCAGATGCTGGTGATCAAGCAGACCGGCGTGGCCCTCGCGGTCGCCGTCTTCATCGACGCCACGCTCGTGCGCATGGTGATCGTCCCGGCGACGATGACGATGCTCGGCCGGTGGAACTGGTGGGCGCCGCGCTGGATGAAGCGGATCCATGCGCGCTTCGGGGTCAGCGAGCACACTTCTCCGATTGCACCGAAGTCGGCGCCCGCCAACGTCTAGGGTGGGAGCGCCCGGCGACGGTCGGGCTTAGTCACCGAGCCCAGGAGAGAGTTCCATGGTGAGACGCCGTGGCACCGCAGCCGTCGTCGCCGTCATGCTCGGCGCGACGCTCGCCGGATGCGGACAGGACGCCGAGACCGATCCCGAGAACCTCACCGGTTCGTGGGTGCTGGTCGAGTTCCAGGACGGCAACGCCTCCGACCCGCTGATCGAGACCACGGTGACGCTGAAGGACGGCCGCGTCGCGGGCAACGGCGGCGTCAACGAGCTCACCGGAGGCTTCAAGGCCGAGGAGGGCGGCAAGGTCACCTTCGACAAGGTCAGCACGAGCCGCAAGGCAGGGCCGCTCGACGCGGCCGACCAGGAGGACCGCTTCCTCGCCTCGCTCGGCAAGGTGGCCGCGTTCGAGGTCGACGAGGGTGACGACGGCGACCGCACCGAGCTCGAGCTCAAGAACAGCGTCGGCGTGACGCTCCTGTCGTTCGTCGAGGCCCCTTGAGCGAGGTCGACCGCGCCCCCGCGTGCTGGACGCCAACGTCCGCGGCGTCTTCCACGGCACCCGTACGGCAGTGCTCACCATGCTGGAGCAGGGAAGCGGCCACGTCGTCGACGTCTGGGGCAAGGGCGCCAAGAAGCCGGTGCCGTTCCAGAACGCGTACGCCTCCTCGAAGGCGTGGAACCGCAGCTTCACCCGCACCGTCCGCACCGAGCTGAAGGGCACGGGCGTACGCGTGCACGGCTACGACCCGGCCTGGTGAAGACCGAGATGCTCGGCCGGGTGACCGTCTCCCCGGGCATGGAGAAGCGGGTGCGAGCCCTGCCCCACGTCGTGGGGCTGTGGGGCCAGACGCCGGAGCGGGCGGCGACGCCGGTGCTGCGGCTGCTCGTGGACGACCGCACCGACCACGACGACCTCACCGGCCGCACCGTCGTCGGCCGCGGCCTGCGATCGGTGCTGCGGGGCAACCTGCGTGCGTCCCGGCGGATGGACATGCAGGTCCGTACGCTCGACCCGCGCGACTGACACGGCTCACAGCCAGGCGTCGACCGCAGCTGCTGCAGCGGCACCGAACGCGACGATCCGCGCCTCGGTGACCTCCGACGGGGTGTCGCGCAGCGTCTGGACCGCGATCCGGGCGGCGTCGTCCAGCGGCCAGCCGTAGACCCCGGCGCTGACCAGCGGGAAGGCGACAGTGCGCGCCCCGAGCTCGTCGGCCACCTCCAGGCAGCGGCGGTAGCAGGAGGCCAGCAGGTCGGGGTCGGTCTGGCCGGCCCGTCGGTCCGGGCCGACGCGTGTGGATCACCCAGCGGGCCGGCATCGCGCCGGCCGTGGTCCAGCCGGCGTCGCCGGTGGCCAGGCCGTCGGGGAAGCGGCGTACGCAGTCGGCCAGTATCTCCGGCCCGCCTGCGGCGTGGATGGCTCCGTCGACCCCGCCACCGCCGCGCATGCGGGAGTTGGCGGCGTTGACCACCGCGTCCACCTCCTGGGTGGTGATGTCTCCGCGGACCAGCGTCACCTCGGTCATGGGTCTACCCCACCACACCCAAGCGTCTGGCGACCTCAGGCCCGCCCATCGCCTCGACCGCGCCCGGAGACCCGACGACCACGAGGACATCGGTGGCGCGTGACATGCCGACGTACAGCCGCTCGCGGCCGCGGTCGTGGGTGCCGGACTCATTGACGCAGAGCACCACCGCGCGCCGTTCGAGCCCCTTGCAGCCCAGGACGTGGCCGTAGAAGACGTCGTCGTCCCACCATGTTTTCCAGTAGCCGACCTGACCGTGGAAGTCGGCGCGTTCGACCTGGACGGGATGGCGCTTGCCGGTCGTCACCAGCGCGACATGGCCCGGCTCCCAGCCGGCGTCGATCAGGGCGTCGACCTCATCGTCGGCGACGCCGATGGCGTCGTCGGGGTCGCAGGCGACGAACCGGACGGTGGGACCCTCGCCGCCGCGGGAGTACATCCGGCTGGGCGCGAGCGGACCGAAGGTCTCGTGGATCTGCTTGGTGTTGCGCAGGTTGTGGTCCAGCACCAACGGGACGAGCTGGACGGGTGGACGCCCGAAGCGGCCGAAGATCCGCTGGTTCTCGTCGGAGAAGACGTAGACCCCGCCGTTCTCCTCGTCCCGCAGCGACCCGAGGACCGAGGCCCACCAGGAGTCCGCGAAGTCCTGGGCCTCGTCGACGACCACGGCGTCGTACCTCTTGCTGGACGGTTGCTCGGCGGCCAGGTCAGCCATCAGCGCTGGCAGGGTCTCCTCCCAGAAGGCACTGTCGGTGCGGTCGCCCTCGGGCGCGCCCCACTGCTGCCCGAACTCGTGGAACGTGCCCACGAAGGCTGGCCGGTGGCGCCGGTCCCACGTGGCGATCGTGCTCTTGAGGTGCTCGGCCAGACCGATGGAGTAGCAGATCAGCGCCACGCGTTGGGGGCGGCGCTCGTGCAGGCCGCGCGTGAGCTCCCTCGCCTGCTGGAGCGCCAGCACCGTCTTGCCGCTCCCTGCGCCCCCACGCACCTCCACCCGATTGAGCAGCCGGGTGACCGAGAGGATGCTGGCCTGCTCCACGGTGAGCCGGTCGACGGCCGCGGCCCGTTCGTCGGACCAGTCGGCCATCGCGGGCACCGTCACCGGCCCGGTGTTGATGTCGGCCAGCGCCTCCACGTCGTCATGGTCGGGCGCTCGCTGGCCGTGCTGCTGCAGGCTGATCGTGCGCCGCAGCCGGTCGACCAGGGTCGACTGGTCATCCTTGTCGTGGAGCGCCCACCGCGGCAGGTCAGGCAGCTGGAAGTCGGGCCCGAAGCGGGTGAAAGGCGTGATGACGCCGTGGGCCCACGCGACCGGTCCCCGAGACCCCCAAAGCGGGTGGGCCTCGGCGAACCGCTTGAGGACGTACTTGGCGCGACGTGCCTGAGCGACCGGGTCGACGGGGCGTTGATCGCCCTGGTGCTCCAACCACCAGCCCTCGTGGTCGTGGCGGATCCCGGCGCCCTTGACCTCCAGCACCAGGATCCCATGACCGGGCATGGCGACGACCAGGTCAGCCTCACGGTCACCCTCGTCGTCGGTGATCCACACGTTCGCCATCAGCACGTCGTCGTCACCGAGGTGGTCGCGCAGCCGCTCCCAGACCTCCTGCTCCGACGCGGTCGCGAAGTGTGGCTCTTCCGGCACCAGCCTGACCATCGGTCCCCCTTCATCTCGTCGTACGAGGGACATGCTGCCGGTCGACGCCGACAGTTCTCCGGCGGTTCAGAGAAGTGGTCACATCGCGCGCGCCAACGACCGTCGCAACGACCACGCTCCCAGCACCAGCAGCACGACCGCCATCACCAGCAGCACGCCGAGCGGCGGAGCGATGTCGACCAGCCCTCCACCACGCCGGGTGATGTCGGCGAGCGCCTCGTAGCCCCACGAGTGCGGGACGAACCACGCCACCTTGCGCATGGTGTCGGGCATCAGCTCGAGGGGGAACATCGAGCCGCCGAGCGCCGCGAGCACCAGGCCACTGCCGACGGCGATGCCGGTCGCCGGGCCCTCGTTGTTGAGCAACGTCCCGATGAGCGTGGCAGCGCCCGCGGCGACGAGCGCGAAGACCGCCAGCACGAGCAGGGCGAGCGCGAGGTTGCCCCAGTCGACGCCGAAGAAGAGCGTCGACGCCGCCATGATGTAGGCGCCCTGGAAGAAGCCGAGCACCCACCGTCCGAGCGTGCTGCCCACGATGAGCTGGGCCGACGAGATGGGGGTCGACATCATCCGGCGGACCACGCCGAGCCGCCGCGCCTGGATCATGGTGCTGGCGCCGTTGAGCGTGGTCAGGAAGACGAAGAGCAGCAGCTGGCCCGAGGCCCCGAAGTCGAACTGGCCCATCCCGTCGAACTCCTGGCTGAAGTCGTCGGCGTAGCTCACCTTGACGGTCGGCGGGATGATCTGGGTGCGCGCCGCGGCGAGAGCCTGTGCGGCCTCGTCCTCAGCGACTCCGCGCTCGACCAGGGCGGCCTGCTGGCTCCGTTCGACGCCGAGGCCTGCGACCGCGGCCCGCAGCTCCTGCTCGACGACCTGGGCGGCGGCGGCAGAGCTGCGTACGACCTCGATGCGGACCGGCTCCCCCGCCGCGTCGGCGCTGGCCGCGGCGTCGTCGATGCGGACCGCGACGTCGACGCGGCCGCGGGCCAGCTTCTCGAGGGCGTCGTCCCAGGTGGGCGAGGAGACCACGACCTCGCGCTCCTCGAGCCGTTCGACGATGCGCTCCTGCAGCGGCTGGCCCGAACCGACGACGGCAGCACGACCGGCGTTGGCGTCGTCACCGAACTGGAGGCCGATCATCGCGACCAGGAGCAGCGGGAAGATGAAGACGAAGAAGATGTTCGAGCGGTCCCGCAGGAAGCGCGTCAGCTCCAGCCACGCGATGCTCGCCGCCGACCTCATGACAGCGCCCCTCGGTCGGGCACCAGCCGCGCCACCGTGAACATCACCAGCGCGAACCCGGCCATGATCCCGAGCGGGGCGGCGATGTCACTGAAGCCACCGCCGGCCGAGGTCGCCCCGAGCCCTCGCAGCAGGGCGGCCACCGGGTTGAGGTCGAGCAGGGTGGAGATGACCGGCGAGGTGGTGACGACCGGGAAGAACGCCCCGCCCCCGATGCCGAAGACGACGGCGCAGATGGAGGTCCCCACCCCGGCCTGCTCACTGGTCGCGGCCAGCCGGACGATGAGGAACATCAGGGAGGTCGCGGCGGCCGCGGCGCCGACGACCAACGCCGCGACGGCGGGGAGGAAGCCGAAGTCGGCGTCGAAGAACCAGCCGCCGACCGTCAGCAGCACCGACGTGGAGAGCACTCCGAGCAGGAAGCTCATCAAGGCCTTGGCAGCCACGACGGTGCTGCCGGGGATCGGCAGTGAGCGCAGGCGCGCAAGGGTGCCGTCCTCCCGCTCGATGAGCAGCTTGGTCACGCCGAAGCCGACGGTGAAGAGGAGGAAGAGCCCGGTCTGGCCGGCGACCAGTGCGGCCCCCTGGGCGAGCTGCTCGTCGGCGGTCTCGCCCTCGACCAGCTCGTACGTCGTGGAGCTGGTCGCCACGTCCCGCGCGAGGGCCTCGAGCTGGTCGACGGGGACCCCGGCGGAGGCACCGGCGTACGCCGCCACCGTGCCGTGGGTGAACTGGTCGAGCACCTGCTCCAGGACCGACATCACCACCATCCCCTCGAGCCCCGCGTCGTCGGACTCGAAGACCTGCACGGTCGCCGGGTTGCCCGACGTGACGCTCTCGGTGAACTTCTCGGGGAAGACCATGCGCAGCGCGGCGTCGTCGTCGCTCTCTGCGACGGTGACGTCGAGCCCGATCTGCTCCAGCTGCCCGAATGCCTCGACGACCGTGCCGGCCACCTGGTCGTCGGCGGGCGCCTCCACGGCGACCGTGATCGGGGAGAACTCGGTCTCGTCGGTGCTGCCGAAGACCAGGTTGAAGACGAACATCAGCAGCAGCGGGACGACGAGGCCGAAGAGCAGGACCGACTTGTCGCGTACGCCCTGGACGAGGTCGTTGGCGGTGAGCGTGAGCAGCGAGCGCACCGGCCTCAGTCCCTCAGGGCCTTGCCGGTGACGTGCAGGAAGACCGACTCGAGGTCCGGCCGGGCGATCTCGACGTCGGCCAGGCGTACGCCGGCGGCGGTCGCGGTGGCGACCACGTCGGCGACCCGGGCCGGGGCCTCGTGCACGGCGAGGGTCAGCGAGGAGCGGTCGGCGTCGACCCGGTCGACCCCGGTGAGGCCGCGCATCTGCGTCGCGGCGCCCTGCAGGTCGCCGGAGCCGCGGAGCCGGATCGTGTCGGTGCCGCCGGTGAGCCGGATCAGCTCGTCGCGCGTGCCCTCGGCCTGGAGCCGACCGCCGTCGATGATCGCGATGCGGTCGCAGAGCCGCTCGGCCTCCTCCATGTAGTGCGTCGTGTAGAGCACCGCCATGCCGGCCACGGCCAGGGACTCCACCGCCTCGAGGATCGAGTTGCGCGACTGCGGGTCGACGCCGACGGTCGGCTCGTCGAGGATCAGCAGTTGCGGCTGGTGGAGCAGGCCGATGCCGATGTTGAGGCGACGCTTCATGCCGCCGGAGTACTCCTTGGAGCGGTCCTTCGCCCGGTCGGCCAGGCCGATGATCTCGAGGACCTCCTCGACGCGGGTGTTGAGGGCGCTGCCGCGCAGACCGTGGAGCTTGCCGAAGAAGCGCAGGTTCTCCCGGGCGGTGAGCTCGGGGTAGATGGCGAGGTCCTGCGGCACGAGCCCGAGGTGACGCTTCGGCTCGACCGCGTCGGGCTTCATCTCCTCGCCGGCGACGTGGATCGTGCCGCCGTCGGCCTTCAGGAGCCCCGCGACCATCGAAATGATCGTGGTCTTGCCGGCCCCGTTGGGCCCGAGCAGCCCGTAGGTCTCCCCGGGCGCGATCCGGAACGAGACGTCGTCGACCGCCGTCAGGTCGCCGAAGCGGCGTACGAGGTGGTCGACGGTGAGTACGTCGGTCGTGCCGGTCACGAAGCCTCCCGCGGAGTTGATCTGCCTCTCGGAACCCTAGGGCACCGCACCGACGACGCACGCCGGATTCTATCCCCCTGGGGGGTTGTTGTAGTCTCTCCCGCATAACCCCCCTGGGGGATACTTGTCTGCGTGAAGGAGTTTCATAAACAGCCCACCCCGGCCCCGGCCGGACACTTCTCCCCCGGCCCACTGGGTCGACTCGGACTGTGGGTGACCACCCACCGACGCCTCGTCGCCGGGATCTGGGTCGTCCTCGTGCTCGGCCTCGGGATCTCCGCGCCGAAGGTGGAGCACAACCTGTCCGGTGCCGGCTGGCAGGCCGACGGATCCGACTCGGTGGCCGCCCGCGAGCTCGCCCGCGAGCACTTCGAGGGCAACACCTCCTCGGCCATCCAGGTGGTCGTGCACAGCGACGACGCTCCCCTCACCGAGGGCGACGGACCGGCCGTGCTGGCCGACGTCACCAAGCTCCTCGAGGACGAGGACCGGATCTCGACGGTGATCGCACCGATGCCGGGAGCCACCCTCAGCGAGGACGGGCGTACGGCGGTCGTGCTCGCCGGCGCGGGCGTCGACACCAACGAGATGGTGAAGGTCGCGACCGACATCAAGGAGGAGTTGGGCGACCTCGGGACCGCGTCGGTCGAGGTGAACCCGACGGGCGCCTCCCTGCTGTGGTCGGACTTCAACGAGGCCAACCTCTCGGCGATGCTCAAGTCGGAGATGCTGAGCTGGCCGGCCACCATGGCCATCCTCGTGCTGGCCTTCGGCGCGCTGGTCGCCGCCGGCCTGCCGCTCACGCTGACCCTCGCCGGCCTGGCCGCCTCGGCGGGCTCGCTGGTGCTGCTCAACGAGCTGATGCCGATCTCGATCTGGGCGATGAACTTCGCCATGATGTTCGCGCTCGCTCTCGGCATCGACTACGCGCTCTTCATGGTCGTACGCTTCCGCGCGGCGCGGATGGGCGCGCAGGTCAGCGCCTCGCGCGCCGTCGCGGAGATGATGGACACCGCGGGCAAGGCCGTGCTGCTCTCCGGTCTGACCGTGCTGATCTCGCTGTCGGCCGTGATGCTCGTGCCGTCGCCGTCCTTCCGGTCGATGGCCGGCGGGATCATGATCTCGGTGGTCTTCATCCTGGCGGCCACGCTGACCCTGCTGCCGCTGGTGCTCTTCAAGCTCGACCACCGGATCAACAAGTTCGCGCTGCCGTGGGTCAAGACCGGCGAGCACCGCTCCCCCGCCTTCGCGAAGTGGGGGGAGCACCTGTGGCGTCGCCCGCTCGCCTGGGGCATCGGCACCCTGGTCGTGCTCATCGCCCTCGCAGCGCCGATCATGAGCCTCAAGACGGCCATGCCGTCGATCAAGGTGCTGCCCTCCGAGGCGAGCGCCCGCGTCGGGTACGACGTCGTGAAGGAGGCCTTCGGTGACGGAGCCCCCGGCACGCTGCAGGTCGTCGTCGAGGCCGACGAGGCTGACGAGGCTGCCAAGGTCCTGACCGCCGACCGCGGCGTGGCCGGCGCGATGCCCGCCATGCCGGCCACCGACGACTCGGACCTGGCGATGATCCAGGCCGTGCCGACCGTGGACCCCTCCGACCCGGCGCTGTCGAAGACCGTCGACCGCCTGCGTGCCGACCTGCCCGACTCGGCCCTGGTCGGTGGAGCCGCGGTGGAGAACCTGGACCTGAAGGCACAGCTCGACGAGTCGACCCCGCTGGTCATCGGCGTGATCCTGGTGCTCGGCTTCCTGCTGCTGCTCGTGGCGCTGCAGGCACCGCTGATCTCGCTGCTCGGCACGCTCGCCAGCTTGCTGTCGACGGCTGCAGCCTTCGGTGTCGCGAAGCTGATCTTCCAGGACGGACACCTGTCCGGGATGCTGGGCTTCGAGTCGCAGGGCTTCCTCGACGCGTGGGCGCCGGTCTTCTTCTTCGCGATGATCTTCGCGATCGCGATGGACTACACCGTCTTCCTGCTCGCGAGCGCCAAGGAGCACTACGAGAAGTCGGGTGACCCGCGTGAGGCGATGGTCGGCGCGCTGGCGCACAGCGGCCGCGTGATCTTCGCTGCTGGCGCCGTGATGGTGGCGGTCTTCTTCACCTTCGCGATCTCGGGTCCGATCCCGCCGAAGGAGATGGGCATCGTCCTCGGTGTCGCCGTCCTGCTCGACGCGTTCCTCGTACGCCTGGTCCTGCTGCCCGTGCTGCTGCGCCTCACCGGCAAGGCCGCCTGGTGGACCCCGAACTGGCTCAAGAAGGCGCTCCCCCCGATCACCTTCTCGCACGGCTGAGAGGCGCCGAGATGAATGTCGACCGCGCCGTGCTCGCCATGGCGGGCACCGTCACCCTCATCAGCGTGCTGCTGGTGGCCACGGTCTCGAGCTGGTGGCTGCTGCTGACCGGCTTCGTCGGACTCAACCTGCTGCAGTCGTCCTTCACCGGCTTCTGCCCCGCCGCGATCGTCTTCCGGCGGTTGGGTGTACGCAGTGGGTGTGCGTTCGAGCGCTGAGTGAGGCGCTGCTAGTGGCTGAGGCCCCCTCGTCCGGTTGGGCGAGGGGGCTTTGGTGCTTCGCCCCACTCATCGCGCCTAAGCTGTGGCAAACCGAAGGGGCAGAGCGTGAAGAAGCACATCGACGTGGTCGGAGCAGTCATCCTCCGAGACGGATTGATCCTCTGCGCTCAGCGCGCGGCACGGGAACCTTGGCCGGTTTATGGGAGTTCCCAGGCGGCAAGATCGAACCCAACGAGTCGCCACGTGCAGCTCTGATCCGAGAGATCCGGGAAGAACTGCTGTGCGACGTGGAGGTCACGGACCAGATCACCACGACTCATCACGAATACGACTTCGGCGTGGTAACCCTCACGACGTTCTACGGACAGCTGCTGAGTGGTGAACCAGCTCTCACTGAGCACCAAAACATCACATGGCTCCCCCCGAGCGAGCTACATCGACTGGAATGGGCACCGGCTGACATCCCAGCCGTACGCCTCATCCAGGAGCAACTTGCGTGTCCGTAGACCCGTTTTGGCCTTCGAACGACCTGACACTGGACCTTCACCACGGCTTTCTGAGCGCTGAGACATCGGCTCCTCGTCTACGCCACCCGCACGTCGTCCTCAACGAGGGGACCGAAACAGCTCTCCGCTCCATCCTGGAATCTCTGGCGAGAGCTGATCGCTTTCTCTTCTCCGTCGCCTTCGTGACGCCCGGAGCGATCGCTGCCCTCAAGCAACATTTCCGAGATTTCCAGGGCCAGGGAACGATCGTTACGTCTACCTACCTCGGCTTCAATCCCCCTGCGGCCTTTGCCGAACTGCTCCTCCTCACGGAGGACGGCATCGACGTGCGGCTCCATCGATCGCCGGGGTTTCATCCGAAGGGCTACATCTTCCAGTCCTCCGATGCGGTCACCGCGATGGTGGGAAGCTCGAATCTGACCCCGGCCGCACTGCAACGGAACCACGAGTGGAACCTCAAGGTGTCCGCGTCTCCGGAGAGTGGTCTCGGCCAACAATTCCACCGCATCATGTCGGCCCAGATCGCGCAATCCGTGCCGATCACCGCAGAGTGGCTCGAGCAGTACACGGCTGCCTATCAAGCGCCGAGTCCGCGAGGTGGCACAGAAGTACCCCCACCGAGCGTGCCCGAGTTGCCGTCCCCGCCCCCGTTTGAAGCTCTTGAAGGCGACGGGGCCGCCACGCCCATCACAGACGTTCTCCCCGCCGGGCACCTGCCCGAGACCGGCACTATCACACCCAACGCGATGCAGAAGACCGCGTTAGAGGCCATTGCTGGCGTGCGCGCAGCTGGCGAGCGCCGCGCGATCGTGGTTTCGGCAACTGGGACTGGCAAGACCATCTTGTCTGCGCTCGCGGTGAAGGACGCAGAACCGAGGCGCATGCTGTTCGTGGTCCACCGCGAACAGATCCTCGACAAGACGATTGCTGAGTACCGACGCGTGCTCGGCGGCGCCCCCGGCGACTTCGGCAAGCTCGCAGGATCAACCAGGCAAGCTGACCGACGTTACGTCTTTGCGACGGTTCAAACCCTGAGCCTGCCTCACGTGCTCGAGGGCTTCCACCCGGACGCATTCGACTTCATCGTGTTTGACGAGGCCCACCGTGTGGCCGCGGCGTCGCATCAGAAGGTTCTCAACCACTTCACCCCCGAGTTCGCCCTCGGAATGACTGCTACGCCTGAACGCATGGACGGCCGGAACGTCTTCGAGATCTTCGACTTCAATGTCCCGTACGAGATCAGGCTCAACCACGCCCTCGAAGAGGGCATGCTCTCGCCGTTCCACTACTACGGCATCGCAGATGTCGAGTTCGACGATGGCACTACGACCGACGTCCACACCAGCCTGGCAGGCCTCGTCTCCTCCCAGCGGGTGGAGCACCTTCTAGATGCCCTGCACTCCTACGGCCAGGCGGGAGTTCCACCGCGGGGATTGATCTTCTGTAGCCGGAACGAAGAGGCTCGGGCCCTCAGCGCGGCCCTGAATAGCTCACTCCTGCGCGGCAAACGTCTCCGCACCGCGGCGCTATCGGGCGCCGACTCGGTCGAATCGCGCGAGCGCACCGTTCGACGCCTAGAATCCGGCGAGCTCGACTACGTGCTGACCGTCGACATTTTTAACGAGGGTGTCGACATCCCCTCGATCAACCAGATCATCATGCTGCGGCAGACACAGTCTGCGATTGTCTTCGTGCAGCAACTTGGACGCGGACTTCGCCTTGCACCAGGCAAGGAGTACGTGGTGGTCATCGACTTCATCGGCAACTACGCCAACAACTACCTCATCCCAATTGCGCTCTTCGGCGACGAGTCCTTGAGCAAGGAGTCACTGAGGAAGAACCTCATCGCGGCGGAAGAGCAGGGTTCTCTGCCCGGACTGTCGAGCGTCCAATTCGATCGGATCTCTCAGGAACGAGTGCTGCAATCGATCGTCGACACCGACCTGCAGAGCTCCACCAAGCTCAAGTTCGCCCTCGAGCAGATGAGGAACCGAGTCGGACGTGCCCCGACGCTGTGGGACTTCTACCGATTTGAAGGCACGGATCCAGTCATTCTGGCCACCAAGGAAAAGCACTACCTGGAGCTCACCAGAAAACTGCTCGAGGTTGACTACAAGCTCACTCATCAAGAAGACCGCGCCCTCGCCCTCCTGACGCACGAAGGGTTCACCGCACGTCGCGCCCACGAATTCCTTGTGCTGGAGCAACTGCTGACGGGAGAGGTCCACACGATTGACGAGCTGGTAACGCTCTGCGCACAGGAGGGCCTTGCCACCACAGCCGATCGGGTGCAGAGCGTCATCGACACGTTCACTCTGGTCGAGCACGCCAAGGTCGATCTGGATCGCTACGAGGCGCCCGTTGCCGAACAGGACGGTGACCTGGTCGTAGTGGACGCCGACGTGCTCTCCTCGTACACCTCCAACCCGATCTTCGCCGCGGCCGTCAATGACCTGATCAAGACGGGCAAGGCCCTGACGCGCGAGCGCTACCTTCCCGACCGTCCGTTCACACCGGGCACCCAGTACGGGCGGAAGGAGGTCACACGACTCCTGCACCTCCCGCGAAAATGGACATCGACCCTGTATGGCTACAAGGCAGACGCCACCCGGAAGGTGTGCCCAATCTTCGTCACATTGCATAAGGGCGAGGACGTATCGGCCAGCACCGCCTACGAGGACGCTCTCATCGATCGCAACTCGATGGTTTGGTTCACCAAGAGTGGCCGGACGACGAAGAGCCCCCTCGAGTCAGCCATCATCGCCAACGACTACCAACTCGACGTCTTCGTCAAGAAGTCCGACTCTGACGGGCGCGACTTCTACTATTTAGGGACGGCGAAGGTCACGCGTGCCGAGGACTCGACGATGAAGAATGACAAGGGGAAGAGCCTGCCCGTCGTTAAGACAGTCCTCACTTTCGAGCAGCCAATTCAGCAGGCACTCTTCGACTACTTCCATCCCCACGGTGACCGCCTGAGCCACTACGCCCCCAGCCTCTTTGCCCGATGCGTCCCCGTGGGGTCCACGACGAAGCACTCACCGTGACGAGTGCGCCACCAGTACGTGCCTGGTCCCAGCTGGACGACTTCCACACCGGCATGGGTCTTCCAGCGGTGGTGGCGTCGGTTCAGGGGTTGCGAGTTGTGGGTGCCGGTCTGATCTGGCGGCCCGTGGGCGACCCACGGCTCGGGATGGTCGAAGTCGACGCGACGACCACTCGATCCGGTCGACCAGGGTGCACGATCGCCGCCGGCCAGCAGCCAGATTCGCTCACGAAGCGACTCCGGATGCTCGTACGCCGTCACCCGGACCGCTTCGCGCAGGTCGATGACCGGCTTCACGGTCACGTGCGCGTGACGCAGCAGGTCGACCAGTTGGCTGGCGGCCACGGGACCGTGGTCCTCGACTCGGGCCACCGAACGAGCCGGATCAGCCAGCGCCTTGTCGGTCACGTGCACGTAGAGGCACGAGCTGGGCCTGCGGGTCGGGTCGATCGAGCGCAGGGCGTCGAGGAGGTGGCGCGGGAAGGCGGTGGTGCGCGAGGTCGCCAGATCCTCAGCCGGTTCGGCCACCTCGTCCGTCCGCTCAAGGCCATCGGCGAGCAGCAGCTCCAACAGCTCCGCCGGTCGCGCCAGCCAACCGAACGCCTCCGACCGCAGCACGTCGGCGCTGGGCTGCTCGGCGGCAGGGACCCCGGCGTCGTCGAGCCTCCCGCGCAGGATCTCGGCGACCCGTTGCACCATCGCGTCCACCCACACCGCGTCCCCGGCCTGCACGCGAGCAATAACGCAGCGCAACCCGGCCTCGTCGGTCCGCGAGGTCGTCACATAACGCCGCGCCTTCTCCACCGCCACGCGGTGGGCATGGGCCACCGGGTCGGCCTCGATCACCTTGGCCCGGGCAATCTCGATGACCCGCGAGGGCGACTCCCCCACGATCGCCCTCGACACGGCAGCGTCGACCACACCGACGGTGTCGACTCCGAGGCTGCGGGAGATCACCGCGACCTTGCGCGCGACCCACGGCTCAGCGTCCAGGGACCTCACCAGCGCCCAGGTGCGAGGCAGACGGCGCTGGAGATCCAGCACGTCAGCCATGGCAGCGCGCGCCGTCATCCAGCCGACCTGGCGCACTGCGGCCAGATCCCCGAGGCGCAGGTCGCGCACGAGCGGCGTACCTTCGCCTCCCACCTCGATCAGTCGGTCGAAGGGTGAGGCCGTCGGGTCGTCGAGTGGGTCTGATCCGTGCAGCAGGGCCCACTGGGCAACGAGCTCCAGGTCGCGCACCTCGGCCGCCCGACGGAAGTCCAGGGCGTCGACCAGCTGCGCCAGCACCTCAGCGGCCCTCGCCACCTCGGGGGCACCCTCGACGGCCTCGAGAGGGGCAAGGGAAGTGGTGGGCATGCCTCATTCTTTCGAACATACATTCGAATGCGCCAGCCTCCATTCTGGGTAACTGGCGCGGGGTCACACGCCTTCCACGCCAGCGAACGGCACGGTGACCACGCCGCTCGACGTCCGCAGGTGGTACCGCGTACGCCCCACCTTCTCCACCACTCCCACCGCTCCGGCGAAGCGGCCGGGAAGCAGGATGCGCGCCCGCTGCCCTCGACCGAGCAGCCGCGGCGCAGGCGCCCGCCCCTGCAGCGCAGCGAGCTCACGGACGTACGACGGGTGCATGGGCGCCGACTGACCTCGGTGCGTCCACTCGAAGAGGTGCTCGGGTCGGAACCCCGGCGCGCACTCACGGCAGGACGCCACCCGCTGCGGGGCACGGTGGCGCTCGACCCGGTGGCCGGCGCTGCACACCCCGACCCACGCTCCGGGCACCCGTGGCGCCTCCGCGTCCACGCAGCGACGCCCGGAGCTCCCGATCCGGACGGCGGTGGCGCGCCAGCGCTCCGAGTGGCCCTCGCCCGGACCGACGAGCGCATGGGCGATCTCGTGCAGGACCGTGTCGCGCACCTCGGCCTCACTGTGCAGGCGCGTCAGGGGCGCGCTCAGTGAGATCACCTGCGTGCTGAAGACGCACAGACCAGCCCGTCGTCGGGCCCGGTCGAACCGGAAGGTCCACCCGGCCAGCCCGTGCTCTGCCATCAAGCGCTCAGCCAGGCGCTGCGCCTCAGTCAGTTCCACGCCCGAGATCCAAGCACTCGGTGCCGACAACTTCGGCACGCCCTGCGTTCTCACCCTGCGTCCTCACCCTGTTCACCCACGACTGTCGGCGCCTCCCCCTAGGTTCTGGTCACCGACAAGCACCACACGCCACAGCACCAGGGGGACACCATGGAAACTGCCGCCATCACCAGCTGGACCTTCGTCGCCGAGTGCCCGATCCCCACCGACGTCGGGCCCCTTCTCGTCGACGGCGAGCAGCCGTGGGCCGCGTACAAGACCTTCCGCGACAGCGCCATCTTCACCAACAAGCGCCTCATCGTCCGCGACGCCCAGGGCCTGACCGGCAAGAAGGTCGAGATCTACTCCCTGCCCTACTCCGCCATCACCATGTGGTCGTCGGAGAACGCCGGCAAGATGCTCGACTTCAACTCCGAGCTGGAGCTGTGGACCCGCGCCGGCCACATCAAGATCAAGCTCAACAAGGGCGTCGACATCCGCAAGCTCGACCACCTGATCTCCCACGCAGTGCTCAACGCCTGATCCACTCAGCGGCCGTCGGCACGACAACGGCCCCCGCCCACCAGGGCAGGGGCCGCTGTCAGCGACGAAAGGAGATCAGGCAGCGACCGGCTCGGCCACGACCTCGTCCTTGAGGACCTCGCCGCCGCGCGGGGCGGCGTACACGGCCTCGTCGAGGATGCCCTCGCGCTTGGCGACCAGCGTCGGGACGAGGGTCTGTCCGGCGACGTTGGTGGCGGTGCGACCCATGTCGAGGATCGGGTCGATCGCCAGCAGCAGGCCGACGCCCTCGAGCGGCAGGCCGAGCGTCGACAGCGTGAGCGTCAACATGACGGTCGCGCCGGTGACACCCGCGGTGGCCGCGGAGCCGATGACCGCCACGAAGGCGATCAGCAGGTAGTCGGTGACGCCCAGGTCGAGCCCGAAGAACTGCGCGACGAAGATCGCGGAGATCGCCGGGTAGATCGAGGCGCAGCCGTCCATCTTGGTGGTCGCGCCGAGCGGCACGGCGAAGGAGGCGTACGCCCGCGGGACACCGAGGTTGCGCTCAGTCACCGACTGCGTCAGCGGCATGGTGCCGACCGAGGAGCGCGACACGAAGGCGAGCTGGATCGCCGGCCAGGCACCGGAGAACCACTGCTTCACCGAGAGGCCGTTGACCTTCAGCAGCACCGGGTAGACCACGAAGAGCACCAGCGCCAGGCCGAGGTAGATCGCCACCGAGAAGGTGCCGAGCGAGCCCAGCGCGTCCCAGCCGTAGGTCGCGACGGCCTTGCCGAGCAGGCCCACGGTGGCGATCGGGGCCAGCAGGATGACCCACCACAGCACCTTCTGCACGACGGCGAGGGCGGAGCGTACGACCGCCAGGAACGGCTCCGCGGCGTCGCCGACCTTCAGCGTCGCGACACCCACGGCGATGGCGAGCACCAGGATCTGGAGCACGTTGAACGAGACGCCGATCGAGCCGTCGGGCCCGGCGCTGGCGGCCAGGCCGAGGAAGTTCGCGGGGACGAGCCCGGTCAGGAAGTCGATCCAGGAGCCGGTGCTGCTCGGGGCGGCGGCCGCGTCGGCGCTGACGCTGGTGTTGGCACCGGGCTGCAGCACCAGGCCCAGCACGATGCCGATCACCACGGCGATCAGCGCGGTGCCGGCGAACCAGACCAGCGTCTTCCACGCCAGACGCGCGGCGCCGGTGACCTCACGCAGGTTGGCGATCGAGGCGACGATCGCCAGGAAGACCAGCGGCGGGACGATCGCACGCAGCAGGGTCACGAAGATCGAGCCCACCGTGGTGAGCGTCTCGGTGAGCCAGTTGGGGTCGACGACCCCGGTCTCGGCGTCGACGCCGTCGGCGCCCATCTGACGCGCGACGAGGCCGAGCACGACGCCCAGCACCAGACCGATCAGGACCTGGACACCGAACGACGGGAGCCAGCGGCGACGCGGAGCGGGACCGCTCGCCTTCGCCTCGGTGGACGTGACGGCAGAACTCATGAGGTGCCTTTCGAGGGACACAGTGGGAACACTGCAAGAGGGACACAGCAGGGACGGGTCGAACAGACGGCGGGCCGACCGGGCGGCCCTGATCCGTCACCGACAGCGGGTGCTGTGCGTGCGTGCGAGGTCGACGACGAGCCGGCGCGTCAGTCGCACGCCTGCGTCGAGGCTCGTCACGGGGGTCACGAACGGCACAACACCACGCCCCCGCCAGACATTCCTGCGGCGTACGTCACGCCCACCGGGCCGCGGTCGCCGCGGCCTCCTCGACCACGGCGGCGGTCTCGCCGGCGCCGAGCGCCTCGACAGGCGTACGCCCGCCCCACCGTTCGTCCGAGGTCGTCAGCCACAGGCCGACCGACCACACGGGCGCGCTGGCGAAGGCGGCGAGCACGTCGGGGATGCCGGGCAGGATCGCGCCGTCGGCGACCTGCCAGGTGGGGAAGACCCAGTGACCGTCAGCGGTCGGCAGCGCCAGCACGTCCTTGCCCTCGCGCATCGCCTTGACGTCGGCGGTCGCCAGCGGCTCCTCGGCGCTGCCCAGGACCTCGGCCAGGGAGCGCTCGTCGTAGAAGTCCGGGCCCACCTGCTCAGCCATCGGGTTCATCGCGACCGCCCCTGCCGGCTGGCGTCCTGTCGTCCTCTTGCTCCGTCCACGACCTGCCATGTGCCCCATCCTCCCCCACCTGACACACGGTCCGGAGAAGTCGTGTGTCCGAGCGTTCCGATCCGTGTCCGGACGTGGGAGCTCCCGGGACCTTCACGTGGACGGCCTGTGGATCTGCGCTCCGTAACTTTTTCGTCATCACCCCGTTGCGGCTGGAGAAGCCCCGGAGAAACCACCACCACAGGAGACGAAGAGATGAACGCCGCCACCACCGCCCAGACCACCAGCCGCTCCAAGAAGGTCCTGGTGCCCCTCGCGACGCTGCTCGTCGCCGGTGCCGTCGCGGTCGGCTCCGGTGCCACCTTCACCTCCACCACGGGCAACACGATCAGCGCCGTCACCTCCGGCACGCTGACCCAGTCGAACTCCAAGGACGGCAAGGCCGTCTTCAACCTCACCAACATGAAGCCGGGCGACACCGTCACCGGTGCCCTGACCCTGAAGAACACCGGCTCGCTGCCGGCGAAGTTCACCCTCACCGAGACCAAGTCGGTCAACGGCTTCGACGGCTCGCACCTCAAGCTCGTCATCACCGACACCAGCAGCGGCACGCAGGTCTACACCGGCACCTTCGGTGGCCTCGAGGACGGCGTGAAGAAGGCCCTGGGCCAGTTCGCCCCGGAGGAGGCCCACACCTACTCCTTCGCCGTCAGCCTCGACGCGGCGGCCGACAACACCCAGCAGGGCAGGACGGCCAACGCCACCTACGCCTGGGACTCGGTCCAGCTCGACGGCGAGAACATCGACCAGCGCTGACCCGCACACAGCAGCACGCAGCCCCACCTCTGCACGGGCCCCGGCCGTTCCGTAGCAATTCGTGGAACGACCGGGGCCTTCGCGTGACTCCCGGTGGAGCGCGCCTCCGTAGCGTTGACACCACAGTCGGGCAAGAGCCCGACACCCACCCACGGACGACAGGAGCACCCGGTGACCACTCCCCGCCGCCACCTCCGTTCGTGGGGAGCGCTCGTCGCCGCCGCCGCCCTCACCGTCCTCGCGGTCAACGGCCCGACCACCTCGGGCGCCACCTTCACGTCCACCTCCTCGGCCACCGGTCAGGTCACCGCTGCCGCCGACTGGACCGCCCCGACCGTCGCCGTGACCTCCCCCGGCAGCACCGTCAAGGACGTCGCCACCATCGCCGTCGAGGCGACCGACGCCGAGAGCGGCGTCGCCCAGGTGACCCTCGAGCAGCTCGCCCCCGGCACCGACTCCTGGGTGACGATCTGCACCGACACCTCGGCGCCCTTCAGCTGCTCCTGGGACACGCGTACGCTCGCCGACGGCACCTACTCCCTGCGCGCCCGTGCCCTCGACCGCGCAGGCCTCGAGGCCACCTCGACCGAGGTGCGTACGACGGTCGCCAACAAGCTCTTCGTCACCCTCGACGCCCCGGGCGACGACGTCCGCGGCACCGTCGCCCTGACGACCACCGTGCACAGCGCCGGCTCCCTCACCCATACCGTGCGCCTCGAGTACGCAGCCGCCGACTCCACCACCTGGAGGACGATCTGCTCGGGCCTGAAGAGCCCCTACGCCTGCTCCTGGAACACCACCTCGGTCACCTCGGGTGACTACGAGCTGCGCGCCGTCGTGGTCGACAGCCTCGGCCGCACCGTCGCCACCTCGGCGGTCGTCGAGGTCACCGTCGACAACGTCGCCCCGAGCGTCGCGATGGTCGACCCCGGCAGCCCGCTGAGCGGCACGCGCACCTTCTCCGCCACCGCCAGCGACGCCCACTCGGGGCTCGAGCTCGTCACGATCCAGTACGCCGCCACCGGCACCTCGACGTGGCGCGACCTGTGCGCGCCCACCCAGGAGCCGTGGTCCTGCCGCGTCGCCACCTCGACGCTGGCCGACGGCAGCTACTCCTTCCGCGCCGTCGCCACCGACAACGCCGGCAACACAACCACCTCGGCCGCCGTCACCCAGCGCCTCGTCGACAACACCGTCTCCTCGGTCTCCGTCGACGGCCCCGACTTCATGACCGGCACCGTCACCGTCACCGCCGCGGCCAGCTCGACGGCAGGCGTCGCCCGGGTGCGCCTCCAGTACGCCCCCGACGGCAGCTCGACCTGGACCGACCTGTGCACCGACACCGCTGCCCCCTGGTCGTGCGCCTGGGACACCAAGACGGTGGCCAACGGGACCTACTCCCTGCGCGCCGTCATGGTCGACGGACAGGGCCGCAGCCTCACCTCGGCGGTCGACCCCGGCCACCGCGTCGACAACAGCCCGCTGCGCGGCCTCGACGTGCAGACCGCCAACGGCGGCTACGCGGCCGGCAAGGCCGACTCCGGCGACACGGTGACCTTCACCTACAGCGGCGTGGTCGCCCCCGGCAGCCTGATGGCCGGCTGGGACGGCTCGGCGCGCAACGTCACCGTCCGGCTGCGCGACGGGGGCCTGCTCAAGCTGGGCAAGACCGACGACACCCTGGACGTGCAGACCCCCAACGGCGGCACCGTGCACCTCGGCCAGGTGAACCTCAAGGGCGACTACGTACGCAGCGGCCGCACCGCGACGTACGGCTCGACGATGACGGCCACCACCCAGACCCTCACCGACGGCACGCAGCGCACCGTCGTGACCCTGCGCCTGGGCTCGGTCACCTGGTACCAACTCACCAACCCCCGCACGGTCAAGACGACCGGGACGATGGCCTGGACCCCCTCGGCCACCGCCCTCGACACCCTCGGCCGCCCCTGCTCCACGGCCGTGGTCAACGAGTCCGGAGCAGCGGACCGCGAGTTCTGAGCAGGCATGTTGCCCGCCGTGTCATCCGGTGTCATCCGGTGGCCAACCGTGGCCAGAACCGGGATGTCCCGGGGAGCTCGCGGGGACGTTCTGTGGATCGCTGCTCCGTAGATTTTTCCTTGTCAGGCCGAGGAGCGAGAAGAAGCTCCGGCCACCACCCCAGGGAGAAACACGATGAACGCCGCCAGCCCCGCCAAGACCACCAGCCGCTCCAAGAAGGTCCTGGTCCCGCTCGCCACCCTGCTGGCCGCCGGTGCCGTCGCCGTCGGCTCCGGTGCCACCTTCACCTCCACCACCGGCAACACGATCAGCGCCGTCACCTCCGGCACCCTGACCCAGTCCAACTCCAAGGACGGCCAGGCGGTCTTCAACCTCACCAACATGAAGCCCGGCGACACCGTCACCGGCTCGCTCACCATCACCAACACCGGCTCGCTGCCCGCCGCCTTCTCGCTGACCGAGGTCTCCTCGACCAACACGTTCGCGAAGGACAAGCTGACCTCACCATCCGTGCCGCCAACGGCGCCCCCGTCTTCTCCGGCAACTTCGGTGACCTCGAGGACCGGAAGAAGAACGACCTCGGCACCTTCGCCCCGGCCGCCGCGACGACCTACACCTTCACCGTCGCCCTCGACGCCTCCGCCGACAACACCCAGCAGGGCAAGACCGCCAGCGCCGTCTACGCCTGGGACTCGGTCCAGCTCACCGGCGAGAACTTCACCGGCTGACCCGGGCGCTCGACCGCACCCGCTGAACCCCGCTGAAGCCCGCTGAAACCAGGAGAGACCGATGCCCCGCCCCCTCACCGTCGTCCGCACCGTCGCAGGATGGATCACCAACCTGCTGCTGGTCGCCGTGGTGCTCGGATGCGCGGCCTACGTGGCTCCCGGCTTCTTCGGCTACGAGCGCTACGTGATCACCGGGGCTCCATGTCCGGCACCTTCGAGAAGGGCTCCCTGGCCTTCGAGAAGCAGGTGCCGGTCGCTGACCTCGAGGTCGGTGACGTCATCACCTACCTGCCGCCCGCCGACAGCGGGGTCAGCACCCTGGTCACCCACCGCATCGTCTCCATCGAGCCGGGCGAGGGAGGCACCCGGGTCCTGCAGACCCAGGGCGACGCGAACCCCGACCCCGACCCATGGGAGTTCAGCCTCACCTCCCCCACCCAGCCCGTCGTGGTGCAGACCGTCCCCGCCCTGGGGCACGTCTTCATCGCCCTGGCCAACCCCCAGGTCCGCATCCTCGTGATCGGTGCCCCCGCAGCACTCATCGCCCTGATGGCCCTGCGCGACCTGCTCGTGGCCCTGCGCCCGCACACCCCGTCAGCAGGGGGGCGCATCCGGAGCCAGGCTCCCGGAGAGACCTCTCCGGCCTGAGCCGGCTCACCCCCAGGCCCCAGGCGTTCCGCGTAGCAAACCGTGGAACGCCTGGGGTTTGGCTGTGGAAGAGCCGAGGGATGCCGATTCGTAACGTTGAGCACCACTGCCCCCACCCCCCAGACTTCACCTTGAACGCACGGAAAGGAGCCACCCGATGAAGCGTCAGACCACGTGGGCCTCACGCCTGACCGCCGTCACGACGGCCCTCATCTCCCTGCTCCTCTGCGAGCGGCTCACCCACGACCTCTCCACGAGCTCGATCGTGCTCCTCGCCACCGTGGCCGCCCTCGGCCTGGGCGCCGCCGTCAAGATGGCGCTGCACAACTGCTTCGAGTCGCACCTGCTCGTCAGCCTGGTCACCGGCGCCACGCTGGTCGGCACGTTGCTGAGCGTGACCGTGGGCCTGCCGGGCGCCAGCCGCTCGTCACTCACCCCCGTGCACGCAGGACTGATCGGCCTCCCGATCCTCACCCTGGGCCTGCAGAACGCGGACGCCCGGTTGCGGCGCCGCCGCCGGGACGTCGCAGCGGCGCACCCGTATGCTTCCTGACCATGGCCCCCAGGTGCTGGTCGTCGAGGACGACGACAAGATCGCCGCCCCGCTCGTCCGCACCCTCGAGCGTGAGGGCTACGACGTCAGACGGGTGGCGGAGGGCCAGCCGGCCCTGGAGGCCATCGGCACCAGCCAGGTCGACCTGCTGCTCCTGGACCTCGGCCTCCCCGACATGGACGGCCTCGACGTCTGCCGCCGCGCCCGCGAGGGCGGCTTCACCGGCGGCATCATCATCCTGACCGCGCGCGACGGAGAGCTCGACCGTGTGGTCGGCCTCGACGTGGGCGCCGACGACTACCTGGCCAAGCCGTTCGGGCTGGCCGAGCTGCTGGCCCGCACCCGCGCGCTGCTCCGGCGCAGCGCCGCCGCCCCGCGGCCACCGCGGCAGCGACGAACGCCGCAGCCCCCGCCTCCCGGGGAGCCGACGGGCAGGGCCTGAGGGTCGACGTACAGGCGCGGAGGATCTGGGTGCGCGACGAGGAGCTCGCCGTCACCACCAAGGAGTTCGACGTGCTGGCCCTGCTCGACGCCGTCCGCGGGGCAGTGGTGAGTCGCGAGCAGCTGATCAGCGACGTGTGGGACGAGAACTGGTTCGGCTCCACCAAGATGCTCGACGCCACCATGGGTCGCCTGCGCCAGAAGCTCGACGAGTCGGAGGCGCCCGTGCGCATCACCACCGTCCGCGGTGTCGGTTTCCGCCTGGAGGACGCAGCGGATGCGTGAACGCCTGGTCATCGCCCTGATCGGCATGACCGTCGCGATGATCGCGATGTACGGCGTCCCGCGCGCCTACGTGCTGGCCGACCTGGTCAACGACCAGGAGAAGCTCAAGGTCGACCGCTCCTCGGTTCTGCTCGCCGCCCTGGTCACCGAGCGGACGCGCGGCGCGGGTGAGGTGGACGAGGAGTTCCTCTCCGAGTTCGTCCTCGACCGCGGCTCAATCAGCTACGTCTCCCCGACGGCGAGACCGTCGAGGTCGGCGACGCCGGGGACCCCGAGGGCAACCTCACCCGTACGCGCGAGCTGCCCGACGGCGGCAGCGTCACTCTGACCCGCTCCAGCGACATCGTCCGCGACCGCACCTCCCAGGCGTTGCTGCCGCTGATCACAACCGGCCTGGGGCTCACCGTCTTCGCCGCCATCATCGGCTTCATCCTGGCCCGACGGCTCTCGCGTCCCTTCGACGAGCTCGCCGAGGCTGCCGAGCAGATCGCGCACGCGAAGTTCGACGTGGACCTCCCGCACTACTCGATCCCGGAGGCGGAGGCGATCGGCAGCGCGCTCCGGCTGGCGTCGTCGCAGCTCGACGAGCTGCTGCGACGCGAGCGCGAGTTCGCGGCCAACGCCTCGCACCAGCTGCGGACCCCCATCACGGCGCTACGGCTGACGCTCGAGGACCTGACGATGTGGCCCGAGACCCCGCCCGCGGTGGCCGACGAGCTCAACGCCAACATCAGCGAGCTCGACCGCCTCAGCGCCGCGATCAACGAGCTGCTGGAGCTCTCCCGCGGGAAGCGGCTCGGCGAGGCCGTCGACGTCGACCTCGACCTGCTCGCCTCCGAGGCCGTCGTGCGATGGCGCGCCCACGTCGAGGAGGAGCCCGGTCGTACGCTCGTGCACGCGCCCGCCGACCCCTGCCCGGCCCATGTCCCCCCGGGACCCGTGCTGCAGGTGCTCGACGTGCTGATCGACAACGCGCTCTGCCACGGCCAGGGGCGGATCACCGTCGGCGCCCGCCGTCGCGGACAGTTCGTCGACCTGGTGGTCGGCGACGAGGGCCCGACCACCATCGACGAGGCGGTCTTCCAGCGCGGCGCCCAGTCCGACACCAGCGAGGGTCACGGGCTCGGGCTCACCATCGCCTCGCAGCTCGCCGTCGCGGCGGGTGGCCGGCTCTCGGTCGCGGACGCGGAGACGACGACCTTCGTGCTGTCGCTGCCGGCGCTCGACCCGGCCTGATCGTCGCCGAGCCTCAGGCGACCTCGAGCGGCCGGGACCAGGAGAGCCCGTCCTGGGTGAGCAGCGACGCCTCGCCCGTGACGGTGGACTTCAGGGAGACCAGGAACTCCTCGCCGTTGCTGGCGAAGCCAGCGTGCCTGACCGTGTCCGGCAGCGGGATCTCCACCACCCCGTCGGACTCGTCGAAGAGACCGGCCTTGACCTGGATGGTGTCGTAGTCGTTCGTGACCGAGGGGTACTCACCGTGCTCCTGCCTCCAGGCCTCGACGGCCTCGGCGAGCTCGTCGGTGGCGCGGATGAGCGCCTCGTCCTGCGCCTGCTCCAGCGCGACGTCGACGCGGAACGCCCCTTCCTCGTACGAGACGCTCTCACCGGAGTCGGTCGAGAGCGTCCAGCTCACGAGGGCGCCGTTCGCCCACGTGACCTCGAACCTGTCGGCCAGCTCGACGCCCGCCGGCCTCAGCGTGCCGAAGTCACTGTCCGGGTCATCGGTGAAGGTCCCGTTCCGGCCACCGCCGCCCTCCCCCACCTCGGTCTTCGCGAACTCCTCGAAGAGCACGGCCTCGTCGTGGAGTTGCCGCTGCTGCTGGCTCAGCGCCGCCATGGTGATCGTCCCCTTCACGAGGTCGATCCCGTCCTGCGTGCTCGCCGCGTCGTCAGCCTCCGCCTCGGGAGGCTTCGCCTGCTGACCGGGCTCCTCGACCGCCGTCCCCCACTCGGAGGGGTCTGGCTGCTCCGCCCCGCCGCACCCGGCGACAAGCGGCGCGGCGACGAGCAGCAGGGCGAGGCAACGACGACGCAGGCGCAGTGGGTCCCGCTCGGGGTGGATGGGCATGGCCGGACGCTATCGCTGCTGCCCGGGCCGCACGCGACCATTTCGAGGATCAGACCAGCTTGGAGACCTGGTTCCACAGCTCGTTGGCCGCGAGCACCACGAAGGCCAGCGCGATCAGCGTCATCGCCACGTTGGACCACGTCCTGTTGCGCCACTCGCGGGGCACGCGGTCGCTGTTGAGCAGCCACAGCAGCGTGATCGCGAGGAACGGCATGAAGAAGGCGCCGAGCACGCCGTAGGCGAGGATCAGCACGACCGGCTTGCCGAGGAACATCATCACCATCGGCGGGAAGGTGAGCCACAGGATGTACGCCCGGTACCAGCGCCCGTGCGCCAAGCCGTCACGGTGGTCCGGGGCGAGCTTGCGGGCCCGCGCCACGAAGTCGGCGAACATCAGGCTGACGCCATTCCACACACCCACCAGCGACGACATCGCGGCCGCCCAGAAGCCGACCAGGAAGATCTTGCCGGCCCACTCGCCGTACCGGTCGTCGAGCACCTCACTGAGGTCGAGCAGGCCCTGGTCGCCGGTCGAGACGGCGATCTGCGCGGAGTACAGCAGTTCGGCGCCGACGACGAGGGTGGCCAGGACGAAGATGCCGGTCACGGTGTAGGCGACGCGGTTGTCGAGACGCATCACCCGCATGTGACGCGGCGTCACCCACCCCTTCTCCCGGAGCCAGTAGCCGTACGCCGCCAACGTGATCGTGCCGCCCACGCCCCGGCCAGGCTGAGCACGTAGACGATGCCACCGTCGGGGATGCGCGGCACGAGTCCGCCGAGCATGTCGGGGATGTTGGGCAGGGTCAGGACGGCGGCGCCGACCATCGCGATGAACATGAGCCCGACCAGCGCGGCGCAGACCTTCTCCACCGCCGAGTAGCGGCCGAACCAGACCAGGAGCAGGCCGACGAGCCCGCTGAGGATGCCCCACCACGTGACGCTCAGCCACGGGAAGAGCGAGTGCAGGGGCAGGCCGGTGCCAGCCATGGCGGCTGCGCCGTACACGAAGCCCCAGATCACGATGTAGATCCCGAAGTACCAGGTCGCCCAACGACCGAGCGACTGCCAGCCCTCGAAGATCGTGCGGCCCGAGGCGAGCGAGTAGCGCCCCGCACCCTCGACCAGGACGACCTTCATGACGCACCCGAGGACCACGCACCACAGCAGCGCGTAGCCGTACTTGCTACCCGCGATGAGGGTGGCGACCAGGTCGACCGCACCGACGCCGGTGGCCGCGACCACGAGGCCGGGGCCGATCACCTTCCACTTCGGGGGTGCCACCTCGGTGGCGAGGCCCGCACCCGCGGGCGTCGACGGAGTGTGCTCGCTCATTCCGGTGGTGTCCCCACTGCGGGGTGGTCGCGAAACGTACGCCGCGCCCCCACTGGCCGACCTGCGCTACCGCGTATTGGTGAACCTGCCGCAGGAACCGGGTTTCCCGTTTGGGTCCCTCCTGACCGCGGGAAGCCTTTCGGCAACGGCGCCGCGGACGACCCCGGCGCCGGTCCCGGGAGGTGGTCGCGTGGTTCGAGCACCAGTCACGGGCGTCCTCGTCGGGGCAGTGATCGTCGTCCTGGCGCAGTGGGGTCCCGTCGCCTCGGCCGCCGGGGACGTCCCCCTGGTCACCTGCGCCGGCGCCACCCTGCGGACGATCGACCAGCGGATCGAACACCTCGTCGAGGTCGTCGAAGCGGTCGAGCGGGGCGTGAGCCCGCGGTCGCTGCCCGCCGCACCGACGGATCCGGCACTGGGGGCCTGCGGAGTCCAGTGAAACGGGACCGGCCCCGAGAGGAGTTCCTCTCGGGGCCGGTCCGGTGGTTCAACCGATCAGCTGCAGCCGCTGGTCGAGCCGCAGCCCTCGCAGACGTAGCAGGAGCCGGCGGGACGCATCTTCGTGCCGCAGGTCATGCAGAGCGGCGAGTCGACGGCGGTGCCGGTGATCTTCTCCAGGAGCTCGGCGGAGGTGTGGGCCTCGCCGACCACGGGCTGCGCGGGGACCTCGCGGGCCTCGGAGCCGTGGGTGTCCTTGGTCTCGACCTCGATCGCCTCGGCGTGGTCGGTCTTGAGCGACTCGGCCTCGCTGAGCTCCACGAGCGGCTCGTAGGAGCCGGTCTCGAGGTGGCGCTGACGCTCCTCGGCGGAGTAGATGCCGAGCATCGACGCTCGTCGAACGACATGTAGTCGAGCGCCAGGCGACGGAAGATGTAGTCCATGATCGACTGCGCCATCCGGACGTCGGGTCGTCGGTGAGGCCGGCCGGCTCGAAGCGCAGGTTGGTGAACTTCGAGACGTAGGTTCTCGAGCGGCACGCCGTACTGCAGGCCGATCGACACGGCGATCGAGAAGGCGTCCATCACGCCGGCCAGGGTCGAGCCCTGCTTGCCGAGCTTGAGGAAGACCTCGCCGAGCTCGCCGTCCTCGTGGGCACCCGAGGTCATGTAGCCCTCGGCGCCACCGACGGTGAACGACGTCGTACGCGAGACGCGCGACTTCGGCAGGCGCTTGCGGGTGGGGCGGTAGACGATCTTCTCGACGACCTTGGTCTCACCCTCGGCAGCGGCAGCCGCAGCGGCGTCCTTGTCGGCGGCGTCCTTCTTGGCCTTGCCGCCACCGTCGGCCAGGGGCTGGCCGACCTTGCAGTTGTCGCGGTAGACAGCCGTGGCCTTGAGGCCCAGCACGACTGCATGTAGACGTCCTCGATCTCCTCGACGGTCGCCGTCTCCGGCAGGTTGACCGTCTTCGAGATGGCGCCGGAGAGGAACGGCTGCGTGGCGGCCATCATCCGGACGTGGCCCATCGGGGCCAGCGAGCGCGCGCCCATGGCGGTGTCGAAGACCTCGTAGTGCTCGGTCTTCAGGCCGGGGGCGTCGATGACGTGGCCGTGCTCGCCGATGTAGGCGACGATCGCCTCGATCTGCTCCTGCGTAGTAGCCCAGCTTCTGAGGGCACGCGGGATGGTCTGGTTGACGATCTGCATCGAGCCGCCGCCGACGAGCTTCTTGAACTTCACCAGCGAGAAGTCGGCTCGATGCCGGTGGTGTCGCAGTCCATCATGAAGCCGATGGTGCCGGTCGGCGCGAGCACGGAGGCCTGCGCGTTGCGGAAGCCGTTGCTCTCGCCCAGCTTGATGACGTCGGCCCACGCCTGGGTCGCCATCTTGAGGACGCGGGCGTCCTCGGTGTGCAGCACCCGCACCTGGTCGTTGGCGGCCTGGTGCTTGCGCATGACGCGCTTGTGCGCCTCGGCGTTGCGGGCGTAGCCGGCGTACGGACCGACGACCTTGGCCAGCTCGGCGGAGCGCTTGTAGGACGTGCCCGTCATCAGCGAGGTGATGGCGGCAGCCATCGAGCGGCCACCCTCGGAGTCGTAGCCCAGGCCCATCGCCATGAGCAGGGCGCCGAGGTTGGCGTAGCCGATGCCCAGCTGGCGGTAGTCGCGGGTGTTCTTCTCGATCGACTCGGTCGGGAAGTCACCGAAGGCGACCGAGATGTCCATCGCGGTGATGATGAACTCGACGGCCTTGGCGAAGAGCTCGCGTCGAAGGTGTCGTCGTCCTTCAGGAACTTGAGCAGGTTGAGCGAGGCCAGGTTGCAGGCAGAGTTGTCGAGCGACATGTACTCCGAGCACGGGTTGGACGCGGTGATGCGACGGTCTCGGGGTTGGTGTGCCAGTCGTTGATCGTGTCGTCGTACTGCAGGCCGGGGTCGGCGCACTCCCAGGCCGCCTTGGAGATCGTGCGGAAGAGCGAGCGGGCGTCCACGGTCTCGATGACCTCGCCGGTGTCGCGGGCACGCAGCCCGAACTCCTTGCCCTCCTCGACCGCACGCATGAACTCGTGTCGGTGACGCGCACCGAGTTGTTGGCGTTCTGGTACTGGACCGAGGTGATGTCCTTGCCGCCGAGGTCCATGTCGAAGCCGGCGTCACGCAGCGCGCGGATCTGTCCTCCTCGCGCGCCTTGGTCTCGACGAACTCCTCGATGTCGGGGTGGTCGACGTCGAGCACGACCATCTTGGCGGCACGACGCGTGGCGCCGCCCGACTTGATGGTGCCGGCGGAGGCGTCGGCGCCGCGCATGAAGGAGACGGGGCCCGAGGCGGTGCCACCGGAGGAGAGGAGCTCCTTCGAGGAACGGATGCGCGAGAGGTTGAGGCCGGCGCCGGAGCCGCCCTTGAAGATGAAGCCCTCCTCCTTGTACCAGTTGAGGATGGAGTCCATCGAGTCGTCGACGCTGAGGATGAAGCAGGCGGAGACCTGCTGCGGCGAGGAGGTGCCGACGTTGAACCAGACCGGCGAGTTGAACGAGAAGTACTGGTTGACGAGCAGCCAGGTCAGCTCCTCCTCGAAGACCTTGGCGTCACCGGCCGCGAAGTAGCCGTGCTCGATGCCGGCCGCGGTGTAGGTCTTCACGACCCGGTCGATGAGCTGCTTGAGGCTCCACTCACGCGCGTCGGTGCCGACGGCGCCGCGGAAGTACTTGGTGGTGACGATCGTGGAGGCGTTCACGCTCCAGAAGTCGGGGTACTCCACACCGCGCTGCTCGAAGACCGTCTCACCGGTCTTCCAGTTGGTCTGGACGACGTCGCGCCGCTCCCAGGTGATCTCGTCGTACGGGTGGGTCCCCTCGGTGCTGAAGACGCGCTGCATCTTCAGTCCACCCTTGGTCACCGTCTCGCGGCCATGGAATCTCCTCAGTTCCTCGTGCTGACAACGTTGTCTGTTCGTGCGTCTGGGGCCCGGCACGCAGCTTCCCCACTGCGTACCGGGCGGTCTGTGGTCAACCGGTCGGGATCGCGGCGGCGTTGCGCTCGGCACGCATGACGTCGATCTCTGCCTCGAAGTCGGCCGCGCTCTCGAAGGCGCGGTAGACGGAGGCGAACCGGAGGTAGGCGACCTCGTCGAGGTCGCGAAGGGGGGCCAGGATCGCCAGGCCCACCTCGTGGGCCTGGATCTCGGCGGAACCGGTGGCGCGCAGGGCGATCTCCACCTCCTGACCCAGGCAGGCCAGCTGGTCCTCGGTCACGGGGCGGCCCTTGCACGCCTTGCGCACACCCTGGACCGCCTTGTCACGGTTGAAGGGCTCGCTGGCGCCGGAGCGCTTGAGCACCGTCAGCTGCATGAGCTCGACCGTGCTGAACCGCTTGCCGCACTCCGTGCAGGCACGACGACGACGGATCTGACCGCCGTCCTCGGACACGCGCGAGTCGAGGACCCGGGTGTCGGTGTGCCGGCAGTGCGGGCAGTGCATGGCGTTCCTTCTCCCTGTGGATGAAGCCGGTCCAACTGTGGATGATCGTGCTGCGGGCTGTGCATCCAATGTCCACTTCTGTGGACTAGATGTGGAAAACCACAACCGTGTAACTACTAGATGTTGTGGTAACCGTACGCGCCCTCCCCAATACTTGGCAAGCGGATCGCGCGAACTCCAGCCACATCGCGGGACGACAGAAAGATCGACCGCCATCTGCGCAGGTCACAGGCCCGACGACGACCGAAAAGGCGTCGCCACCGAAGGAGTTCCGGCCGCGTGACGCGACCCTCTCCGGGCGCCGAAGAAGGCACGCCGCGGCCACTCTCCTGACAGAATGGCGCCGTGGCCCAGGGGAAGCGTGCAGGTTCGAGACGAGCAGCTCCCCCGCCGCGGACCCTGAACACCGCAGCACTCGCGTACGCCGGTGGGATCACGCTCTGCGTCATCGCTTGGGGCTACCTCGTCTACGCGGCCATCGACTTCGGGTCGAGCGCCCGGGCCGGCAACGCCGGCGCCTGGCTCCTGCTCATCCTCGCGGGCGCGGGGGCCGCAACCTGCCTCTTCGTCGGCCTGATGCTCTTTGCGCGCCTCGGGTCGGCGCTCGGCGCGACCCGCCCTCCCCAGGGCGATGGATCAGAGCCTCCGCGGCCTACCGGCGGACGTCGCGCCGCCCGCTGACCTCGTACGTCAGTCGGCGACCGGGACGTGGATCTCCTGGCCCAGGGTGACGACGGAGGAGTCGAGGTTGTTCAGCTCGCGGATCTCCGAGACCATCGCGCGGACCTCGCCCTCCTCGGCGACCCCGGCAGCGATGCCCCACAGGGTGTCGCCCTCGTTGACCACGACGACCTCGGTCGCCTGCGGAGCGCCGGCCTCCTCGCTGGCGGACGAGACGCCGCCAGAGCCACGCCCACGACGAGGGCCAGGAGGAGCGCAGCGAGCACGACGACGACGCGACCACGACGAGTCAGACGGACCTGGCCGCGGGGAGCGGCGGCGGTGACGGTCGAGGCGGTGGCGATGGGTCATGGAGACCTCCTGGGGAAGTGGTGGTCGTGCAGGTGCGTTGCTGTCGAACTGATGTCTATGCGGACCCGCCGACAGTTTTGGATCGAGCACCTTGACCTGCCGACGAATTCGATCAGACGTTCGATCGAACACATGTGCGACGTTAGAGCAGATGTTCGAACGAATCAAGCATCTGGTCGAACAAAAGTTCGAACGCTCTCCACGTGCCCCTCAGCTACCCGATTCTCGGCATCTGTGGCGAAAGCCTGTGCGGACGTCACCCGTATGGGGCATGCAGCCGTCGCGGCGCAGCCCTAGCGTCTGCCGCATGCGAGACCTCCTGACCACGGCCTCCGACACGATCGAGGCCGACTTCGCGGCGCTCCAGGCCGCCATCGCGCGCTCCCCGTCGCTGTCGACCGCGGACGAGCCGGACGCGACCGTCTACTGGTCCACGGCGCCGCTCGCCCTGCTCAACGTGGTCGTCAACGCCCACATCGCCCCGGAGGCCGTCGCCACCCGGGCACCCGCCCTGATCGAACCGTTCCTCCGCCGCGGCCTGCCGTTCCAGTGGATCACCACCCCCTCGACGACGACGCCGGCCCTCGAGGCCACGCTGGCCCAGCTGGGGCTGCTCGCCCGGGAGTACCCCGCGATGCACACCGCCCTGGGCGCGCCCGTCGACCCGGGCACGCCGGACGACGTCTTCATCGACGTCGCTTGGCCCGACGGCGTCGAGCCGGCCAGTCGCGCCATCCTCGAGGCGCTCGGCCACCCGGCCGCCCAGCAGGAGGTCACGCTGGGCGTGCTCGACACCCTCGACCCGGCCGACAACCAGTTCTTCATCGCCCGCAGCCTCCGCACCGGCGAGGTCCTGGGAGCCAGCACCATGCACGTACGCGGCACCAGCGTGATGCTGGCGAACGTCAGCACCACGCCGGCCGCGCGCGGGCGGGGCATCGGCCGCGCCCTGGGCGCCACCATGATGAACCGCGCCGCCTCCATCGGGGCCCAGTCGGCGACCCTCATCACCAACTCCCGGGCCTACCCGACCTACGTCGAGCTGGGCTTCCGCACGCAGTTCACCTGCGTGGCGTGGGTCTGGGACCCGCGCCGCTGAACCGCACGTGACACGCCGTTCGAACACATGTTTGAACTGGGGTCGGGATCGGACTAGCGTGAACCCCACGTCAGTCCGCACCACCCAGGAGGATCCACATGCCCAAGTCCAGCGGCGACACCGGCAAGGTCGTCTCCCTGCCCGACGGACCTCCTGACGCGACCGGGCTCACCGCGCGCCAGCAGCTGGTGCTGACCACGATCCAGGAGGCGCTGGAGACCCGGGGCTACCCGCCGAGCATGCGTGAGATCGGCACTGCGGTCGGTCTCACCAGCTCAAGCAGCGTCGCCCACCAGCTCAAGACGCTCGAGGAGAAGGGCTTCCTCAAGCGTGACCCCAACCGGCCGCGCGCGCTGCAGGTCTTCCTGCCCGAGTCGATGGCGGCCTCCCGAGCCGTCTCCAGCGCGGACGACTCCGACTTCGACCCCACGGACGTGGGCAACGCGGCGCCCGCAGCGGCGTACGTGCCGGTCGTGGGTCGTATCGCGGCCGGTGGCCCGATCCTGGCCGAGCAGCGGGTCGAGGACGTCTTCCCGCTCCCCAAGCAGCTCGTCGGCGACGGCACGCTCTTCCTGCTCGAGGTCTCCGGCGACTCGATGGTCGACGCGGCCATCTGCAACGGCGACTACGTCGTGATCCGCCAGCAGCCCGACGCCGTCAACGGCGACATCGTCGCCGCGATGATCGACGGAGAAGCCACGGTGAAGACCTTCCAGCGCAAGGGCGGCCAGGTCTGGCTGCTGCCGCACAACGACGCGTACGAGCCCATCGACGGCACCCACGCCACCATCCTGGGCAAGGTCACCGCGGTCCTGCGCAGCCTCTGATCCCGGGCTCCCGTACGCCGCGTCAGCCCGCGGCCGCGATGCGGCCGAGGGCCTGGCGCACCACGGACGGGTCTGTCGTCGACCACATCGGCGGCAGGCTCGCCTTGAGGAACCCGCCGTAGCGCTTGGTCGCCAGCCGCGGGTCGAGGATCGCCACCACGCCCTTGTCCTCGGTGGTGCGGATCAGGCGACCGACCCCCTGGGCCAGCAGCAGGGCCGCGTGGGTCGCCGAGACCTGCATGAAGCCGTTGCCGCCGGCCTTGTCGGCGGCCCGCGAACGGGCAGACATCAGCGGGTCGTCGGGCCGCGGGAACGGGATCCGGTCGATCAGCACCAGCTGGCAGGTGTCGCCGGGCACGTCCAGGCCCTGCCAGAGCGTGAGCGTGCCGAAGAGGTTGGTGTGCGGGTCCTCGACGAACTGCTTCGCCAGCTCCGGCAGCTGGGCGTCGCCCTGCGCCAGGGTGGTGAGGTGCGGGAGCCGCTCACGGACGGCCTCCGCCGCCGCGTCCGCCGCCCGTCGGGACGAGAAGAGCCCCAGCGTGCGCCCCTGGGCGGCGTCGATCAGCTCGACGATCTCGTCGATCTGCGCCTTGCCGAGGCCGTCGCGACCGGGGTCCGGCAGGTGCCGGGCGACGTACAGGATGCCCTGGCGCGAGTAGTCGAAGGGTGAGCCCACGTCGAGCGCCCGCCACGGCAGCGCGTCGTCGGCGCTCACCTCGCCGGCGCCCGTGTCGACGCGCTCCGACGGCTTGAGCCCGAGGCTGCCGGCGACCGCGTTGAAGTCGCCGCCGAGCATCAGGGTGGCGGAGGCGAAGACGACCGTCTTCTCGGTGAGCAGGCGCTCACGCATCTGGGCCCACACCTGCAGCGGCGCCACGGCCAGCCGGGCCGGGATCCGCTCGCGGGCCTCGTTGAGCCAGAGCACGTCCGACTCCTTGAAGGCCGCCATCCGCTCCGCGGTGGCGAAGACCTCCTGCGCCAACCCCTTGGCCTGCGTACGCCCGGCGTCGGCGTCGCCCTCGTCCTTGCCGAAGGCGGAGACCAGGGACCGTGCGGCGTCGCGGACGAGGACCAGCGCGTCGGAGAGCTGCTCGCCGGCGGTCTCGATCCGGCCCGGCGAGGTGGCGGCGAGCGCATCGGCCAGGGCGTCCGCGGCGTCGGCCAGGTCGTCGGCGGCGGTGGAGGCCGCGCCCTTGTCGGCGATGTGCTTCTGGGAGCGCTTCGCGGCCCGCTGCACGTCACCCACGGTGAGCTCGTCGGTGGCTGCCTGGGTGACGCGGCTGACCAGCTCGTGCGCCTCGTCGATCACCACGACGTCGTAGTCGGGGATCATCGGCACGCCCTCGATCGCGTCGATGGCGAGGAGCGAGTGGTTGGTGACGATCAGGTGGGAGCTGGCCGCCTTCTCCTTGGCCCGCTCGGCGAAGCACTCCTGGGCGAAGGCGCAGCGCGCGGCGCCCAGGCACTCGCGGTGGTTGACGCTGACCTGGCGCCAGACCCTCTCGGTGTGCCGAGGGGCGTTGTCACGCTCCCCCGTGCCGCCGGTCTCGGCCTCCATCTCGGCCCAGCCACGCAACGCCAGGACCTCGGCACCCATCGAGCCCTCGGGGACGTCGACGAGCACACCCTGGTCGTCCGGGACGCCCTCGCGGATGCGGTGCAGGCAGGCGTAGTTGGAGCGGCCCTTCAGCACGGCGTACGAGGTGTCGAGCCGGTCGCCGACCGCCTCCACGAGCCGCGGGATGTCGCGCTCGACGAGCTGGTGCTGGAGCGCCAGCGTCGCGGTGGCGACGACCACGCGGTCGTGGTTGAGCAGGCTCGGGACGAGGTAGCCGAGCGACTTTCCGGTGCCGGTGCCGGCCTGGACGATGAGGTGCTGCTGCTCCGTCATCGCCCGGGCGACGGCCTCGGCCATCTCGACCTGGCCGGAGCGCTCCTTGCCCCCCAACGCCTCGACGGCGGCGGAGAGGACCTCACGGACGGGCGACTTGTCTGGCACCGGCTGAACTCTAGCCAGCCCCGCCGACAACTACGGCACCGCCGCGGTCGGTCAGACCACGGCGCCGGACTGGTCGCGCTCGATCTTGGCCTTCTCCGCCTTCTCCTTGGCCATCGGCCACTTCTGCTGCAGGTAGGTGACCAGCGGGGTGGCCACGAAGACCGAGCTGTAGGTACCGACCAGGAGACCGACCAGCAGGGCGATCGAGAAGTCGCGCAGCGAGTCGCCACCGATGATCGCGAGGGCGGCGAGGATGAACATGGTGCCCAGACCGGTGTTGACCGTGCGCGGCAGCGTCTCCACGGCAGCCTTGTTGGCCTGCGCAGTGAACGAGTCGGTCGGCTTCGAGCCCTGCCAGCGCTCACGGACGCGGTCGAAGACGACGACGGTGTCGTTGACCGACAGACCGATGATCGTCATGGCCGCGGCCAGGAAGATGCCGCCGTCGATCGGCTTGCCGAGCCAGGCGAAGAGCCCGACCACGATCGCGACGTCGTGCACCATCGCGAGCACGGCCGAGACACCGAAGGTCCACTTGAAGCGGACCGCCAGGTAGAGCAGCTGGGCCAGGAACGCGACGCCGAAGGCGATCAGCGCGCGGTCGCGCAGCTCCTTGCCGAAGGAGGCGCTGCTTCTCGTCACGCTCCAGGTCGGCCGTGCCGCCGACCGTGGCGATGGCGTCCTGGACCTGCTGCGCCTCCTCGCCGTCGATGGTGCCGGTGCGGACCAGGATCTTGTCGCCGTCGGTCTCCTGGACCGACGCGACGTCGATGCCTGCGTCGTCGAGCGCCTCACGCGCGTCGTCGGCCGTGACGGTCTTCTGCGTCGAGTACTCGAGCACCCGGCCGCCGGCGAACTCGACACCGAGGTTGAGGCCGTTGACGAAGATGCCCGACAGGGCGATGACGGTGACCACGCCGGAGAGGGCCAGCCAGTTGCGCCGCCCCTTCATCAGGTCGGGGTTCTTGCGCTCCAGCCACTTGCGCACGCGCCCGATGTCACCGATGCCGGTGACCGCCGGGTGCTTGGCGATGCGCTTGTTGGAGACGCCGATCTCGGTCAGGACGCGCGCGATGATCAGCGCGGAGATCATCGAGGCGACGACACCGATGGTCAGGGTGACACCGAAGCCCTTGATCGGCCCGGAGCCGAGGAAGAAGAGCAGGCCGGCCGCCAGCAGCGTGGTCACGTTGGAGTCGATGATCGCGCTCCACGCCTTGTTGAAGCCCACCATCAGCGCGCGGCGCAGGCCGGCGGAGGGGTACGCGGCGTACTCCTCGCGGGCGCGCTCGAAGACGAGGACGTTGGCGTCGATCGCCATGCCGATGGCGAGCACGAAACCAGCCAGGCCGGGCAGCGTCAGCGTCGAGCCCAGCGCGATGAGCATGGCGTAGGCGAGCAGGGCGTACGAGGCCAGCGCCAAGGTGGCCATCAGGCCGACGAAGCGGTAGACGGCCACGATGAAGAGGCCGGTCAGGGCGATGCCGATGACGCCGGCGAGGATCGAGTCGTCGATCGCCTTCTCTCCCAGGGTGGGGCCGGCGAAGCGGACGTCGATCGGCTTGACCTCGAGCGGCAGCGAGCCACCCTCAATCAGGGCCGCGAGCTCGTTGACCTCGTCGACGGTGAAGCCGCCGGTGATCTGGGTGCCGCCCTGGATGGAGCCGCCGCAGGAGCCCTGCACCTCGGGGGCCGAGATGACCTTGTCGTCGAGGACGATCGCGATGCGGCGCTTGTCGCCCTGCTCGCACATGGCGGCGGCGGAGAGGTCGCTGAACTTCTTCGAGCCGGCCCGGCTGAAGTCGACGTTGACGACCCACTCGGTCGAGTTCTGGCCCTGGCCTGCGTCGGCGCCCTTGATGTCCTCACCCTCGAGCGCGGTGGGGCCGATCTCGATGAACCCCTCCTCCGGGCGGTCGCTGGGGAGGATCTCGTTGCCCTTCTCTGAGGGCTTCTGCTTCTCGTCGGTGATCCCGCCGGCCACGACCGGGTGCACGGTCAGCTGGGCGGTCTGGCCGAGCTGGTCGGCCGCCTCGTCGGCGTCCTTGACGCCGGGCAGCTCGACGATGATCCGGTTCTCGCCCGAGCGCACGATGTTGGGCTCGGAGAGGCCGAGGGCGTTGACGCGCTGCTCGAGGACGGCCTTGGTGCGGTCGGTGTTCTCCGCGTTGGCCTTCGTGCCGTTGGGCGAGTCGTAGGTCTGGAGGGTGACCGAGACGCCGCCCTTCAGGTCGAGGCCCAGGGTGGGTTCCTTGTTGAGCGCCAGCGCGGCACAACCGGCCAGGAGACCGAGCACCAGCACGAAGCGGATCCAAGCAGCACGAGACATGCGCGTCATCTTTCCTCAGCGTTCTGCGCCGCCCCCATCCGGGGCGGTACGGGAACTCCAACGAGCCCCCGACGGATCAGGTTCCCACGGAACAGCGTCGCATCCCGCGCGAACCCGCCCATCGGATCGCCGCGCGGCTCAGACGGCGTACGCCCGGAGCTCGCCTGCGAGGTCCTCGTTGACCCGTCCCGACACGCGCGTCCCGTCACCGGTGTGCTCGAGCGTGACGATCTCGCCCTGCTGGTGCAGCTTGTTGAGCAGGTCGCCGCGGTCGTAGGGCAGCAGCACCTCGAACTCGATGTCGGGGCGCGGCAGCTCGGCCTCGACCAGCTCCAGCACCTCGGGGATGCCCTCACCGGTCCTGGCGGAGACCACGACGCTGTGCGGCTCGCGTTGGCGCAGCCGCGCCAGGGTCAGCGGGTCGGCGGCGTCGGCCTTGTTGATCACGACGATCTCGGGGATCCGGTCGGCCTCGATCTCGGCGAAGACCTCGCGCACCGCGGCCAGCTGGCCCTCCGGGTCGGGGTGCGAGCCGTCGACCACGTGCAGGATCAGGTCGGCCTCGCCGACCTCCTCCAGCGTCGAGCGGAACGCCTCCACCAGCTGGTGGGGCAGGTGCCGGACGAAGCCGACGGTGTCGCTCATCGTGTAGACGCGGCCGTCGCTGGTCGTCGTGCGCCGCGTCGTCGGGTCAGGGTCGCGAAGAGCGCGTCCTCCACCAGCACGCCGCGTCGGTCAGCCGGTTGATCAGCGACGACTTGCCGCGCGTGGTGTAGCCGGCGATCGCGACGCTCGGGACCTTGTTGCCGCGGCGCTTGGAGCGCTTGGTCTCGCGGACCTTCGACATCCCCTTGAGCTCGCGGCGGAGCTTGGCGATGCGGTCGTTGATGCGACGGCGGTCGGTCTCGATCTTGGTCTCACCGGGGCCACGGCCACCGATGCCCTCACCGCCGGCGACCCGTCCACCGGCCTGGCGCGAAAGGTTGCCACCCCATCCACGCAGGCGCTGCTTCATGTAGCTCAGCTGGGCCAGCTCGACCTGCGCTGGCCCTCCTTGGACTTCGCGTGCTGGGCGAAGATGTCGAGGATCAGGGCGGTCCGGTCGACGACCTTGACCTTGAGCGGTCCTCGAGGTTCCTCAGCTGGCTGGGGGCGAGCTCACCGTCGCAGAGATCACGGTGTCGGCGCCGGTCGCCTTCACGATCTCGGCGAGGCCCTCGACCTTGCCGCGACCGATGTACGTCGCGGGGTCGGGCCGCTGGCGGCGCTGGTAGACGGCCTCCAGCACCTCGGAGCCGGCGGTCTCGGCGAGCGCGGCCAGCTCGGCCATCGAGTTCTCCGCGTCGGCGACGGTGCCCTCGGTCCAGACGCCCACCAGGACGACCTTCTCCAGGCGCAGCTGGCGGTACTCGACCTCGGTGATGTCCTCGAGCTCGGTGCGCAGCCCGGCGGCGCGCTTGAGCGCGTAGCGCTCGGCGAGGTCCATCTCGCCGGTGGTGGCCTCGTCGAGCTCGGGGTCGGGCTCGTCGGCATAGCCCGCGCCGGGCACGTCGGCATAACCGGAGACGAAGTCGTCCGTCTCCTCCTCGGCGTCGTCGTCGAGGGCGTCCGCCAGGTCGGCGTCGTCGTCCCAGGTGCGGGTGGCGGCGAGCTCGTCGGCGAGGGTGAAGTGCTTGTGGTTCGTCATATGCCGTCCAGCCTAGGTCGCCGCACCAGACAGCGCGACTGGATATCCGGCGCCGGCGTGACGGTCAGAGGTCCGTCTCGCCCCGGGCCACCAGGACGGCCGGCCCGGTCATCAGGATCCGGTCGTCGTCGGTCCACGTGATCGACAGCGTGCCGCCCGGCACGTCGACCCTGTACTCCGTGCCCCGCGGCGCCCCGTCGAGCACGGCCGTCGCGACCATCACCGCACAGGCGCCGGTGCCGCAGCTGCGGGTCTCCCCGGAGCCGCGCTCGTGGACGCGCATCGCGACGTGGTGCTCGCCCCGGCGGACGACGAACTCCACGTTGACCCCGTGCGGGTAGACGTCGACGTCGTGGCCCGGCGCCTCCAGCAGCGACCCCGCCTCGGCGAGGTCGTCGACAAAGGTGACCGCGTGCGGGTTGCCCATGTCGACGTTGGCCGCGGCCATGGCCCGCTCCCCCACCGTGACGGTCGAGTCCACGCCCAGCAGCGGCTTGCCCATGTCGACGGTGAGCAGGTCACCGGAGACGGTGACGACCTTGACCCCGCGCGGGTGGCGACCTCGATCGGACGGTCGGCGTCGACCAGGCCCTCGTCGAGGAGGTGGCGGGCGAAGACCCGCACCCCGTTGCCGCACATCTCCGACAGCGAGCCGTCGGAGTTGCGGTAGTCCATGAACCACTCGGCGCCCGACTCCCCCAGGGCCTCGCTGCGGACCACGCGCAGCACGCCGTCGGCCCCCAGGCCGGCCCGGCGGTCGCACAACGCCCGCACGCGCTCGGCGGAGAGCTCTCCGTGCAGCGAGCCGTCGTGGTCGGGCAGCAGCACGAAGTCGTTCTCCGTGCCGTGGCCCTTGAGGAAGGGGTAGGTCACCGACCCATCATCCCACGGGGGCGGACCCCGGCCCCAGGACCGTGTAGCGGGTGCAGACGAAGTCGCCGTTGCGCACGACCTCCTCCAGCTGCAGCTCCACCCGGGCCGGCAGCAGCGGCGCACCGGCCCCCAGCGTCACCGGCGCGAGCTGCACCCAGAGCTCGTCGACCAGCCCGGCCTCCACGAAGCGCGCCACGAGCGCACCGCCACCCACCAGCCAGAGGTCCTTGCCGCCCGCAGCTTCGACGGCCTCGGCGTGCAGGCTGCGTACGTCGTCGAGGGTGTCGGCGGCGACGAAGCGGACGCCGTCGGCCGGCGCGAAGTCACGGTGGGTGAGCACCCAGGTGGGCATCCCGCCCACGGCCGCCTCCTCGCCGTGGTCGACCAGCCACTGCCAGGTCGAGGCGCCCATCACCGCCGCCCCCAGACGCGGCTGCACGGTCTCGAACCCCATCGCCGAGCCCATGTCGATGTCCCGGCTGACCAGCCACGACAGGTCATGGTCAGGGTCGGCGATGAAGCCGTCGAGCGAGCAACCGGTGTAGAAGAGCGTCGTCATGCGTCCATTTCGATCCAGCGTTTGCTTGGAAAGTCAAGGCCGTCCACGTGATGGTCAACACACTTCCCACGAGACTTACCAATCGGTAAGTTTCGGAGGCGTAGGGAAGGGGCGACCCACCCGACACGCAAGACTTCCGCCGCACATCCGGCTCTACGCGGCGGAACCCCGTACTGGGGAGGGAGACACGGAGGGCGGTCCTGGGAGGGATCGCCCTTCGGTCATTTCTGTGGCAGCTGCGGCAGGGCGGCGACGGCCCGGTCGAGCCGGTCGTCGGCGTCGTACGGCACCCAGGCGATGCGGTCGTCCTTGCGGAACCACGACTCCTGGCGGCGCGCGAACCGTCGCGTCGCAACCACCGTGCGCTCCTTGGCCTGCGCGAGGTCGAGGTCGCCGGCGACGTACGCCGCCACCTCGCGGTAGCCGATCGCCATCGAGGCCGTGCGGCCCTGTGCCAGCCCCCGCTCGAGCAGGCGCTCGACCTCCTCGACGAACCCCTCGGCGAACATCTGCTCCACACGCTGCGCGATCCGCTCGTCCAGCGTCGGGCGGTCGATGTCGACCCCGACCTGAACCGTCAGCGGGTCGGCGTACTCCAACCGTGGAAGGGTGGCGCTGTAGGGGCGCCCGGTCAGCTCGACGACCTCCAGCGCACGGACGATCCGGCGGCCGTTCTCGCCCAGGATGGTGGCGGCGGCCTCGGCGTCGACCGCGGCCAGTCGACGGTGCATCTCGGCCGCGCCCACCTCCGCCAGCTCGGCCTCGAGGCGGCGGCGCACGGCCTGGTCGGTGCCGGGGAAGTCGAACTGGTCGACCACGGCACGCACGTAGAGCGCCGACCCGCCGACGAGCACCGGCGTACGCCCGCGCCCCCGGACCTCGGCGATCGTCGCGCGGGCCAACTGCTGGAACTCCGCCACGCTCACTGCCTCGGTGACCTCCATCAGGTCGAGGAGGTGGTGCGGGATGCCGCGGCGCTGGTCGGGCGGCAGCTTGGCGGTGCCGATGTCCATGCCGCGGTAGACCTGCATGGCGTCGGTGTTGACGATCTCGCCGTCGAGCCGCTCGGCCAGGTCGAGCGAGAGTCCGGTCTTGCCGGCGGCGGTCGCCCCGACCACGGCGACGATCGGCGGCAGGCTCATGCGACTAGTGTTCCAAAGTGCGGGAGCGCTGCGGGCACTCCCCCGACCAAGGGAGACGAGATGGGATTCCTCGACGACGCCAAGGCCAAGCTCACCGACGCGGTCGACAAGTCCGGCGACAAGATCGGTGACGCCCTCGACAAGGCGGGCGACATGGCCGACCGGAAGACCGGCGGCAAGCACGCCGACAAGATCGACGGCGGCGTGGCCAAGGTCAAGGACGCGCTCGACGGACTCGACGGCAAGAAGGACGACGACCTCGCGTGAGCAGCTCATCGGACGCCGGGACGCTCGACCGCTTCGTCGTCGTCCCGGCGTCGTACGTCTACCTGCTGCGTGAGGGCGAGTCGGGCACCGAGGTGCTCCTGCAGCAGCGCGGCGACGTGCCCTACATGGCCGGCCACTGGGCTGCCGGGGCCGCCGGGCACGTCGAGCGCGGCGAGGACGCCTTCAACGCGGCCCGGCGCGAGCTGCGCGAGGAGCTGGACGTGAGCGCCGAGCTGCAGTTCGAGTTCACGATGCAGCGCACCCAGCACGCCGACGCCATCGACGAACGGGTCGACTTCTTCTTCACCGCGCGTGCCTGGGAGGGCGAGCCCCGGGCGGTCGAGGGGGCCAAGTGCGCCGGTCTCGGGTGGTTCGGGCTGGACGAGCTGCCGAGCCCGATGGTTCCGCACGAGGCGCACGCGCTGGCCCACCTCGGGAGCGGCCTGCCCTACCTCACCTTCGGCTTCTGAGCCGGCGCCGGAGGGTTGTCGCCCGGGCCGCGCGGGTACGGGAGGGAGCACCCGTCCCTGAGATCTCGAGGAGTCAGCATGAGCACCCTCCCCCCGAAGCCCGACCCCGTCACCGAGGAGCCCGAGCTCAAGCCGGGCGGCATCGACGCGATCCCGGACGACCCGGACGGCCTGGGCCTGCCGCGTGACCTCGCGCCGGAGAACAACCCGGCGGTGGACGACGAGCTGCCGGACGAGATCGCCGAGCCCGACGACAAGGACCAGGCACCGTCCGGCGAGGCCGACGACCAGGAGGCCGGCACCGAGCGCGACCCGGAGGCCGGTCAGCTGGACGAGGAGGGCAACCCGGAGCCGCCCGCCTGACCGAGCACCTACGAAACAGCGGTGCCAATCGCACGAGGGGCCACCTGAGTGGGTCGCTCAAGCGATTGGCACCGCCTTTTCGTTGCCAGCTCCAGCACGGTTCGAACCCGCTCCGGCTCCAGCACCACGTCTTCCCAGGTGAACCGGAGCACCAGCCAGGGCCGCGGTGAAGTCGTTGTAGCGACGGGCGTCCCGCACCAGCGCTGAGCGCCCGCCGTGCCACTTGAACGAGTCGGACTCCAGGACGATCCCCAGCTCGAGGTCCACGAGGTCGGGCCTCCCGATGAATCGGCCGCCCGAGTAGAGCGGCGCCTGTGGCCGGACAGTCAGACCTCGTACGTCGAGCGCCACTGCCCGCAGACCCGACTCGAACGGGTTGGCGGCCAGGTCGGTCGCGGCAGCGGCCACCCTGCGGGCCTGACGCGCGCCGTGCCCCCTGGCCTCCCCAGCGACTCGGGCGAGCCATCCGGGGGTGCGCCCCTGACGCAGCGCCGAGTCGGCGAAGGCGAGTGCCGCAGGGAACGAGCAAGCCCGCAGGCAGTCGAGCATCGTGCGGTCCGGCGACGTGAGACCGTCACGGACGTCGTCGGGATGCAGGTCGACCCGGTGCAGCGTCACGTCCCGCGAGCGCTCCTGGCTGACCCGCCGGCGAACCGGCAGGGTCACGTGGGGCTGCTCAGGCGCCAGGAGCACCGGCCACCCGTGGTGCAGCGCTGCGCTCTCGTGCGAGAGCACGCCGTTGAGCGCGTGCGCACGCCGGCGGTCGGCTGCAACACCCGGCAGGGCGAAGCGCCCACGCCCCACCCTGACCAGCCGCCCGACCTCCACCGCTCGGTCCAGCGCCGTCCGGCCGAGCGGCGCCTCGAGCTCGGCACGCGTGGCCAGCCCACCGGACCGGCGCAGCAGCTCCTCGACCTCCACACCCCCACGGTGCCGCAACGACGACGGGCCCCGTGGAGTCTCTCCACAGGGCCCGTCGGCTCAGCTCAGCTCAGGCGCCGCACGCCGGCGCGGCCGGCGGCAACGGGGCAGGCACGCCGATCGACGGCATCCCGAGCCCCACGCCGGCAGTGGGCGCAGGTGCAGCGGTGCGCTTCTCCCAGGCGTCGCCCGAACGGGTGCGGCGCACCGCGCGGATCGGGGCATCGGCGATCAGGTGGTGCGGGGCCGCGCGGGTGATCTCGACGGTGACCATGTCGCCGGGACGCACGGAGTCGGCGTCGACCTCGGAGAAGTCGGTCGCGAAGTGGACCAGGCGGTTGTCCGGGCCACGGCCCGACAGCCGGTGCGTCTCGCCGTCCTTGCGGCCCTCTCCCTCGGAGACCATCAGCTCGACGGTGCGACCGACGATCTTCTTGTTCTCCTCCCAGGTGATCTCCTCCACCAGTGCAGCGAGGCGTTGGTAGCGGTCCTTCACCACGGCGGGGTCGACCTGGTCGGGCATCGTCGCGGCGGGCGTCCCCGGACGGATCGAGTACTGGAAGGTGAACGCCTGCGCGAAGCGCGCCTGCCGCACGACCTCCATCGCTGGAGGAAGTCCTCCTCGCTCTCACCGGGGAAGCCGACGATGATGTCGGTGGAGATCGCGGCGTCGGGGATCGCGGCGCGGACCTTGTCGAGGATGCCGAGGAACTTCTTCTGGCGGTAGGACCGGCGCATCGCCCGCAGCACCACGTCGGAGCCCGACTGCAGCGGCATGTGCAGCTGCGGCATCACGTTCGGCGTCTCGGCCATCGCCTCGATCACGTCGTCGGTGAACTCGGCCGGGTGGGGCGAGGTGAAGCGCACCCGCTCGAGGCCCTCGATCTCGCCGCAGGCGCGCAGCAGCTTCGAGAAGGCCTGGCGGTCGCCGAACTCGACGCCGTACGCGTTGACGTTCTGCCCCAGCAGGGTGACCTCGGTGACGCCCTCCGCGACCAGCGCCCGCACCTCGGCGAGGATGTCGCCGGGGCGCCGGTCCTGCTCCTTGCCGCGCAGCGACGGGACGATGCAGAAGGTGCAGGTGTTGTTGCACCCGACCGAGATGGAGACCCACGCGGCGTACGCGGAGTCGCGCTTGGTCGGCAGCGTCGAGGGGAAGACCGACAGCGACTCGAGGATCTCGACCTGGGCGGCCTCCTGCGACCGGGCCCGGTCGAGCAGGGCCGGCAGCGAGCCGATGTTGTGGGTGCCGAAGACCACGTCGACCCACGGCGCCTTCTTGACGATGAGGTCTCGGTCCTTCTGCGCCATGCAGCCGCCGACGGCGATCTGCAGGTCGGGCTTCTTGGCCTTCACCGGGGCGAGGTGGCCGAGGTTGCCGTAGAGGCGGTTGTCGGCGTTCTCGCGCACGGCACAGGTGTTGAAGACGACGACGTCGGCCTGCTCACCGTCCGGCGCGGCGACGTAGCCCGCGTCCTCGAGCAGCCCGGTGAGGCGCTCGGAGTCGTGGACGTTCATCTGGCACCCGTAGGTCTTCACCTCGTACGTGCGGGGCGCAGGTCCAGCGGCAGGGGTCACGTCGAGCGTGGCGGCAGGCAGGGCAGGCTGTGCAGTCATGGCGCCTTCAAGGGTACGGCGGTGCGGCGGCAGGCACAGAAATCCCGCGCCAGCGCGGGGTCAGGTGGGCGACTGCGTACGGTCGTCGACCGGCAGCTCGGGCCACGACGCGAGGCGTGACTCGAGCTCGGCGACGGTGCCGTGCGGGAAGCCGTACGCCTGCCACGCGGCCGCGGAGGAGTCGCTGGCGACGTCCTCGAGGACGGACTGCGAGGCGTCGACCACGGCCCGGACCAGGTCCTGGAGCGGGACGCTCCCCTCCCAGACGGTGTGGCCGTCGTCGTCGCGCGCCTCGGGGGCGTACGTCGTCACGTGGACGATCCGGACCAGCACGGCGCCGCCGGCACGGCGCAGGAGCCAGCGGAACTCACCGGGGTCCTCGGCCCAGGCGCAGCGCGCCTCCTCGGCACCCGCGCAGAGGTCGGAGACCGCGCGGAGCAGGTCGCCGAGGGCGTCGGTGACGTGCGAGGCGGAGACCACCGCGCGCAGTCCGCGCAGGGAGATTCCCGCCGTGGCCCACCCTCCGGGGCCCACGTCGAACCAGAACTGCAGTCTCTGCGACGACGCCCAGTCGCCCCAATGGGTCGGTCGGACCACCGCCCCCACCTCCTGTTCCCGAGAACGGCCGAAAGGTAGCAGTCAGGTCACAGAGCGGTAAAGGTAGTCCTTCCGGGCCACCCCGCAGTGGCCCGGATCACCACTGTGGGACTACGTTCAGGGGCATGACAGCCGCGGTGGAGCACCAGAGCAGCGCCCCGAGCACCGAAGGACTGGTCGTCCTCAAGGGCGTGAACAAGTACTTCGGGGCCATGCACGCCCTCAAGGACATCAACCTGTCGATCAAGCGCGGCGAGGTCGTGGTCGTGATCGGGCCGTCGGGCTCGGGCAAGTCCACGCTCTGCCGCACGATCAACCGGTTGGAGACGATCTCCGACGGCGAGATCCTCATCGACGGACAGCAGCTCCCGCAGGAGGGCAAGGCCCTGGCGGGCCTGCGCGCCGAGGTGGGCATGGTCTTCCAGTCGTTCAACCTCTTCGCGCACAAGACGATCCTCGAGAACGTCACGCTCGGCCCGATCAAGGTCCGCAAGCAGAAGAAGGAAGAGGCCGAGAAGCACGCCATGGAGCTCCTCGAGCGCGTGGGCGTGGCCGCCCAGGCCCAGAAGTACCCGGCCCAGCTCTCGGGCGGCCAGCAGCAGCGCGTGGCGATCGCCCGCGCCCTGGCCATGGAGCCGAAGGTGATGCTCTTCGACGAGCCCACCTCCGCGCTCGACCCCGAGATGATCAAGGAGGTCCTCGACGTCATGGTCGACCTCGCCAAGCAGGGCATGACCATGGTCGTGGTGACCCACGAGATGGGCTTCGCGCGGACGGCCGGCGACCGGGTGATCTTCATGGCCGACGGCGCGATCGTGGAGGAGAACAGCCCCGAGGAGTTCTTCACCAATCCGCAGAGTGATCGAGCCAAGGACTTCCTGGGCAAGATCCTCAAGCACTGACCCGGGCCGGGGTCCAGCCCCGGTCTCGTCCACGTCCACAACAGAGGGAGAAACAGATGAGGTTCACCAGGACGAAGGCCCTCGCGGTCGCCACCGGGCTCGCGCTGGCCCTTGCCGCCTGCGGTGACGCGGGGGACGACGGTGACGACGGCGCTGACGTCGACGTCGCGGAGAACGCGGCCGACGACTTCGACGAGGGCACCCGCATGAAGGCGCTCGCCGAGGACGGCAAGATCCGGATCGGCGTCAAGTTCGACCAGCCGGGCATCGGCTTCAAGGGCGCCACCGACGACGCGCCGCGCGGCTTCGACCCCGAGATCGGCAAGATCCTCGCCGCCGACCTGGGCATCCCCGCCTCCGACATCGAGTGGGTCGAGACGGTCTCCACCAACCGCGAGCCCTTCCTCGAGCAGGGTGAGGTCGACCTCGTCATCGCGTCGTACTCGATCACCGACGAGCGCCGCAAGGTCGTCGGCCAGGCCGGCCCCTACTACGTCACGGGCCAGCAGCTGCTGGTGCGCTCCGACAGCGACATCGAGACCCTCGACGACGTGAAGGGCACCGAGGTCTGCTCGGTCACCGGCTCCACGTCGCTCGACAACATCAAGGCCGAGGGCGCCAAGCCCCGCGGCTTCGACACCTACTCCGAGTGCGTCGACCAGGTGCTCGACGGCGCGGTCGACGCCATGACCACCGACGGCGCGATCCTGCTCGGCTACGCCGCCGAGAACCCCGACGAGCTGAAGGTCGTCGTCGACCCGTTCTCGGAGGAGCGCTACGGCGTCGGCTACAGCCTCGACCACCCGGAGATGTGTGAGTGGATCACCGACACGCTCGAGGACGCCCAGGAGGACGGTCTGTGGGCCGACGCCTTCGAGTCCACGCTGGGAGAGTCGGGCGTCGAGACGCCCGAGCCGCCCCAGATGGACGCCTGCGCCTGATCCGCTGACGCTTCAACTGCACGACACGGTGCCGGTGGGTCGGGAACGGCCCACCGGCACCTCACAGAGAGGAGGTGCCCTGAATGAACGTGGTGTTCGACAACTTCGACGAGGTCCTCAAGGCCTTCGCGTGACGATCGGGCTCTTCGCGGTGTCCGGCATCGCCTCCATGGTCTGGGGAACGATCCTGGCCGTCTTCCGGGTCGGCCGGTGTCGATCCTCAACAAGGCGGCCGCCCTCTACGTCACCCTCTTCCGCAACACCCCGCTGCTGATGATCTTCATCTTCATGGCGGTCGCGATGCCGAAGCTGGGCTACACGTTCAAGGTCGTCGAAGGGATCGAGATCGGGGGGTGGGAGGTCTCCGCCTTCTTCTTCCGCTCCTGCCTGGCGCTGACCCTCTACACCTCCGCCTTCGTCTGTGAGGCGATGCGCTCCGGCGTCAACGCCGTCCCGCTCGGCCAGGCCGAGGCCGGTCGCGCGGTGGGCCTCACCTTCATCCAGTCGATGCGCCACGTCGTCCTGCCGCAGGCGCTGCGCGCGGTCATCCCGCCGCTCACCAGCGTGCAGGTCGCGCTGCTGAAGAACACCTCCGTGGCCGCCGTCTTCGGCATGGCCGAGGCAGTGGCCACGATGCGCATCCTCACCAACCGCAACTCCGACGAGACGATCCCGATCTTCCTGGCGTTCGCCGTCGGCTACATCATCCTCGTCGAGGTCGTCTCGCTCACCTCGTACGCGATCGAGCGGAAGGTCCGGGTGGCGCGATGAGCAACTCCGTCCTCTTCGACGCCCCCGGCCCCAGGACGGTCGCACGGCACCGCCTCTACTCAGTCCTGAGCGTCCTGGCGCTCCTGGCCCTGGTGGCCTTCGCCGTCTGGCGGCTCCACGACAAGGGCCAGCTCGAGTACGAGCTCTGGGAGCCCTTCCTCACCCCGGAGTACATCGAGTTCATCCTGGTCGACGGTCTGGTGAAGACCGTCCAGATGGCCTTCTTCTCGATCATCTTCGCCATCGTCTTCGGGCTCGTCTTCGGCGTCGGCAAGCTCTCCGACCACCGGGTCTTCCGCTGGACCTCCTGGTTCGTGGTGGAGTTCTTCCGCGCCGTGCCGGTGCTCCTCCTGATGATCTTCGTCTTCTTCCTGCTCGCCATCGGCAACGGCCCGCTCTCCCCGTTCTGGTGCGTGGTGGCCGCGCTCACCCTCTACAACGGGGCGGTGCTGGCGGAGGTCTTCCGGGCCGGCATCAACGCCGTCCCGGTCGGGCAGGCCGAGGCGGCGTACGCGATCGGCATGCGCAAGTCGCAGGTGATGGTCACGGTCCTGCTGCCCCAGGCCGTCAAGATCATGCTGCCGGCCATCATCAGCCAGATGGTCGTGGCCCTGAAGGACACCAGCCTCGGCTACGCCATCCTGGCGCCGGGCCTCACCGCGGTCGGCAAGCCGATCTACCTCGAGTTCAAGAACCAGGTCCCGACGGCCATCGTGATCACCGCGATCTACGTGATCGTCAACCTGCTGCTCACCTGGCTCGCGACGAAGGTCCAGAAGCGGCTGGTCGGCGAGAAGCCGATCCTGGCCGTGGCCGCCACCCCCGCCGCCGCCCCGACCGCGACGACCGGCCCGACGCCGTGACATGAGCGGCTCCGATCGAAAGGGCTCGACCCGGCGGATGACCGGCGCCGAGCGCCGCGAGCAACTCATCACGGTCGGGCGCGGCCTCTTCGCCGAGCGCGGCTTCGAGGGCACCGCCATCGAGGAGGTGGCGACCCGGGCCGGCGTCTCCAAGCCGGTCGTCTACGAGCACTTCGGCGGCAAGGAGGGCCTGTACGCGGTCGTCGTCGACCGCGAGGTCACCGAGCTGCTGCGGCAGATGCGTACGTCGTTGACCCCGCGCGAGCCCCGCGCCCTCCTGGAGTCGTCGGCGATCGCGCTGCTGACCTACATCGAGGCCAGCCCCGACGGCTTCCGGATCATCGTGCGGGACTCCCCACCGGGCGCCTCGACCTCGACCTTCCAGTCGATCATCGGCGACGTCGGCAACCGGGTCGAGGGGCTCCTGGCCGAGGAGTTCGAGCGCCACGGCCTCGACGCCGAGCACGCGCCGATGTATGCGCAGATGCTGATCGGCATGACGGTGACGCTCGGCCAGTGGTGGCTCGACACCCGGAGCCCGGACAAGGACACCGTCGCCGCGCACCTGGTCAACCTGGCGTGGCACGGCCTGACCGGGCTGCACGCGGACCCCGAGCTCCGCACCTGAGGGACTCTCGACGTCAAGAATCTCGACGGTGGGCTACGCTGCCTCCATGCGCGACGAAGTCGACGAACTCGTGGAGGCCTGGGCGCGGGAGCGCGCCGACCTCGACCTGACCCCGGTCGAGGTGTTCAGCCGGATCGGCCGCCTGTCGCGCCACCTCGACCTGGCCCGCAAGGACGCCTTCGCCGCCAGCGGCGTGGAGTCGTGGGAGTTCGACGTGCTCGCGGCCCTGCGCCGGGCCGGAGCGCCCTACGAGCTCTCCCCCGGGCGGCTGCTGCGCGAGACCCTGGTGACCAGCGGCACGATGACCAACCGCGTCGACCGGCTCACCACCCGGGGCCTGGTGGAGCGTCTCCCCGACCCGAACGACCGCCGCGGGGTCCTCGTACGCCTGACGCCCGAGGGCAAGAGCACCGTCGACGCCGCGTTTGAGGCGTTGCTCGACGCCGAGCGGGCCCTCATGCCCGACCTTGACGCCGACGACCGCGACCAGCTCGCGACGCTGCTGCGCCGCCTGCTCGAGCCCTTCAGCTGAGCGCCGGCGCTCAGCCCTCAGCGACCTCGGCCGCCTCGAGCCACTCCATCTCCAGCTCCTCGCGCTCGGCGGCGTTGGTCGAGAGCTGGTCGCTGAGCGCCGACATGCGGTCGTAGTCGTTGCCGGCGGCCAGCTCGGCCAGCTCGGCGTGGAGCTTCTCGTCGGCGGCTACGAGCTTCTCCATCTGCTTGTCGATCCGCGCCATCGTCTTGCGGGCGGCACGGGCCTCGGCGCTGCCGGCCTTCGCCTGCGCGGCCGGGGCCGGCGGGGTCTCCCCCGCAGCAGCCGCGACCGAGGCAGGCGAGGGTGCGGAGGGCTGCGTACGCACCACAGGGGCGGGCAGCCCGGCGGCGCGACGCTCCAGGTATTCGTCCACGCCGCGCGGCAGCATCGAGATCTGCCCGTCACCAGCAGCGCCCACACCGAATCGGTGACCCGCTCCAGGAAGTAGCGGTCGTGGGAGACCACCACCAGCGTGCCGGGCCAGGAGTCGAGGAAGTCCTCGAGCACGTTCAGCGTGTCGATGTCGAGGTCGTTGGTCGGCTCGTCGAGGAGCAGCACGTTGGGCTCGTCGAGCAGCAGCTTCAGCAGCTGGAAGCGGCGCCGCTCACCACCCGACAGGTCGCCCAGCCGGGCGGTGAGCCGGTCGCCCGTGAAGCCGAAGCGCTCCAGCAACGAGGTGGGCGTGAAGGTCTGCCCGTCGGTCGACCTGATCTCGCGCCGGATCGCGTCGACGGTCTCCAGCACCCGGGCGGTGGGGTCGACCTCGTCGATCGCCTGGGTCAGGTGCGCCAGGGCGACCGTACGTCCGTGCTTGACGCGCCCGTGCTGCGGGTCGAGCCGCTGCGAGAGCAGGTTGAGCACGGAGGTCTTGCCGGCACCGTTGACGCCGACGATGCCCACGCGGTCGCCGGGGCCCAGGCGCCAGGTGGCGTGGTCGAGCAGCACCTTCTCGCCGCGGGCCAGGTCGACGTCCTCGAGGTCGATGACGTCCTTGCCGAGCCGCTGGGTGGCGAACTTCTGCAGCTCGAGCCGGTCGCGCGGCTCCGGCACGTCCTCGATCAGGGCGTTGGCGGCGTCGATGCGGAACTTGGGCTTCGACGTGCGCGCCGGAGCACCGCGCCGCAGCCACGCCAGCTCCTTGCGTACGAGGTTCTGTCGCCGCACCTCGCTGGCGGCGGCCTGGCGCTGGCGCTCGGCCTTGGCCAGCACGAAGGCCGCGTAGCCGCCCTCGTAGGCGTCGACCTTGCCGTCGTGGACCTCCCAGGTGGTCTGGCAGACCGCGTCGAGGAACCAGCGGTCGTGGGTCACCACCACCAGCGCCGAGGGCAGCGAGACCAGGTGCTCGGCGAGCCACGCGACCGCCTCGACGTCGAGGTGGTTGGTCGGCTCGTCGAGCACGATGAGGTCGTGCGGCTCCAGCAGCAGCGCGGCCAGCGCGCAGCGACGACGCTCGCCACCCGACAGGCCGTCGACGACGCGGTCGAGGTCGATCCCGGCCAGCAGCTCACGCACCACGCCGCGGGCGGCGGGGTCGCCGGCCCACTCGTGGTCGGCCTTGCCACGCAGCACGGCCTCGCGCACGGTGTGGCTGTCGTGCAGCTCGTCGCCCTGGTGCAGGTAGCCGACGTCGAGGCCGCCGGTGCGCGAGACGCGCCCGGTGTCGGGCTCCTCCAGGCCGGTCATCACCTCGAGCAGCGTGGTCTTTCCGCCGCCGTTGCGACCGACGATGCCGATGCGCTCACCGACGCCGATGCCGAGCGAGACGTCGTCGAGAAGCGGGCGGATCCCGTACGCCTTGGAGACGCGTTCGAGGTTGAGCAGGTTGGCCATCAGTTCTCCGGGAAGGGCGAGGTGTCGACCACGTGGGCGCCGGACACGGGGCCGTGCGCGGTGAGCACCACAGGTCGGACGGAGGAGAGGGAGGAGGCCACGTCGCGGGCCGCCTCCGCCGAGTCGCAGAGGAAGACGCAGGTCGGGCCGGAGCCGGAGACGAGGCCGCGCAGGGCGCCCTCCATCTCGCCCCGGGCCAGCAGCTCACCCAGGTCGGGGCGCAGGTCGACCGCGGCCGCCTCCAAGTCGTTGTGCAGCGCCGCGGCCAGCGCGAACGGGTCGCCGGAGGTCAGCGCGGTCAGCAGCGGCTGGGCGGAGGCAGGCTCCGGCGAGGCGTCGGGGAAGAGCACGTCGTAGTGCCGGTAGACCGCCGGGGTCGACAGCCCGCCGGCGTCGGGCACCACGACCCACGACCAGTTGCCGGTGTCGTCGATCGGCGTGACGACCTCCCCCCGGCCGAGGCCCCGGGCGGTGCCGCCGACCAGCGAGAAGGGGATGTCACTGCCCAGCTGGGCGGCCAGGGCGAGCAGCTGCTCGTCGGGGGTCTGCAGGTCCCAGAGGCGGTCGAGGGCGACCAGCGCGGCCGCCGCATCGGCAGAGCCGCCGGCCATCCCACCCGCGACCGGGATCGTCTTCGAGACCTCGACGTGGGCGCGCGGGGTGCAGCCGTCGGCGCACCCCGTGGCGCAGAGCAGCGCCGCGACCTGGTCGACGACGTTGTCGCCGGGGCCGGGCAGCTCGACGGCGCCGAGGTGGTCGGCCACCGTCGTCGACAGCGACCAGTCGTCGGCGGCGTACGCCGTGAGGTCGTCGTACAGGCTCACGGCCTGGTAGACGGTGTCGAGCGGGTGGAAGCCGTCCTCGCGCGGGGCGCCGACGCCGAGGTGCAGGTTGATCTTGGCGGCGGCACGCACGGTGATGCCCTGGCGGGAAGGGTGCGTCACGCGGTCGCTCCCGACGAGGTCTCCAGGAGGGCCTCGGTGATCCGGACGAAGTCGTCGAGGACGAGCGTCTCGCCGCGGGCCTGCGGGTCGACGCCGGCGGCCACCAGGGCGGCCTCGGCACGCTCGCCCGAGCCGTCGACGAGCGACTTCAGGGTCGAGCGCAGGGTCTTGCGGCGCTGCGCGAAGGCGGTGTCGACGACGCCGAAGACCTGCTCCCGGGTCGCGGTCGTGGCCGGGGGCTCGCGCCGGGTCCACGCCACCAGGCCGGAGTCGACGTTGGGGGCGGGCCAGAAGACGTTGCGCCCGATCGCGCCAGCGCGGCGCACGTCGGCGTACCAGGACGCCTTGATCGAGGGGATGCCGTAGACCTTGGAGCCGGGCGTGGCCGCCAGGCGGTCGGCGACCTCGGACTGCACCATGACCAGGCCCCGCTCCAGGGAGGGCAGCAGCGCCATCATGTGCAGCAGCACAGGGACGGAGACGTTGTAGGGCAGGTTGGCGACCAGCGCGGTGGGCGCCGGGCCGGGGACCTCGGTGATCCGCAGCGCGTCGGCCAGCACGACCTCGAAGCGCGAGGCCTGGTCGGGGGCGTAGTCGGCGATGGTCTCGGGGAGGAGCTCGGCCAGCAGCGGGTCGACCTCGACGGCGACCACCCGGCGTGCGACCTCCAGCAGCGCCAAGGTGAGCGAGCCCAGGCCGGGCCCGACCTCGATCACCACGTCGTCCCCGGTGATGCCCGACTCCCGGACGATGCGCCGCACCGTGTTGGGGTCGATCACGAAGTTCTGCCCGCGCTGCTTGGTGGGCCGCAGGTCGAGCCGGGCCGCCAGCTGACGCACATCGGCCGGCCCCAGAAGTCGAGGGCCGGCCGATGCGTTGGTCATGGGCGCAAGCGTAGTTGTCGCGTCAGCGCAGACCCAACCCGCGCAGCGCGGAGCGGGGGGCTGGCGTCAGCGCAGACCCAGCTTGGCGGTGCAGTGCGGCCACTGTCCCCAGCCCGCGCGGGCCTGGAGGATCTTGCCGCGCTTGATCTGCTCCTCACGGCTGTGCTGGTGGGGCAGTCCGCTGCCACCGACCGAGGCCCACGTGGCGGCGCTGAACTGCAGTCCGCCGTAGTAGCCGTTGCCGGTGTTGGTGCCCCAGTTGCCGCCGGACTCGCACTGGGCGAGGGCGTCCCACACGGTGTTGCCGCTGGTGAAGACCGGGGCGGCCTTCTTGGTGCCGACCTTGACGACGGCGTCGACGGCCTTGCGGGTGACGTCGGCGGAGACCACCTTGCGGGCGACCAGCTTGCCGTTCTCGTAGCGCAGCTCGTAGACCACGTCGCGCAGGCCGGGCTTGCCGGCGCGCACGACGGTCTCGTCGCCCTCCATCATGGAGGCATCGCTGCGCTCGACGGTGTCGAAGGAGATCTTCTCGCCGTCGATGCTCTTGCGGACGATCTTGATCCGGGTGACGGTGACCTTGTCGCCGGACTTGATCTTCTTGCCGACGCGGGGCGTCACCTCGTCGTGCTGGCCGACCTTGATGCCGAGCTCGGAGAGCACGTCACCGACGGTCAGGGCGGCGACGTCGAGCTTGCGCGTCTTGCCGGCGCCGACGGCGAGGCGGATCTCCTTGGGGGTCACGACCTCCAGCGACATGCCGGAGCGACGGATGGTCGAGGAGCGGCTGGCCGAGAGCTCGGCGCCGACGAAGCGGCGACCGATCTGCGAGAGGGCCCCGTCGACGGAGGTGGCGGTCACCCAGTGGGTGGACTCCTTGCCGTCGACGTTGAGCTCGAGGGGGCGGCCGAAGGCCACGGTGATGGCGGTCCCGTCGGACACCTCGGTGTCCAGGGAGGGGGCGACCTCGTCGTACTGGCCGATCTCGATGCCTTCGGAGGCCAGGACCTCCTCGACGGTGCCGCCGAGGGCGCTGACCTCACTGCTCTTCCCGTCGAGGGTGAGCGTGACCGACTTGCTGAGGGATGCGTATCCGAGAGTGGTGCCTGCGACAGCCAGGGCAATGACGGCGCTCAGGGCGACGAGGAGCTTGCGGCTGTGCAGGAGTGACTGGATGGACGGTGCGATGCGCACGTTTCTCCGAACTTCGTGCTTCCCGGGCCTCAGGAAACCGGCACGTAGCCACGCGCACCACGACTGCGTCGTGGGGGGAGGAGCGGTGGTTCCGGGCCAGGGTTCCGTGTGGCGCCCGGGGTGCTGGTCGGGGGGTTGGATGGGTCCTGATCCCGGCCTTCAGCTCACGACCATAACCAAATCGGCGTAGTCACCCAATTCGAATCCACACATTGAGCGTAGGCCGTGACGAGGCTCTCCTCTCGTCGGCCGCACGCGCGGCGGCTACCAGGAGCCCCCGAAGGCGGCCTCGGTGTTGGCGTCGACGGCCGCGCAGAGCTCGCCCAGGTCGTCCCCGCGGACCTCAGCCATCAGCCGCATCGTGAGGGGCACGAGGTACGACGCGTTGGGCCGTCCGCGCCACGGCACGGGCGTCAGGAAGGGGGCGTCGGTCTCGACCAGGACCCGGTCGCGCGGGGTGATCGCCAGCGCCTCGCGCAGCGGGTCGGCGTTCTTGAAGGTGACGGTCCCGGCGAAGCTGAGGTGGGCGCCCCGGTCGAGGCACTCGCGGGCGAAGTCGGCGTCACCGGAGAAGCAGTGCATCACCCAGCGCTCGGGCGCCCCCTCGGAGTCGAGCACGTCGAGCACGGCTTGGTGGGCGTCGCGGTCGTGGATCACCAGCGTCTTGTCGAGCCGCTTGGCGATGTCGACGTGCCGTCGGAAGCTCTCCTCCTGCGCGGCGACCCCCTCGGGCCCGGTGCGGAAGAAGTCGAGGCCGGTCTCCCCCACCGCCCGCACGTCGGCGTGGGCGGCGGCGAGCTGCTCGATCTCGGCCAGCGCCGCCTCCAGCTGGCCCTGCTCGGCCAGGCGGGGTGCCTCGTTGGGGTGCAGCGCGACGCCGGCGACGATCGCGGCGTGGTCGCGGGCGGCCTCCACGGCCCAGCGGGCGCCGGGCAGGTCGCAGCCGATCTGCACGATGCGTGGCACGCCGACCGCGGCCGCCCGGTCGAGCGCCTCCTGGGTGCTCAGCCAGTCGCCGTCGGCGATGTCGAGGTGGCAGTGGTTGTCGACCACCGGGTGCGGCAGCGGCTCGGGGGCGGGCGGCCGCTCACGGTCACGCCGGGCGCCGGACTTCTCCTCGGTCGCCGCGCGCTCGCGGATGGCGCGGTCGCTCATCGCTGGCTCCCGACCCGGTCCAGGACCACGTCGGCGAGCAGGGCGGGTGCCTCCTCGGGGATCCAGTGGCTGACGTGCTCGAGCTCGACGTAGCGGTAGTCGTCGGTGACCCACGCGTCGCACCCCTCGGCGGCGGCGCGCGAGATGGCGGAGTCGTCGGTGCTCCAGACGTACGTCGTCGGCACGGTGACCCGTCGGCTCCAGGCGGGCTTGCGCGCGACGAGCGAGAGCGGGACCGCGCGGTACCAGGCCAACGCGGTCGCCAGGGCGCCGTCCTCGACGACCTCGCTGTGGAAGCGCTGGAGCTGGCCCGAGGCCATCCCGCTGGCCCGCAACCCCTGGTCGAGCGCGTGGGGCCGGACCTTGACCAGGCCGTCGACCAGGAACGGCACGTTGAAGAGGCCGAAGTACCACGAGCGCAGCGCCTGGCTGCTGGTCACCGTGGCCCGGGCCATCGCGCCCGGGTGCGGAACGGAGATGGCGGTCAGGGTGCTGACCAGGTCGGGACGGGTGGCGGCCACGCCCCATGCGACGACGGCGCCCCAGTCGTGCCCGACGAGGTGGACCGGGCGGCCGACCTCTTCGGCGAGGGCGATCGCGTCGTCGACCAGCGCGGAGATCCGGTAGTTCCAGCGCCCCCGGGGACGCGCTCCGGGCGAGTAGCCGCGCTGGTCGAGGGCGTACGTGCGCAGCCCGCCGTCGTGGAGCAACGGCTCGACGAGCCGCCAGCAGCTCGACCGCTGCGGGAAGCCGTGCAGCAGCACCGAAGGCTCCCCGTCGACCGGACCGCTGGTGGTCACGTCGAACTCCAGCCCGTCGCGGGTGAAGCCGGTCAGCTCCGGGGTCATCGCACGTGCACCAGGTCGTAGACCTCGCGCTTGGGCACTCCGGCCAGCTTGGCGACTGCGGCGATGGCGTCCTTGCGGCTCATCCCCCCACCCTCGCGCTCCGCGACCGCCGCGCGCAACGCCTCCGGCGTGTTCTCGACCTCTGCCACGGCCTCGGCGCCCTGCACGACGACGGTGACCTCACCGCGTACGCCCTCGCCCGCCCACGCGGCCAGCGCGCGCAGGCCTCCGCGCACGACCTCCTCGTGGGTCTTGGTCAGCTCCCGGCAGACCGCCGCCGGGCGGTCGTCGCCGAGCGCGTCGGCCATCGCGGTCAGCGCAGCCTCGGTGCGGTGCGGGGCCTCGAAGAAGACCATCGTGCGCTCCTCGCGGGCCAGCGACTCCAACCGGCGCGAGCGCTCCCCCGCCTTGCGCGGCAGGAAGCCCTCGAAGCAGAAGCGGTCGACCGGCAGCCCCGAGACGGCCAGGGCGGTGAGCACGGCGCTGGGACCGGGCACGGCCGTGACCCGGACGCCGGCCTCGACCGCAGCGGCCACCAGGCGGTAGCCGGGGTCGGAGACGCTGGGCATGCCGGCGTCGGTCACCAGCACCACCCGCTCGCCGGCCAGGAGCGCGTCGAGGAGCACCGGCGTACGCGCCTGCTCGTTGCCCTCGAAGTAGGAGACGACGCGACCGGTCAGGGTGACCTGGAGGTCGGTGGTCAGGCGCTTGAGGCGGCGGGTGTCCTCGGCGGCCACGACGTCGGCGCCGGCGAGCTCGGCGGCCAGGCGCGGCGGCGCGTCGGCGGCCTGCCCGATCGGGGTGCCGGCCAGCACCAGGACTCCGGGTCCGTCGCCCTCGCGCCGCGGGCCGTTCGCTCTGGAAGACGTCGCCTCAGTCATGGCCCCATCCTGCCGTGCGATGGCTACAGTGACCGACCGTGACCCCTGAGGCGAGGTTCCCCACGCGGGCGCGGCCGCGGTCCGAGGCCCGGACCCCGACCCCGCGCGGCATCGCCCCTGCCCACGCCCCGGAGCGCCGTGGGCTCGAGCAGCCGGTGTACGCCTGGGGTGGCGCCGCGCTGCTCGCCCTCTTCGCCTTCGTGCTGCGGGTCTTCCGGATCGGCGAGCCGAGCTCGTTCGCCTTCGACGAGACCTACTACGCCAAGCACGGCTGGTCGCTGGTCCACCACGGCTACGCCCGCAGCTACGTCGAGGGCGCCGACGCAAAGATCCTCACCGGCCAGACCGACGGCATCTGGCTCGACACCCCCGAGATGATCGTCCACCCCGAGGTCGGGAAGTGGCTCTTCGGCCTCGGGGAGCTGGTCTTCGGGATGGACCCCACCGGCTGGCGCATGGCCTCGGCGATCATCGGCTCGCTGATGGTGCTGGTGATGTGCCGCTTCGCGACCCGCGTCACCGGGTCGGTCTTCCTCGGCCTGCTCGCCGGCCTGCTGCTCTCCCTCGACGGGCTCCACCTGGTGCTCTCACGCCTGGCGCTGCTCGACATCGTCCTGGCCTTCTTCATGCTGCTGGGCGTGCACTGCGTGGTCGCCGACCGGCAGTGGTTCCGCGCCCGGGTCGCCCGGGCCGCCGACGGACCGGTGTCGGAGTGGGGTCCGGTCTGGCTCTTCCGCCCGTGGCTGCTGGCCGCCGGCCTGTGGTTCGGCCTGGCGGTCGGCACCAAGTGGTCCGCGCTCTACCCACTGGCCGCCTTCGGCGTGTGGCTGTGGGTCTCCAACGCCCTGGCCCGCCGTTCCCTGCGGGTGCGTTGGGCCGTGGCGAGGTCGGCCCTGGTCGACGGGGTCCCGGCCTTCCTCCACCTGGTCGGCGTGGCCTTCGTCGTCTACGTGCTCTCGTGGACCGGCTGGCTGCTCAACGCCGAGGAGTACGAGCAGCACCTGTCGAACACGCAGTACACGAGCTTCGGTGGCGGCAGCCAGTGGCCGAGCGCGCAGCAGCCCGACGCGGCCTGCGACGGGCTCGGTGACGCGCTGACCAGCCTCTGCGCGCCCGCCGAAACCGTGCAGTCGCTGCGTTCGCTGGCCAGCTATCACCGCGACGTGTGGAACTTCCACACCGAGTTCCTCAACGACTCGACCCACACCTACGCGTCGAAGCCGTCGGGCTGGCTGCTCATGGCCCGCCCCGTCGGCGTCGACGCCCAGCTCGACATCAAGCCCGACACCGAGGGCTGTGAGGCCGCGGCCGACTCCTCCTGCCTGCGCCAGGTTCTGCTGCTCGGCAACCCGGTGCTGTGGTGGGGCGGCTGCGTGGCGCTGCTGGCCTCGGTGGTGCTGTGGGTCGGCCGTCGCGACTGGCGCTTCGGCGTGCCGATCGTGGGTGTCGCGTCGACGTGGCTCCCGTGGCTGCGCTACGACGACCGCACGATCTTCGTCTTCTACGCGATCACGATCCTGCCGTTCGTGGTGCTCGCCCTGACGCTCTGCATCGGCGCGCTGCTCGGCCCGACGCTGCGCGCCTCACCCCGGCGTACGGTCGGGGTCGTCGCCTCGGGCGCCTTCGTCGCCGCGGTGGTGCTCGCCTTCGGGTGGTTCTGGCCGATCTGGACCGACCAGCTCATCACCCACGCAGAGTGGATGCGTCGGATGTGGCTGAAGTCGTGGATCTGACCGGGGCCGCCTGGCTCTGGACGAGGCCGCGCACGATCAGCCACTGCGCGACCAGGTAGGTCAGCATCACCCAGAAGCCGTGCGCCGGCAGCGCCAGGCCTGCGCCGCCGAGCCCGATCAGCGAGTCCGACAGCACGAAGAGCGCGGCGCCGGTCGCGGTGGCCGGCGAGATGCGGTGGGCCAGGAAGGCCATCGAGCCGAGCGCCAGGCCGTAGGTGCCGACGGCGAACAGGAACGGGTTGACGCCGCCCGTGGCGAGGAAGAAGCCGGCGAGCGCGAGCCACCACACGGCGTACGGCGCGAGCAGCGCGGGCCGTCCGGCCGTACGCGCGGGGTCGCCGGCCTTGACGAAGGTGACGGCGTAGGCGACCTGGGCGACGCCGAAGAGGCCGACGCCGGCCAGGAAGAGGTCGGGGCTGATCAGCGCCAGGTCGCCGAACCAGCTGAAGGTGACGCCGACCGCGGCCCACGGCCACCAGGCGGGGAGCGGCCTGCGGTCGACACCTCGGCCGCCCGAGGTGAGCCCCTCCCCCAGCACGAGCGCCAGGGCCGGCAGCAGCAGCGCCTTCGAGACCGGCGCGACGACGGACGCGCCCGGGACCCCGGCGGCGATGCCGAGCTGGGCGAGCAGGTGCACGCCGGTCACGGCCCAGAAGGGCACGGTGGTGCCCGGGCGCACCCCGCGCACCCGGGCCAGCTTCGAGACGGTGGCGCGCAGTCCTCGACGTGCTCTGGTTCGCATCCCCGCACCTTGCCCCAGTGCGGGCCGGATCGCGAGCGGAACGCGCCCGAAAAGTCGAGGAGGGGTCGCCTCAGCCGTCGAGGCTGGCGTAGAAGGGGCCGAGCAGCGTGGTCACGTGACCGGCGACCTCGGCCCGGTCGCGTCCCTCCTCGAGCATCCGCGAGGCCGTGTAGACGACCGCCTGGACCATCTCGGCCAACGCCTCGTCACCGCCCAGCGCGTCGAGCAGGGGGCGGACGATCTCGTCGTGCATCGCCTTGCCGGCGGTGGCCATCCGGTCACGGGCGTGGGTGGCGAGCCCGCGGACGACGGCGTGCTCACCCTCGTCGACGAGCGCCAGGTTGACCTCGACGTAGGCGGCGACCTTGGCGCCGGGGCCGGGGGCTGCGTCCATGGCGGCGTGGATCCGCTCGGACCAGCGCGGCAGGACGTCGGCGATCACGGCGTCGAGGAGCTCCTCGCGGGAGGAGAAGTACTGGTAGAGGCTGGTGCGGGCCAGCCCGGTCCGCCGCCCCACCTCGGCGAGGCTGGGGGCGGCGGACGAGTCGGCGAGCAGTGCCCGGGCAGCGTCGAGGAGGGCACGGCGCTGCTGGGCGCGGTGCTCCGCGAGGCTGTCGGCGTTGATCCGGGGCACTGCTCGCTCCTGCTCTCTCAGGACTGACGCGTGAGGCGTCCGTCGACCATCTCGTAGACGGAGTCGCAGTGTGTCAGGACGTCACGGTCGTGCGTCACCATGACGGTGGCGACACCCTGCTCCTTGGTCTCACGGGCCAGGACCTCGACGACCTCCTGCGAGCGCTGACGGTCCAGCGCGGCGGTCGGCTCGTCGACGAGCAGCACCTGCGGCCGCACCATCAGGGCCGGCACCAGGTTGGAGGACTGGAAGACGAAGCCGATGAGCTCGCGACGCAGGCGCGAGAGCTCCTTGGCCGAGCGGCCGACGAGCTGCTCGTCGCCGATCTGCACCTGGCCCGAGGTGGGGCTGCTCAGTCCGCCGGCCACGGCCAGCACCGACGACTTGCCGGAGCCCGACGGGCCGACGACCGCGACGAACTCGCCGGGGGCAAGCCCCCATCAGTCCGAACCGGGCCCGCGCGAAGCGGAGCTCGCGGAGTGCGAGGAACATGGTTCCACCTGACGGTTTGACGACACGACGTCGGCAAGTTTGCGGACGCCGTGTCGGGAAACCAACGCTGGGCACGTGGCCCGGCCTCACGGTGACGAGCGCCACCCAGGGGTATGGACACCGCTGCCCTCGCGGGCGAGGATGCCGGAGTCAGCGACACGCCGCTTCTCGAGGAGACACATGTCTAGGCGCACCCGCATCGGAGCCATGGCCGCCACCCTGGCCGCATCGGCTCTACTCGTCGGCACTCTCGGTCAGGCCTCCACCGCCTCACCGGGTCGGCACAAGCACCACAAGCCCCGGACCGTCCCGGTCCAGGTCCTGTCGTTCAACGACTACCACGGCCAACTCGAGGCACCGGCCGGGACGAGCGCCACGCTCGGCGCCGCGGAGGACCCGACCAACACCGTCGTCGGTGGCGGTGAATACCTCGCCACCCACCTCGAGCGGCTGCGCAAGGGCGTACGCCACTCCACGACCGTGGCGGCCGGCGACCTGATCGGCGGCACCCCCTTCCTCTCCGGGCTCTTCCACGACGAGCCGTCGGTGGAGTCGCTCAACGCGATGGATCTCGACATCTCCTCGGTCGGCAACCACGAGTTCGACGAGGGCGTCACCGAGCTGCTGCGCATGCAGAAGGGCGGCTGCCACCCGGTCGACGGGTGCTACACCGACCAGCCCTACCGCGGTGCCGACTACCAGTGGCTCGCCGCCAACGTGAAGTACAAGGAGGGCACCCGCAAGGCCGGGCGCACCGTGCTCCCGCCCTACGAGATCAAGCGCTACCAGGGCATCAAGGTCGCCTACATCGGCATGACGCTCGAGGGCACGCCCGAGATCGTCGCCCAGGCAGGGATCAAGGACGTCGAGTTCCTCGACGAGGCCCGCACCGCCAACACGCTGGTGCGCCAGCTCAAGCGCAAGGGCGTCGAGGCATTCGTGGTGCTGCTGCACGAGGGCGGCTTCGCCCCCGGCGGCTACGACGAGTGCGGCGGCCTCTCCGACCCGATCAAGACGATCAACGACAACCTCGACCCCGAGGTCGACCTGCTCGTCACCGGTCACACCCACTCCCCGTACGTCTGCCCGCTGCCCGACGCCCGGGGCCGCACCCGCTACGTCACGAGCGCCTCGTCGCAGGGGCGCGTCGTCAACGAGACGTGGCTGCAGCTCGACCGGCGTACGCGTGACGTCGTGCGCTCGAAGGTCACCTCCACCAACCACCTGGTGACCCGCGACGTGACGCCGGACGCGACGCAGAGCGCCATCATCGCCAAGTGGAACGCGCTCTCCGCGCCGATCGCCAACCGGGTCGTGGGCACCATCGCCACCGACATCACCCGCGCGGCCGACCGGCAGACGGAGTCGTCGCTGAGCAACCTCATCGCCGACGCCCAGCTGGCCGCCACCTCGGCCCCGGCCGACGGTGGTGCCGTGGCCGCCTTCATGAACCCCGGCGGCGTACGCGGCGACCTGACGTACGCACAGATCAGCGGCGGCGAGGCGCCGGGCGAGGTGACCTACGGGGAGGCGTTCACGGTGCAACCGTTCGGCAACCTGGTGGTGACGCTCGACCTGACGGGCGACGCGATCGAGCGGCTGCTCGAGCAGCAGTTCACCGCCGACGCCGTACGCCTGCACCTCGGCGTCTCCGAGGGCTTCAGCTACACCTACGACCTGTCCCGGCCCGCCGGCGACAAGGTCGACCCGGCGACGATCACCATCAACGGCGCGCCGCTCGACCTGGGTGCGACCTACCGCATCACCACCAACAACTTCCTCGCCGACGGCGGGGACGGGTTCAGCGTCCTCACCGAGGGCACGAACCGCGCCGGTGGTGGCGACGACCTGGCCGCGCTGATCGACTACATGGGCGCCAACCCGGGCCTGCAGCCCGCTCCCACGGACCGCGTGACCGAGCTGCCCTGACCCTGCGCCCGACCCCCGTCCGGGGACTCGTCGACCTCGACCGGACCGCCCGCGTGGCGGTCCGGTCGAGGTGCTTCTGCAGAGTGGCGCCAGTGTGTGGACTGACGTGAGAGAATGAAGGTGCCGTTCTGCTCGTCACGAGCGGCCGCACGCAGATCCGCATCAAACGAAGAGTGTGAGCATGGAGTTCTCCCAGGGCCAGACGGTCATCCACCCCCACCACGGTCCCGCGACCGTGGCCAAGGTGTTCAGCCGTACCTTCAAGGGGCAGGAGCGCCAGTACCTGGAGCTGCAGGTCCACAGCAGCGACCTGTCGATCAACCTGCCCATCGACCAGGCCGACGAGGTCGGCGTCCGGGCCGTCTTCGCCCAGGACGAGACCAACGACCTCCTCGACGTCCTGCGCGCCCCCACCGGCGCCCAGGAGCAGAACTGGTCGCGTCGCATGAAGGCCAACTCCGAGCGCCTCAAGCTCGGTGACCTTCCCACCACGGCCGGCGTCGTCCGCGACCTCATCCGTCGTCAGGAGGAGCACGGCCTCTCCCCCAACGAGCGGGAGATGCTGAAGACCTCGAGCCGCCTCGTGCTGGCCGAGCTCGCGCTGTCCCTCTCGATCGACGAGGACGCCGCCGAGGAGCTGCTCCGGCAGACGGTGCTCGGCGAGGTCGCCGCGCAGCCCGCCGAGGCCTGACGCACCACGCATCTGGCTCTCCAGCCACCTGTCGTGACCGCCACTGGTCACTTGATGGGCATCCAGGACACCGGAACGCCCATCAAGTGACCAGTGTGCATTTCGGGGGCCGCGCTCAGTCGGCCAGACGGGCCTCGGTCCAGGCCAGCAGGTCGGGGAGCATCGGCGATTCCTCCTGCACCAGGCTCAGGTGGTCCAGGCCCGGGTAGACCACGAGGTCGACCTCGCGGCCTCCCGCTCGCACACCCGCCACGTAGTCGCGCTGCAACCGAGGGGTGATCAGGGTGTCGGCGGCACCCTGGGCGACCCACAGCGGCGACCTGCCGGGCGCGTCCGGCTCGTTCTCCTCCAGCCGCCGGCCCAGGGGGCCCGCGGCCGCGTCGCGGCGCAGCACGTCCTCGTCGCGCATCGACAGCGCGGTCAGCACCGAGGCCAGCACCCCGGGCTCGGAGAGGCAGCGGCTCGCCATCCGGCGCACCAGCGGCACGGCAGCCGGACGGACGACGTCGCGCAGGCGTACGTCGTCGTAGGCGCTGGCGTAGCCCTGCACCACGAACGCGGCGAAGACCGACCCGCCCGTGACGTCGGCCAGCACATGGTGACCGGCAGGCCGGTGCGCTCGCGGATCCGGCGCTCGAAGGCTGAGTTGCCCTCGGTGCCGCCCAGAAGGTCTCGGCCGACATGCCCATCACCATGCGCTCGGGCTCGGCCGTCAGCACGTCCCGCACGGCGTCGTCGATCGAGCCGCGGATCTGGGTGAGCAGGGCCTCGAAGCCGGCGTCGCCGTCGATGGTGGGGTCGGGGATGAACATCGAGCCGGCCCGGAAGGCGACATCCTCGACGCCGGCCTTCCAGTAGTCGTGCTCGACGACGGTGTTGGTGGGGGGACGATCACCCCGAACACCGCGCGCGGTCCGACGGCGTTGGTCACGCCTGGCCCTGCGGGAAGTAGAGGTCGACCGCACGGTGGGCCCGTTCGCGGCTGGCGGGCCGGTCGAGCAGCAGCGCGTCGACGAGGAGCGGCGCGACGATGGCGTTGACGGCGTCGTCGGCGACCTCCCCGGTGACGCCGTCGGAGGTGAGCACGGTGCGGAACGGCGCGACCAGGTCGTCGACGTAGCGCTGGCGCAGCGGGATCGCGGCGGGGTCGCTGGCGGCCATGGTGACCAGGGCCTGGAGGAAGGCCGCCACCGGACGGTCACGCAGGCGGTCGCAGAGCAGGTCGACCTCGGCGTGGAGGTCGGCCACGGGGTCGCCCGTGAGCGTCCGCTGCACCGGCGGCGCGACCTCGATGAGGGCGGCGAGCACGTCGGTGGGCGTCGCCCAGTGCCGATAGATCGTGGAGCGGGAGACGCCGGTGGCCTGGTGCAGGCGCAGCGGGGTCAGCGCGGCCCCACCCTCCGAGAGCAGCAGCTCGAGCGCCGCCGTGAGGACGGTGGTGACGGTGTCAGTTGCGGGCCCCGCGGGCCGTCCGATCTTGCTCACAAGAGTTGACGCTACATCGTGCACCGTGGCGTGTAGGACCTCTTGGGCGAGCCGGCATCGAATCGACCGAACCCGGGTAAGAGGTCACGGTGTGCGCACGCCCGGCACGCACCCCACAGCACCCGTTCCCCAGGAGGTCGCATGTCGAAGGTCATCATCATCGGCGGTCACGGCAAGGTCGCGCTGCGCCTGGCCCCGCAGCTGGTGGAGCGCGGTGACGAGGTCACCAGCGTCTTCCGCAACCCCGACCACGAGGACGAGGTGGCCCGGACGGGCGCGCGGGCGGTCGTCGGCGACGTCGAGACCATGAGCACCGAGGCGCTGACCGAGCTGGTCCGCGACCATGACGCCGTCGTCTGGTCGGCCGGAGCCGGGGGCGGTGACCCGGAGCGTACGTACGCAGTCGACGGGACGCCGCCGTGCGCTCGATGGAGGCAGCCAAGGCCGCCGGCATCCGGCGCTACGTGATGGTCTCGTTCCTGGGGGCGGCGAAGGAGAACCTGCCGCCCGAGGACGACTCCTTCTTCGCGTACGCCGACGCCAAGGTGGCCGCCGACGAGCACCTGCGGACCTCGGGGTTGACGTACACGATCCTGCAGCCCGGGATGCTGACCCTGGACGAGCCGACCGGCCAGGTCGACGTGCTCGACGCTGTGCCCGACGACGGCAACACCTCCGTCAGCCGTGGCGACGTCGCCCTGATGACGGCTGCGGTGCTGGCCGACGACGCCACCGCCAACCGGACCATCGCCTTCCGCAACGGTGGTACGCCCATCGCGGAGGCCATCCGCTCCTGACACCAGGCGTCGAGTCAGCCGGCCGTGCGTCGCCACCGGACCGGAGGGACGTCGCGTGAGGGAGGGTGACCCTACTCTCTCGCGCCGAGTTTGCCCGCCCGGTCGGTCAGGTGCTGGCGGATTTGGCCTGTGCGGAACCCCGGCCGGACTTGGACGCGAACTGACGCAGGAGCTGGTCCTCGGCGCGATCGAGGTAGTTGAGGAGCACCTCGAGAGCCTCCTGACTGCGCCCGGCTTCCACCAGCGTCGCGATGCGCTCGTTGTCGCCCAGGTACGGCTCGTAGAAGTCGCGCACGGTCGGCATCACATGGAAGACCAGTCGGAGCTCTGCCAGCAGCTGGTCCATGATCTCGTCGATCCGAGGGCTGTTGGCCAGCGCGGCAATCGAGCGGTGAAAGTGCATGTTGGCCGTTCCGACGCCGTCCCAGTCCGCCCGCTCTGCCGCAGCCACGCCCATGGATACGGCGGAGCGCACCTGCGAGACGGCCTGGGCGCGCCCAGCATCGGCCGACTCACCCCAGAATCGGAGGGCAGCTCCCTCAAGGGCCCGCCGTATCCGGTAAATGTCGACCACGTCGGCCTCGGTCAGCACCCGCACAAAGACGCCGCGGTTCAGCTCATGCACAAGGAGCCGCTCGTGGGTCAGCAGACGAAAGGCCTCGCGAAGAGTGTTGCGCGACACCTGGAGCGCATCCGCGATGGAGTCCTCGGCCAACTTCGTTCCTGGCAGGACCCGGCCCTCCATCACCATGTCACGCAGGATGTCGGCGACCTTCTCGGCCGTCGATGCGCGGACCAGCGAGCGCCTCGCCGAGATCAGCTCCGCGGTCCAGCCAGACGCGTCCGTCATGTCCCCCCCCCTCCTCCGGTGACCCTGTGCGCTCGTCCCATTGTCGCCAAGGACGGCGACCCGTGCGGTCGTGGTCCACCTGTCACGGGATTTAACAAGGTTGTCACACAAGTGCATTGCCGGATCGTTCAACAAAACTTAGGCTAGCCCAACCGCTGCACCGCAGTGAGCGTGAACCGAGGAGGCCCCCATTGTCGGCTGCACAGCTTGAACTGAAGTCCGTCGAGAAGGTGTTCGGCGACTCTGTCGCCGTTCATCCCACAGACCTCGAGGTCCACGACGGGGAGTTCCTCTCGATCATCGGCCCCAGTGGTTGCGGCAAGACCACGACGCTGCGGATGATCGCCGGCCTGGAGTCGCCGAGCGCGGGCCGGATCAGTTTCGAGGGCAAGGACATCACCACAGTCCCGCCGCACCGCCGCGAGTTCGGGATGGTGTTCCAGAAGTTCGCACTCTTCCCCCACATGGACGTCGCGGCGAACATCGCCTACGGCCTCAAGCTGCGGAAGGTGTCCAAGCGGGAGATCAGCGCGCGCGTCGACGAGATGCTCGAGCGTGTCGGGCTCACCGCCTTCAAGCACCGCAACGTCACCACCCTGTCGGGAGGCCAGCAACAGCGCGTGGGAATCGCGCGGGCGTTGATCACCAAGCCGCGCGTCGTCCTCCTCGACGAGCCGACGGGTGCCTTGGACGCCAAGCTCCAGCTCGCGATGCAATCGCAGCTCAAGCAGCTTCAGCGCGACCTCGGGCTCACGTTCATCCACGTCACCCACAACCAGAGCGAGGCGCTCGCCATCGCCGACCGCGTCGTGGTGATGAACGTCGGCTCCATCGAGCAGGTCGGTCGGCCCGAAGAGGTCTTCGAGCGGCCGCAGACCCGTCACGTGGCGGAATTCGTCGGTCGCAACAACATCCTCGTCGGCACCGTGAGCAGCGATGGGAGCACGTTCTCCTGCGCGCTGGGCGAACTGCCTTTGGCCACGCCCTGGCCGGCGGGGCCGGCGACCGCGGTCCTGCGGGCGGACGCCATCTCGGTCCGCCCAGGGAGGGCTATCCCCACCGCGCCGAGGTCGAGCTGCAGGCGCTGGAGTACACCGGCGCCCGCGTGTCGTGGTTCACCAGCGCCGGTGGCTCCGACATCACGGTCGACGTCTCCACACGCGCCACGCAGTCAGTGGCCCCTGAACTCGGGAACCGCTATCCCATCTGGCTCCGCCCCGGCGAGCTTCACCTCATCGACGACCACCTCACCCGCTGACCCGCGCCACTGACAGGAGATTTGCCATGGAAGCACGCCTCGGAAGACGCTCGTTCCTCAAAGGGGGTCTCGGCGCCGGTGTCCTGCTCGGCGGCGGCGCACTCCTCTCGGCCTGCGGGTCTGGCGGATCGGGGTCGTCGACCGCTGCCTCCGCGCGCAGCCTCGGTCTCAGCCTGACCACGGACCCGCGAATCCTCGCGGGCTTCAAGAAGAAGACCGGCAAGGTGATGCAGGGCCAGGCCGACACGGTCGGCAACATGCAGGTCCAGTGGGCCCAGGGTGCCTACCGTCAGCTGGACGTGCTGGAGCCCAACGCCCAGTGGGTGGGCCCGATCCAGGGCAACAAGCTCTTCAAGCCCGTCCCCGTGTCCGACGTGCCGCTGTGGACCGACGACGTCCTTCCCCTCTTCCGCGAGGTCGGTGCACCCGGCTACGTGAAGGAGTCGGGCTGGCCCCTCAAGACCATCTACACGCAGCAGGCCCTGGAGAGCAACGCGCTCGACGAGTTCACCATGGTGCCGACGTGGTTCGGCTTCGATGCCTTCGGCTACCTGGAGAACCGCGTCACCGAGGGCGAGGACATGGACTCCTACGGCCTCATCTTCGACAAGCGCTACGCCGGCAAGGCAGCCCTCTTCGATGACGCCATCCAGACGCCGTTGAAGGTCGCGACCTACTTGCAGGGCTCGGGCCAGTACTCCTTTGACGGTGCACTGGGCAACCTCACGAAGGACGACCTCGCGGTCGTCTTCGAGTTCCTCGACGAGATGAAGGCCCGCAAGCAGTTCCGTCTCTTGTGGAACGACTTCGGCCAGCTCGTGGACCTGATGGTCTCGGAGGAGGTGTGGGTCTGCGACGCGTGGTCCAGCGCCGTGTACGCAGCCAACGCCGCCGGCGCCAAGGCCCGGTTCGTCGACAACCCGACCGAGGGCAACAACGCCTGGTGGTACGGCGTCCTCGTCTCGCCCGAGACGAAGAACTACGAGACGGTCGTCGACTACATCGACTACTGGCTCGGTGGCGAGCCGCACAAGATCATGGCCCCGCAGGGCTACTACTCCCCACGCCCCGACCTGGTGAAGCCGCTCATCGAGAACACCTTCACCACCGACCCCGACGTCTCCGACTGGGACTACTGGTACGCCGGCGCCACCGACAACCGACCCTCGCTGGAGTCCCGGATCCAGAACACCGCCGAGTGGCAGCAGTACCCGGACGAGTTCGCCGAGTACTCGCGCCTCTGGACCGACTTCACCGCCAGCTGAGCCCGAAAGGGCACCGAGAAGGACCACGATGACGACGACGACGACCGAGACCGGGACCAGGTCTCCTCAACTCCGCGGACCCAGGCGACGCAGGGCACTCCCCCCACTCCTGGCATGGCCCGCACTGATCTGGATCTCGGTCTCGGTCATCGTGCCCGTCGCCTTCGTGGTCACCGTCGGGTTCTGGCGCCTGGACGGCTTCGAACTCGTCCAGGACTGGGACCCCTCGACCTACTCCCAGATGCTCGGCGACTCGACCTTCTGGGGCATCGTGGCCTGGACGGTGCGCACGTGGGTGACGGTGCTCGCGCTGGTCCTGGCCATCGGCATCCCGGCGGCGTACTTCATCGCCCGCCACGTGCGGTCGCTGTCGATGCAGACCGCGATCCTGATGCTGACCGTGCTGCCCTTCTGGGTCAGCTACGTCATCCGGATCATCACCTGGATCCCCATGTTCGGCAACAAGGGCGTGCTGAACGGCGCGCTCGTGAAGGCCGGCATCCTGGAAGACCCGAGCTCGGCGTTCCTCTACAACGCGACGGCGATGACGATCGCGCTGGTGTCGATGTACATCGTGTTCATCGTTGGACCGGTCTACTTCGGTCTGTCGCGGATCGACGCCGACACCCTGGCGGCGTCGCGCATGTCGGGGGCCTCACCGTGGACGACGTTCTGGAAGGTCGAGCTGCCTCTCGCCAAGCCGGGCATCGTCGCTGGCTCGTTCTTCGCGACCGTGTTCCTCCTCGGTGACTTCGCCACCGAGCAGATCGTCGGGGGCCACCAACCCGATGCTGGCCGGGCTCTCCCTGCGGTATGCCGAGACGCTCCAGTGGCCGATGGCAGCGGCGGTCTCCGCGGCGCTGCTCGCGATCGCACTGGTGCTGATCTGGCTGCTCAGCCGCGTCCACGACTTGCGGAAGGAGGTCTGAGCCATGGAGGTCCAGACCCGAGGACAGCGGATCTTCAAGTTCGTCAGCATGGCGTTCCTCATGCTGGTGCTGATCGCGCTGTACGCACCTCTGCTGGTGATGACCAGCCTGTCCTTCACCGAGGACCAGACGTCGACGTTCCCGCCGGAGAACCTGTCGCTGATCTCCTACGAGAAGCTGCTGCACCCCGACCGGATCGAGCTCTTCACGATCGCAGGCGAGCCGATCACCGACTACTGGGCCCCACTCCAGCTGTCCTTGCTGCTGGGGCCCTCACCGCCGTCGTGGCGACGGTACTGGGCCTCTCGGCCGCCATCGCTTTTCGCCAGCAGTTCCGCGGCCGCAACTCGCTCTTCTTCGTCCTGCTGCTCGGCATGATCGCGCCGGGGATCGTGGTCGGTCTCGGCATCCGGCTCCTGGCCACCGCGATCGACCTCGAGCCGCGCTGGTACACCACGGGGCTGCTCGTGCACGTGGGCTGGACGCTTCCCTTCTCGTTCGTGATCTTCATGATCTTCCTCAACCGCTTCGACCGCCAGATCGAAGAGGCGGCGTCGATGCTCGGTGCCACGGCGCTGCAGGTCTTCCGCCACGTCACCCTGCCGATCCTGCGTCCCGCGGTGCTCGCGTCCCTGCTGTTCGGCTTCACCCTCTCCTTCGACGAGCTCCAGCGCAGCGCGCTGGCGCTGGGTCAGGACGTCTCGCTGCCCCGCGCGCTCGTCTCGGTCACGACGATCCGGGTGACGCCGGTCGTCTACTCCCTGGGCGCAATCATCGCAATCGCCTCCCTGGCGCTGGTGCTCGTCTACCTGGTGGTGTTCGAACGGGATGCCAAGAAGCTCTACGCCCCGCCACGGCGAAGGACGACGAGTGATGGGCGACCCCGTGCCGACCGAGTCCGCCGACCTGCTGCCCGAGCTGTCGCCCGAGCTGAACCTGCTGCTCGCCCGCATGCGCGAGGTGGCGCTGGGCGAGACCGCCGTCGCCATGTCGTTCGACCCGAGCCGAGGGGCCCCGAAGTGAACAGTGACCTCGACATCCTGAGCGCCGGTGCCGCGATGCGCCGCGGCGACCTCTCGCCGGTCGAGCTGACCCGCGCCTGCCTGACCCGCATCGACGAGGTCGACGGTGCGGTCAACGCCTACGTCGAGGTCTACGCCGACGATGCGCTGGCCGCCGCCCGGCAGGCCGAGGACGAGATCGGGCGTGGCGTGGACCGCGGCCCCCTCCATGGCATCCCGATCGCGGTCAAGGACCTCTTCGACGTCGCCGGCCGGGTGACCGCTGCGGGCTCACGGTCGCTGGCCGACGCTCCGCCCGCCGAGGCGGACGCCCACAGCGTCGGGCTGCTTCGCGACGGCGGTGCCGTCATCCTCGGCAAGACCCACACCCACGAGTTCGCCTTCGGCTCCACCACGCCGCAGACGGGCAACCCGTGGGATCTCGACCGGGTGCCCGGTGGCTCCAGCGGCGGCTCCGCGGCCGCACTCGCCCTGGACACCTGCCTCATGGCCCTCGGCACGGACACCGCCGGCTCCATCCGGATGCCCGCCGCGTTGTGCGGCGTCGTCGGGATCAAGCCCACCTACGGCCGTGTGAGCAAGGGCGGCATCGCACCGCTCAGCTGGTCCCTGGACCACGCCGGGCCGCTCACGCGCTACGTCGCGGACGCCGCCGCAGCGCTGCAGGTGATGGCGGGTCACGACCCGGCCGACGTGGGCTCGCACGACGCGCCGGTCCCGGACTACCTGGCCCGCCTCGGAGACGGGGTCGAGGGCCTGACGATCGCCGTTCCGGTCAACCACTACGCGGAGAACCTCAGCGCCGGCATGCAGCAGGCCTACGAGCAGTCCCTTGCGGTGCTCGAGCAGCTGGGGGCAAACATCGTCGCCGTCGAGCTCCCCCTCGCGGGGGCGTACATGGGCGCAACGTTCGCGATCATGATGGCTGAGGCCAGCGCCTACCACCGGCGCCGACTCGGGTCGCTGGGCGACCTCTACACCGAGGACGTCCGCGCCCTGCTGGAGGCGGGCCTGAGCCTGCCCGCAGTGGACTACGTTGACGGCCAGCGCACCCGCGGCCTCGTCCAGGCCGAGTGGCAACAGATCCTGACCAGCGCGGACGTCGTGGTCGTCCCCACCCTCCCGACCTCCGCGGCACTGCGGGACTCCGACGTCCTGGACATCACCGACAGCTACTCCGAGTCGGTCATGAGTGCCTACGTCCGGCTCTCGTGCCCGGCGAACCTGACCGGGCTGCCCGCGCTGTCGGTGCCGTGCGGTGTGGACGCCCAGGGCCTGCCGCTCGGCCTGCAGATCATCGGTCGCCCGTTCGACGAGGCGACCGTCCTACGCGTCGGCGCGGCGTACGAGCGGGCCACCACGTGGCACCAGCTCCGTCCGCCGTCCCCGGAGCCCCACACGGGGAGCGGACAGCGGTGAGTGCCACTCCTCTCGCGGTCGACCTGAACTGCGACCTGGGCGAGTCCTACGGCACCTGGCGCCTCGGGGACGACGCCGCCATGCTGTCGCTGGTCAGCAGCGCGAACGTCGCGTGCGGGTTCCACGCCGGAGACCCGACGGTGATCCGACAGACCACGGCGACCGCCGCCGCCGAGGGCGTGACGATCGGCGCGCACGTCGGCTACCCGGACCTGGCTGGCTTCGGCCGCCGCTTCATGGACATGTCTCCGGAGTCCCTGGCCGACGCGGTGCTCTACCAGATCGCCGCGCTCGAGGGCTTCGCCCGGGCTGCGGGCCGACGCGTCGCCTACGTGAAGCCGCACGGCGCGCTCTACAACGCCGTCGTGCACCACGTCGGCCAGGCACGGGCGGTCGTCGCGGCGACGAGGACGTTCGACCCCTCGTTGAAGATCCTCGGCCTGCCCGGCTCCGCGGTGCTGGCGGCGGCCCGTGAGGAGGGGCTCGAGGTGGTCACCGAGGCGTTCGTCGACCGGGCGTACACCCCCGAAGGGACCCTCGTCAGCAGGTCCGAGCCCGGTTCCGTCCTCACCGACGTCGAGCACGTGGCCCGTCGGGCGGCCCGCATGGTCACCCATCGCGAGGTGGAGGCGATCGACGGCAGCATCATCAGCATCCACGCCGACTCCCTGTGCATCCACGGGGACAGCCCGCGCGCGTTGGAGATGGCACGCGCGGTCCGTGCCGCGCTGAGCGACGCCGGTGCCGAGATCAGAGCGTTCACCCGGTGAAGTTCCTGCGCTGCGGTGACGTCGGCGTGCTCGTCGAGCTGCCCACCCTCGACAGCGTGCTGTCCCTCCATGCAGATCTCGAGGCACGCCCGGTCCCCGGAATGACGGACCTGGTGCCGGCGCTGGAGACCTTGCTGGTGAAGTTCGACCCCGGCGCCGCGACTCCGGAACAGGTCTGCCAGGACATCAAGACAAGGTCCCCCCAGCGGCTGCAGCGACAGGCCGGAGAGGTGCTCACCGTGCCCGTCCGCTATGACGGCGAAGACCTGGCGGAGGTGTCCTCACTGCTCGGCATCTCGGCCTCCGAGACCGTCCGTCGTCACACCGGCCAGGTGTGGACGGTGGCCTTCGCGGGATTCTCTCCCGGGTTCGGCTACCTCGTCGGCGACAGCGGAGGGCTGGAGGTGTCACGCCGGGCCAACCCTCGCACCCGGGTTCCGGCCGGAGCCGTGGCCCTGGCCGGCGAGTTCACGGGGGTGTATCCGCGTGAGTCTCCTGGCGGGTGGCAGATCGTCGGTCACACCTCCCTGAAGGTCTGGGACCTCGACCGCGATCCTCCAGCCCTGCTGACGCCGGGGTCGCGCGTGCGCTTCGAGAGCGTGGACAGCTGTGCGTAGCCCGGAGCTGGTCGTGCTGCACGCAGGCCCCCTGGCGACCGTCCAGGACCTGGGCCGCCCGGGGCTGGCGAAGATCGGCGTCGGCGCCTCGGGCGCTGCCGACCGAGGGGCGTTCACACTCGCGAACCGGCTCGTCGGCAACCCCGAGGACGCCGCTGGCATCGAGGTCACGGTCGGCGGCTTCTCCGCCTCGCCGACGGAGGATCTGGTGATGGCGGTGACCGGAGCGCCGGTGCCCGTCTGGGTCGACGAGCGGCGAGAGGGGTGCAACGCCGTCCTGCGCGTCAGGGCTGGACAGACCATCAGGCTCGGCGTCGCTTCCTCCGGCGTGCGCAGCTATCTCGGGGTGCGGGGCGGGATCGCGGTCCCAGCGGTGCTCGGCTCCCGGTCGACCGACATGATGGCGCACCTCGGCCCGGCGGTGCTCGAGGACGGCGTACGACTGCCCGTTGGCGCCGCGCCGACCACCTGTCCCACGGTCGACCAGGCCGTCACCCGCGGGGCGACCGGCGGGCGGCTCCGGGTGATCATGGGTCCGCGCGACGACTGGTTCACCGCCGAGTCCCGCCGAGCGCTGGTCACCGAGCCCTGGACGGCAACCGCCGTCGGGGACCGGATCGGCATCCGGCTGGACGGGCCGGTGCTCCAACGGGCGGTGTCCCGGGAGCTGTCCAGTGAGGGGTTGGTCCGGGGAGCGCTCCAGGTGCCTCCCAGGGGCCACCCGACCCTGATGCTGTCCGACCACCCGGTGACCGGCGGGTATCCCGTCATCGCCGTGGTGGTGGACGCGGACATCGACCGTGCTGCAAACATGCGACCCGGCGACACGTTGTTCTTCGAAGAGACAAGGAAGCAGGACCTCACATGAGTGCACCAGTGGAATCGTTGACCCCCGCCGAGGCCCGACAGATGTTCCGCGACGGTCTGTCGGTGCCGACGAGCGGCTGGTGCACGGGGATGACCCAGGCCAACCTGATCGCCGTACCCAAGCAGTACGCCTACGACTTCCTGCTGTTCGCCCAGCGCAACCCGCAGTCCTGCCCGGTCATCGACGTCACGGACCCGGCTCCCCCCGCACGAGCCTGGCTCCCGGGGCCGACCTGCGCACGGACATCCCTGGCTACCGGATCATCGCCGACGGCGTCGTCGTGGAGGAGCGTTCCGAGGTCACCGAGCAGTGGACGGACGACATGGTCGCCTTCCTCATCGGCTGCAGTTTCACCTTCGAGCATGCGCTGGTCGAGGCCGGCGTGCCGGTCCGGCACCTCACTGCGGGCCGCAACGTGCCGATGTACCGGACACACATCGCCTCCCGCGCAGCGGACGTCATGCACGGACCGATCGTCGTGTCGATGCGGGCGATCCCCGCCAGCCAAGTGGCGACCGCCGTACAGGTGACGAGCCGCTACCCGACCATGCACGGCGCACCCCTGCACATCGGCGACCCTGCCTCCCTGGGCATCGCCGACCTGGCCTCTCCCGACTACGGCGATGCGCCGCTGATCGAGGACGGCGACGTGCCGGTGTTCTGGGGGTGCGGAGTCACGCCCCAGGCGATCGCCGTCGCCGCCGGCCTGCCCTTCGCGATCTCCCATGCTCCCGGCAAGATGATGATCACGGACGTGGCCGACAAGTTCTGGGCCGCCTGACCCTGCCCGCAGCAGCGTGGGACGGGTCCGCGCGCGATCTGGGTCATGCCGACCTGTCCTAGGTGTCGGCGCCTTGACGTCGAGACTCCCATCCGAAGCGGCTCGGCGGACGGTCGGTGGTTCGGTACCGCGCGAGCACGACCCGCATGTGGCCGACAGTCTGCTGGTGCTCGGCTGGACCGGGATGCGGTGGGGCGAGACGCGAAGAACCCGCAGGTCGGATCGACCTGCGGGTTCTTTGCCACCGTGGTGGAGCTGAGGGGATTCGAACCCCTGACCTTCTCATTGCGAACGAGACGCGCTACCAACTGCGCCACAGCCCCGTGAACCATTGGTCCACCGCACCAACCGATGCGTCGGAAAACATAGCACCTGCCGGCTCAGCCTTCCCAATCACCCCACCCCTGCGGGGCGGGACACCTCAGGAGCCGACAGCGCGGCGGTGGGCGGCCTCGTCGGCTGCCTGCTGCTCGGCCTTCTTGATCTCCTGGGCGGTGCGGGCCAGCGCCGACTCCGCCTCGGAGTGGCCCGACGTCCACACACCGGTGGACTCGAGGTCGAAGGACTGCACGGTGCGGCGCGCCACGGCCGGCTTGGTGACGTAGGTCGGGAGGGTCACCGGGACCATGTCCCAGCGCGACGGGTCATCGGGCGCCAGCTCGACGTCGACCGCGGGCAGCGTGACCGAGGAGTCGGAGAGCTCGGCCGTGACGACCGGGTGGGCCTGCGTCGGGCCGTCGTCCTCAGCTGCGGCCGGGGCGGCGGGGACACGGCGTACGACCGGGGTCGAGCGCCGCTCGGACTTCACCATCAGGCGGCAGGCCACCAGCCAGGCCGCGAGCAGACCGGCAGGGGCGGTCACCGACCACCAGGAGAAGACACCGGCCGCCGCCAGGGCGACCACGACGACGAGGCCGAGGAGGATCACCGAGAGCACGTTGCGACGACGGCGCGCCGCACGGTTGGCCGCGGCACGGCGGGCGGCGACGGAGGCGACGACGGGCGCAGGGCCCTTCGTCTCGATGACGGGACGCGACGGAGCGCGCCCGGGCTGGATCACCAGACGGGCGTCGCGCGACGAGGTGGGTTCACGACGGGCCAGGACCCGCATGCGATGGGAGAAGCGCTCCACCGAACGGCCGCGCTGCACCGAGTCATGGTGCTTGAGCGCCTTGGGCAACAGATACACGGCCCACGCCACGGCGAGGGCGACGAAGATCAGTGCGCTCGGGTCCACGTGACGAGACTAGATTCGTGGAGGCCGTCCGGCGTGCAGCGCAGTAGGTGTGTCGCACAACTACTGGTGTGGCTCATGTGATTTCGTTGCGCGACCGCTTCAACCGGACGAGCATCCCCTCCGGGACCTCCTCCTGGGTGACCGCGTAGATCCGGTGGTCGCGCCAGTCGCCGTCGATGTGCAAAAAGCGCGGGGCGAGACCGACCTCGTGCATCTGGAGCTTCTCCACGACGCGCAGGGAGTTGGTGTTCTCCGGGCGGATGCAGATCTCGATGCGGTGCAGCCCCGCAGTGGTGAAGCAGTGGTCGATCACCATGGCGACCGCCTGCGGCATCAGGCCGTGGCCGGCGACCCGCTGGTCGATCCAGTAGCCGATCGAGGCCGACTGGGCCGAGCCGCGCACGATGTTGTTGACCGTCACCTGCCCCACCAGCGACCCGGCGACCTCGATGACGAAGGGCATCGTGGTGCCGAGCCGGGCCGCGCGCCGCAGCCGGGCCACCAGGTTGTTGAAGGTCGAGGGGCGCGGCTCGGTGCCGGCCGGGACGGTCGCCTCCCAGCGCGCCAACCACTCCCGGTTGTGGCTGCGGGCATCCATCCACGCGCGCCCGTCGCTGCGAGTGATCGGACGGACCTTGACCGGTCCGTCGACCAGCACCGCGGGCCACCCCTGGGCCTGGGGCATCGTCAGTCTCCGTCCTGTCGCTCGTGGTCGCCGCCGGCGACCTGGTCGACCGCGTGGGCCAGCACCGGCGCGAGCACGGCCAGGCCGTCCTTCACGCCGCCGCGCGACCCGGGCAGGTTGACCACGAGCGTACGTCCGGCGAGGCCCGCCAGTCCTCGGGACAGCATCGCCGAGGGGACGCCCTGGGCGAGGCCGTACGCCCGGATCGCCTCCGCGATCCCCGGCACCTCGGCGTCGACGACCGCGCGGGTCGCCTCCGGCGTACGGTCGGTGGGCGTGAGGCCGGTGCCGCCGGTGGTGAGGACGACGTGGGCGCCGGCCGCCACGGCGTCGCGCAGCGCCTGCTCCACGGGGGCGCCGTCGCCGACGACCACCGCGTCACCGACGGCGAAGCCCTGCTCGCGCAGCCAGTCGACGATCAGCGGGCCGGTGGTGTCGGCGTACACCCCGGCAGCTGCACGGTTGGAGGCCACGACCACGACCGCGCTGGGTGCGGCGCCGCTCATCGGCGCCAGTCCCCCGACTTGCCGCCGGCCTTGGACTCCACGCGTACGTCGGTGATCACCGCCGCCTTGTCGACCGCCTTGACCATGTCGACCACGGTCAGCGCCGCGACCGAGACCGCGGTCAGCGCCTCCATCTCCACGCCCGTGCGGTCGGTCGTCGAGACGGTCGCGGTGATCTCCACCGCGTCGTCGGCCACGACCAGGTCGACGGTGACGGCGGAGATCGCCAGCGGGTGGCACAGCGGGATCAGCGCGGGCGTCTGCTTGGCGCCCATGATCCCGGCCAGCCGGGCCACGGCCAGGGTGTCGCCCTTGGGCACGCCGGCGCCGCGCAGCAGCTCGACGACCTGCGCACTGACCAGCACGCGGCCCGAGGCGACGGCGGTCCGCTTCGTGACGGCCTTGTCGGAGACGTCGACCATTCGGGCAGCCCCGGACTCGTCGACATGGGTCAGTCCCGGTGCTGCCTCGCCCACGCGAGCCTCCTCAGAAGTCCTCGTCCAGGCAGAGCACCTGGACCATCTCGCCGGCGCTGACGCCGGAGCTCTCCTCCGGCACCACGACGAGCGCGTTGGAGGAGGCCAGGTCGCCGATCATGTGCGAGCCGTGGCCGCCGACCGGCGTCGCGAAGGCGCCACCGCGGTCGGTGCCGTAGCGGGCGCGCACCAGCTGGCGCTTGCCCGGCGTCGAGGTGATCGGGTCGGTCAGCCGGGCGCGACGGGTCGGGCGCGAGGCCGGGGTCTTGCCCATCATGGTGCGCAGCGCCGGAAGCACGAACGTCTCGAAGGAGACGTAGGCCGACACCGGGTTGCCGGGCAGGCAGAAGATCGGGACCTCGTCCTCGCCGACGACGCCGAAGCCCTGCGGGCGACCCGGCTGCATGGCGACCTTGCCGAACCAGACCGTGCCGAGGCCGCCGAGCGCCTCCTTGACCACGTCGTAGTCACCCTCGGAGACGCCGCCCGAGGTGATCACCAGGTCGGCGCGGACGAGCTGGTCGCTCAGCGCCTCGGTGAAGGAGCGGACGTCGTCGGGCACGATGCCGACGCGGTACGCCGTCGCACCGGCCTGGCGGGCGGCCGCGGCGAGCAGGTAGGAGTTGCCGTCGTAGATCGAGTCGTGGCCGAGCGGGGTGCCCGGGTCGCGCAGCTCGGAGCCGGTGGAGATGACCACCACGCGCGGACGCGGACGCGAGCGCACGGTGGCGCGCCCGATCGAGGCCAGCAGGCCGAGGTGGCGCGGGCCCAGGACAGTGCCGTGCTCGACGACCAGGTCACCGGCCTGCACGGCCTCACCGGCCCGGCGGATGTTGGCGCCCGTCTCGACACCGCGCTCGATCCGGACGCTCACGACGCCGCGGTCGGTCCACTCGTAGGGCACGACGGCGTCGGCGCCTGCCGGCACCGGGGCGCCGGTCATGATCTTGACCGCGGTGCCCGGGGAGAGGGCCAGGTGGGCGGCGCGGCCGGCGCTGATCTCACCGACCACGGGCAGGTGCACCGGCTCGTCGGCCGAGGCACCCGCGACGTCGGCGGCGCGCACGGCGTAGCCGTCCATCGCGGAGTTGTCGAAGCTGGGCAGCGCGACCTCGGCGACCACGTCCTCCGCGACCGCCATCCCGAAGGCCTCCATCAGCGGCAGCGGGAAGTCGGCCAGCGGGCTGACGGAGGAGACGATGCGGGAGACCAGGTCGTCGACGTTCACCACGTCGGGCTGGGCCCCGGACACCGGCTCAGACATCGGCGCCCCCGTCACCGTCGGTGCCGGCCTCGCCCAGGACCTCGCCGGCCGGCACCCGCTGCGCGGACGTGGCCTCGAGCGCGACCTCACCGGTCAGGCGTACGCCGCGGCCGAAGGTCCAGTCGCCCTCGATGCGCACCGACGTGGCCTCGCGCAGCGACGGCGCGCCCTCGGGGAAGCGCTTGTCGAACTCGCCGACCAGCTTGTAGTAGTCGCCGTCGAGGTCGACGAACGGGATCGTCTCGGCGACCTGGTCGAGCACGAAGTCCTTGCCCAGGTCGTAGATGTCGGAGCGCAGCACCAGCAGGTCGTTGGTGGTCTTCACCGGCACGAAGCGGTCACGGCCGACCTCGATGGTCGTCGCGCCCTCGAAGACCTCGATCGCGGCCCCCATGGCGGTCTCGATCTGGACCACCTCGGGCGAGGACGGATCGGAGGGGTCGACCGTCTTGACGTTGCGGATCAGCGGCAGGCCCAGGATCCCGCTGCGCTGCACGAGGGTGTCGCGCATGGCGTGCAGGTCGAACCAGAGGTTGTTGGTGGAGGTGAAGCGGTGGCGCCCCAGGTCGGCGAGCGCCTCCTTGTCGGCCTCCAGCGTCTGCGCCGACTCGCGCAGCACGATGCGGCCGTCGGACTTGCGGCGGGCGAAGTGGCCGCCCTTGCGGTCGGAGGCGGTGCGGCGCACGGCCTCGATCGCGAAGGGGGCGCCCGAGGTGGCGAACCAGCCGGCCACCCGCGCGTCCGGCACGGCGCCCAGGTTGTCGGAGTTGGAGACGAAGACGTAGCGGTAGCCGGCGTCGATCAGCTGGCCGAGCAGACCGGAGCCCTGGAGCGCGGTGTAGATGTCGCCGTGGCCGGGCGGGCACCACTCGAGCTCCGGGGCGGTGGGCCACGCGACCGGGGTGAGGCCGTCGACGAGGAGCTTGGGCTCCTTGTTCTGCAGGAACTCCAGCGGCAGCCCCTCGACCGCGAGGTCGGTGTAGCGGGCCAGCGCGTCGAGGGTGTCCTGGGAGGTGCGGAAGCTGTTCATGAAGATCAGCGGCAGGGGGGCGTCGTACGCCTCGCGCAGCTGCAGCACCTGCCGCACGATGATGTCGAGGAAGGAGAGGCCGCGGCGCACGCAGAGCAGCGACTTCGCGCGGTCCATGCCCATCGAGGTGCCGAGGCCACCGTTGAGCTTGATCACGGCGGTGGCGCGGACGGCGGCGAACGCGTCCTCCTCGCTCACCTCGACGTCAGCGAGGGACTCCATGTCGAGCGGCTCGATGGACGACTCGGCGATCATGCCGGTCTCACCGTGCTCCAGGAGGCGGTAGTAGTGCGCAAAGGTCTCGATCGCCACCTCGTCGACACCCGCTGCGCGCATCTTGGCGCGGGCGGCCTCCAGGCCCTTGCTCCGAACAGTCATTGCCATACCCACGATCGTAGGCTGATCCGGTGACGGAAGCGGATTTCCCCCACGGACCGGTCACCGACCCTGCGTCGGTGGCCGCGAAGAAGGCGTTGCGCCGCGACGTCCTCACTGCGCGGGCGGCGCTCGACGCCGACGCGCTGGCCCTCACCGCCGAGCGTCTGCGCGACCACGTCCTCGCCCTCCCGCAGGTCGTCGCGGGGGCGTGCGTGGCGGCGTACGTCTCGGGCGGCAGCGAGCCCGGCACCCGACCGCTGCTCGACGCGCTGCGCGAGCGCGGCGTCCGCGTGCTGCTCCCGGTGCTGCTGCCCGACGACGACCTCGACTGGGCCGAGTACGCCGGCCCCGAGGCCCTCACCGAGGGGCTGCGGCGCACCCTCCAGCCCGCCACCCCGGCGCTGGGGGTCGACGCCGTCGCCGACGCCGACGTGGTGCTCGTGCCCGGCGTCGCAGTCTCCGCCACCGGGCACCGGATGGGGCGCGGCGGCGGCTCGTACGACCGTGCCCTGGCCCGTGTCGACGGCGCCTTCGTGGCGGTGCTGCTGCACCCCGGCGAGGTGGGCCGTCGGGTGCCCGTCGAGCTGCACGACCAGGTCGTCGACGCCGCCATCACCCGCGACGGCGTGGTCGTGCTCGCTCCCTGAGCCGTCCTCGCCCAGCCGTCGGTCAGTCGTCGGTCGGGGCGAGCAGCAGCCGGTCCTCGCTCGCCCTGCGCACCGCGTCGCGGCTGAAGTGCCACGGCAGGGTGCGTCCCTCGACGAAGAGCTCGACCTGGTCGTCGTAGTGGCTCGAGGCCGGGTGGCCGGAGACACCGGTCAGGTTGACCCAGCGCGAGTCGTCGAAGTCGGCCAGGTCGACGACCATCCGCATCGAGGGCGACGAGGTCACGGTGAAGCCCTCGGTCGCGTCGTACGCCGTCGCGTTGGGCGCCGCGTGGCTGCCGTCGACGCCACCGCCGTTGCGGTTGAAGATCCGCTCGACGAGGCCGATGCCCGAGGTGCCGAGCGTCTGGTGGGTGAGCTCGAGCTCGTGCAGGTGGCCCCACGCCCAGCGGTCGGGGTTGCGGGAGCGGCGGGCAGTCATCTCGTCGCGCGCCTCGACCAGGGCACGGCGCAGCACGTCGTCGCGCTGCTCGGTCTCCTCGGTGTCACGGTCGTCCCACAGCGCGTGGCGGGGCTGGGTGAGCAGCCGCTCGACCACGCTCACCCAGCGGGCGCCGCCGTTGGGGTGGATGCGCTCGCGCAGGTCGTCGTGGAAGGTCAGCGCGAGCAGTCGCTCCCACACCACGTGGAAGTACGCCGCCGCGGCACTGTCGGCACGGTCCTGGCCGTCCCACTCGGCGAGCAGGTCGACCGCCTCCTGGACGTAGGGGCTGAGGTCGTCTATCGCGGTCAACGCCGGGACCAGGGCGTCGGCCATCGGGTTGGCGGCGTCGAGCTGGATGCGGGCCATGTCGCCGACCGAGACCTCGGTGTCGTCGGCGAGCAGCTCGCGGATCCGCTGGGCGCGGTAGCCCTCGTCCCAGTCGTCGGTGAGGAAGTAGGGGTAGTCGGGCCCGGTGACGGCCTGGTTGGCGGTGACGATGAACCCCTCGGCGGGGTTGAGCACCGACGGCAGCGCCTCGAAGGGGATGTGGCGACCGGTCCAGTCGTTGGCCTTCCTCCATCCGGCCGCCGGAGTGCGGCCGTCGTGGCCGGGGCGGCGGACCGGGATCCGTCCGGGTGCCTGGTAGCCGATGTTGCCGGCCCGGTCGGCGTAGACGAGGTTCTGCGACGGCACGTCGAAGAGGGCGGCCGCGGCCCGGAAGGACGTCCAGTCCCCGGCCCGGTTGAGCGCGAAGACGGCGTCGGCGGTGGTGCCGGGGTCGAGGGCGGTCCAGCGCAGGGCGACGGCGTACGGGTCGGGCTCCCCGGCCTCCCGGGCCGCGTTGGCGCCGACGGAGCTGGCGTCCTGGAAGACGTCGGAGATCAGCGGGCCGTGGTCGGTGGAGCGGACCCGCAGGACGAAGTCCTCCTCGCCGCGCACCCGGATCGTCTCGGTGCGGTCCTCGAGGCGCCGGGCACGTCCGTCCTGCCACCACACGTCGCCGCGGACCCGCTCGAGGTAGAGGTCGGTGACGTCGGGGCCGAGGTTGGTGAAGCCCCACGCGATCTCGGCGTTGTGGCCGATGACGACGCCCGGGAAGCCCGAGAAGGTGAAGCCGGCGACGTCGAGCGTGCAGTCGGGCGTGACCTCGCGGCAGTGCAGCCCCATCTGGGTCCAGATGCCCGGCTGGCTGGTGCCCAGGTGCGGGTCGTTGGCGAGCAGCGGCTTGCCGGTGGCGGTGCGGGAGCCGGCGACGACCCACGAGTTGGAGCCGAGGCTGTCGCCGCGACCGAGGAGGGCCGGCACGGCGTCGGCCGCGGCGCGGGCGGCGTCGAGGGCTGCCACGGCCGCGGCAGGGCTTGATCCCCCGTCGGCCAGGTCGTCGGCCAGCTCGTCGGCCACCTCGTCGACCCGGCCGCTGACCGAGGCTGCCTCCGGCACGATCGACAGGTGCCGCCGGGCGTCGTACGGCGGGTGCAGGTCGGCCACCACGGACGGGTCGTTGTCCAGGGCCGCGACGGCCCGGTCGATCTCGTCGTCCATGTTGCCGCGCAGGTCCCACGCCATCGCCTTGAGCCAGGCCAGGGAGTCGGTGGCGGTCCACTTCGCCGGCACATGGTCGAGCCCGGTGAGGCCGAGCAGCGAGTACTCCACCGCGATCTCGTCGGGGTCGTGCTGCGCCAGGTAGGCGTTGACCCCGTCGGCGTACGCGTCGAGCAGGGCCCGGGTGTCGGTGCTGACCAGCCCCAGCTCCTCGTCGGCGACGCGGCGCCAGCCCATCGTGCGGACCATCTTGTCGCTGTCGAGCGCCTCGCGGCCGAAGAGCTCGGCGAGGCGACCAGCGGTCGCGTGCCGGCGGACGTCCATCTCGAAGAAGCGCTCCTGGGCGTGCACGTAGCCCTGGGCGCGGATGAGGTCACGGTCGGTGTCGGCGTAGAGCTGCGGTACGCCGTTGGCGTCACGCAGGACCTCCACGGCGGCACCCAGCCCGGGCAGCTGCGCCTCGCCGGTGGTCTGCGGCAGGGGCCGGCGGTAGACGTTGGTCGCGTGGACGGCGAGGGCGACCAGCAGCAGCACGAGCGCGATCACCAGGCCCGTCGTGACGTGGGCCCAGGTCGGCCAGCTCCGGTAGCGCTCCCACCACGACCCTGGCGCGGGTGTGGCGGGCGCGGCGGGTGCGGCATCGGTCACAGGGCCCGTCTGAGTGCTCATCGTCGGTCATTCTGCCTACAACCGGTGGCTTATCATGGGCGACGTGCCGACCTACCAGTACGCCTGCACCGAGTGCGACCACGCCTTCGAGCAGTTCCAGAGCTTCAGCGACGACGCGTTGACCGAGTGCCCCCAGTGCGCCGGGCGCCTGCGCAAGCTCTTCAACGCCGTGGGTGTGGTCTTCAAGGGATCGGGCTTCTACCGCACCGACTCCCGCTCGGGCTCGTCCTCCAGCGTCCCCGCCTCCTCGAACTCGTCGACGAGCTCCGACTCGAGCAGCTCCTCCTCGAGCAGCGCGAGCACCAGCACCTCTTCCGGCACCACCTCCAGCGCAGCCAGCTGACCTCCCCAGCGCCGCGACGTCGTCGCGCCTGTGGACGCGGCCCGTACGGACCCCGCCCTGCCCTCCTAGCGTCGGGGCATGCCTGCTCCTGAGTCACCGACCGGCCGCCCCCGGCTGCGCGTACGCCGGTGGTGGCGCCGCCACGTGCTGGCGCACCGCCGCGGCCTGGCGGCCTGCTGCGTGGCCGTCGCCGCGCTGGCGACCCTGCGGACCGTCGCGCCCCCTCCCCCGCCGGTGGTCGAGACGTGGGTCGCCGCGCGCGACCTGCCCGCAGGCACGGCACTCACGGCGAGTGACGTGGAGCTGGCTGCGTACGCGGTGGGGACGGTGCCTGACGGCGTCGTCGCCGCGCCCGCGGGCCGCAGGCTCGCCAGCCCCCTGCGACGCGGCGAGCCGGTGACCGACGCGCGGGTGCTCGGGCCCGACCTGCTCGAGGGCTACCCGGGGCGCACCGCCGTGCCTGTGCGGGTGCCGGACGCCACCGTGGTCGACCTGGTGCGGGTCGGCGACACCGTCGACCTGGTCAGTGCCGACCCCTCCACCGGGCGGGCCGCGACCGTGGCCCGCGACGCCCCGGTGGTGGCCCTCCCGCCCGATCCGGAGGGTGTTTCGGGCCAGGTCGCCTCGGGCAGGGTCGTCGTGGTGGCGCTCGCCCCCGACGACGTGGACGACGTCACGGTCGCCGCCGTGCAGCAGTTCCTCACCGTGGTCTGGTCGCGCTAGCGTGGTCCGAGGCGAGAGCCCACCGTCACGCACCATGACTCGGATCCGCCCATGGATCCGGCGAGAGATCTGGAGACACACATGAGCGGCTTCAAGGCATTCCTCCTCCGCGGCAACCTCATCGAGCTGGCCGTCGCGTTCATCATGGGCGGCGCGTTCGCCACCGTGGTCACCGCGACCGTGGCCCTGATCATGGACCTGCTGGGCAAGCTGGGAGGGACCCCCGACTTCTCCAACTACAAGCCCGAGGGCATCTCGGTCGGCGCCTTCCTGACGGCCCTGATCTCCTTCGTGATCATGGCCGCCGTCGTCTACTTCGCGATCGTCGTGCCCTACACCAAGGCCAAGGAGAAGTACTTCCCCGCCGCCGACGAGGAGGACGCCGCCGCCCCGGAGGACGTGCTGCTCCTGCAGGAGATCCGCGACCTCCTCAAGGCCCAGGCGACGCGTCCCGGGTCCCTCTGACCACGCGGAGCACGTCACGACGAAGGCCCGCCCGGGTGACCGGGCGGGCCTTCGTCCATCTGCAGCGCTCGGGCGTCAGTGCCCGCCGTGGTGCGGCGGCACCTGGCGCATGAGCCACGCCTCGCTGGCCGACTCGGTCGACCGCGCCTCGGGCTCGCGCTCGTCCTTCGTGGTGGCGGGGAGGACGTCGCCGAAGATCTCGGCGAGACGTCGACGCCGCTTCCACTCCGGCTCGGGACGGTCCTTCTCGCTCATGCGTCCAGCGTACGCCCGGGCCCGGACCGGTCGGCCGGGGCAGCCGTCAGGCGCAGCGCGCCTCGTACTCGGCGGCCGCCACCTCGGCGTCGGTGGGCTTTTCCTCGTCCGGGTCCACAGAGCCGGTGGCCGACGGGCTCGGCGAGTCGGAGGCCTTGTCCTTGCCCTTCCCGGGCGCGCGGTCGGCGCGGATGGCCTTCGACGTGAGCTCGGCGCCCAGCGGCCTGTCGCGGGCGATCTTGCGCCACATCTCGTCGGCCTGCTCGGTCCACTGCACCCGGCCCCAGAAGGGGGACTCACGGGGGAACTCGGAGTGCGGCACGGTCACGAACTTCACCTTGTCCATGCCGACGTTCTGCAGGCTCAGGGCGATGCCGGTGAGGCGCTTCAGGTCGCTGATGTTCTCCGAGATGGTGAGCGCCTTGGCGACGGCCGTGAGGAAGCCCAGCACCTTGTCCGGACGCGACAGCGTGCCGGCCGAGCTGACCTTCTTCACCATGGAGGCGATGAAGGTCTGCTGGCGGGAGATGCGCCCGATGTCGGAGCCGCTGCCGACCGCCCGCACGCGCACGTAGTCGAGGGCCTCGTCGCCGCGGATCTCTCGCTCGCCCGCCTTGATGAAGATGTCGTGCTTCTCGTCGTCGATGTCGTAGGGCACGCAGACCGGCACGCCGTCGATGGCGTCGACCATGCCCTTGAAGCCGTTGAAGTCGAGCTTCACGAAGCCATCGACGCGCACCCCGGTGTTGAGCTCGAACTGCTCGACCGTGCAGCCCTCCTGACCGACCTGGTACGCCTCGTTCCAGGTGGCGTTCTCCTCACCCGGGATCTCGTCGTCGACGCCGCAGTCGGGGCGGGTGACGAGCGAGTCGCGCGGGATCGAGATGCCGTACGCCCGGGAACGGTCGGCGGAGATGTGCAGCAGGATGTTGGTGTCGGAGTGCTCGGTGCCGGTCTCCCCGTCGATCTTGTTGCCCTCGCCGGCACGGGTGTCGGTGCCCATGACGAGGATGCGGACCGGCTTCTTGGGCCCGGTGTCGTAGTCCTCCGGGCGGTCCTTCAGCTGGTTCATCGCGTCGGACTCGTTGAGGTTGCCCGTGATGCTCCGGTAGAAGGCGACGGCTCCGAGGCCGGTGACCAGGGTGAGCACCAGCAGCGTGGAGAGGATGACCGTGCCGACCGTGTGGCGCTTCTTCTTGCGGCCGCGACGCTTCGGGCCGGCGCCCGGGTCGCTCGACGGCTCGGATACCTCGCTCACGCGCACCTCGGTGGAGATCAGGG